>JBDRML010000045.1:0-70458 GCA_043812195.1 Candidatus Woesearchaeota archaeon | reverse complement strand
GATTGATAATTTACTCATTTTGATTACCCTAAAAATGGAATAAACCCCTTTTTATAAATATTATGGTAGGAAAGTCAGCTAACCAAAATCTATCGGAGGACTAAAAATAAGTCCCGTTTATGTTACAATACAAGGGTTTAGATAGTTTTAAATATAGGAGATTTTATACTCTCTCAGCGATTTGTATTATGATTAAAATAACAATTTTGTAAATTAACATGGCATTAAAAAAATGAGCGAGCAAACCAATTCAACTTCACAAAATCAAAGTGATGATATGCGGTTGAGGGAAAAAGCAAGCAAGATAAGCATTGTTGAGGGTTCGGCATATAGTGTTATGGATGGTTTTGGTTTGAGATATGTTATACCATATGCATTGGCACTAGGGTTCTCAAACGTATTTATAGGTTTGCTTAGTTCTCTTCCTGGATTAATAGGAAGCATATCACAGATTTTTAGTTCCAAGCTTGTAGGAAAATATACTAGAAAGAGAATCATAACAATTTTTGTATCCTTTCAAGCATTCATGTGGCTTCCTCTTTTGGGAGTTGGCATAATTTCTTTGGTTTTTAAACTACCAATTTTAATTACTTCTATTTTGTTAATAGCTGTTTTTACTATCTTGGTGACTTTTTCTGCTTTTGTTGGACCAGCTTGGGGATCATGGATGAAGGATTTAGTTACAAGAAATAGAGACTCTTATTTTGCTAAAAGAAATCTGATAACTGGAATAATTGGTTTAATGTGTACTTTTATTGCTGGTGTGGTTCTTGATTATTTTAAGACTTTTCATCTTCTTCTTGGGTTTGGAGTAATTTTTTCAATAGCACTGATAGGAAGAGGAATTTCCGCATACCTTTTTACTAGAAAGTACGAACCTCCAATAACTAAAGTTGAGGGATCTTATTTTAGCTTCGTTCAGTTTATTAAGAAGATATCTTTAAATAACTTTGGCAGATTTGTTATTTTTTCTTCCTTAATATCTTTTGCTACTGCTGTTGCATCTCCATTTTTTGCTGTTTATATGTTAAAAAATTTAGGATTTAGTTATATTGATTATACATTTATTGTTGTGAGTTCTATAGTTATTGGTTTGCTTTCTATGCCATTGTGGGGCAAATTAGGAGATAAATATGGAAATATTACAGTTATGAGATTAACTAGTCCTTTTATTTTTTTAATTCCTTTATTATGGTTGATTACTCTTATTCTATTGGATAAGATTCCTTATTTAGTTTTGCCTTATCTTATTTTTGTCGAAGCTTTTTCTGGATTTATTTGGTCTGGGTTTAGTTTATCAACTGCTAATTTTATTTATTATGCTGTTACTCCTCAAAAAATGGCGTTGTGTGTGGCTTATAATTCTGTTTTAATTTCTTTAGGTGCATTTATAGGATCTACTTTGGGGGGGACACTATCTTCTTATACAGGAAGAATACTATGGTTGGAACCAATCTTATTTATTTTTGTCCTGAGTAGTGTTCTAAGATTGGTTACAGTATTAATTATGCTGCCGAAATTGAAAGAAATTAGGGATGTAGAAAAGTTTGAGTATATTAATCTTAAAAAAGATATTATTCCTAGATGGATGAGCCAGCTTACCCGCGATATAGGTGCTGGAATAAAGAGAGTTGGATTTAGCTGATTTTATATTTAGGACTAAAGGCTTTTTGAAATTAGTAATTGAAGAATTTATTTGATTCATATTCATTTCCTTGTCATAATTTCTATTATATCCAAATGTTTTAATTTATAATCTTTACCTATTGGTTTTTTAGTTTTTACATCCATTGCTTTTATAAAGTTTTTCCCAAAATCTGTATGTAATCTATAAGCAAATTCTAATGCTGTTGTGTTTTCAGGCATTAAGAAACAATCTGGAATAACATTTCCATCTTTATCTTCTAATTTTGAAACTCCACCAGGATGAAGTGCAATATATTTTAGTAAGTCAAATACAATGTAATTTAAGATATCTTGTACTCCGGTAGAATTAAATTTTTCCAAAATATTTTTATTGATAAATTCTAAAGCATTTTTTTGTTTATCATTTAAATTCCCCTTTATTTTAAATTTGTTATCTCCTGGTGTATAATCTATTAATTCTTTTTTAGCTGCTTCTTTTAGAGCTACTTCTGATTCTGATGAGCATTTGATAATTTTATAATTTGGAAATTCTTTTTGGATTCTTTCGAAATTTTCTTCTGCATTTGGAATATCTATTTTGTTTGCTGCTATTATCATTGGTTTGGATTTAATTCTTAATTGGGTTGCTAAATCTAGTAATTCTTTTTCAGACCATTGAGTTGGATTTTTTGGTAAATTCTTGATCGTTTCTTTAATCATGTCTTCTGTAACTTTTAATCCTGAAAGTTGTTTTGTTAATAATTTATGAATTTCTTTTGAATGTGCTAACTGCTTTGAGAATTTTGTCCAACCCTTTTTTATTAATTGAAGATACCACATATCTAATTCTAATTCTAGGAATCTAATATCTTCTGAAGGATTGTATGTATTTTCTGGAAGAGGTTCACCCTTTTCATTTGTTCCTCCTGAAATATCTATAACATGAATTAATGCGTCTGCTTGATTTAAATCTGTAAGAAATTGGTTTCCTAGACCTATTCCTTTATGGGCACCTGGAACTAAACCAGCTACATCTAATAATTCTACAGGAACAAATCTGAAATCTTCTAATATAAAACCATCTCTTGGATTTGCAGTTTTGTTGAATTCTTTTGCTACATCTTTTATTTTTACATAGCCTACACCCTGATTTGGTTTTATAGTAGCGAATGGATAATTAGCTATTTCAACTTCTGAAAGTGTTAAAGCTTTGAAGAATGTTGATTTTCCTACATTTGCTTTTCCGATTATGCCAATTAACATAAAATTGACTGTTTTATTTTGTTTTTAAAGGTTTTTAGTTTGATTTTCTTTAATAAATTTTATAAAGAAGTTCTATTGAATTATTTTAATGCTGAGGTGTGATTTACATTTACATACAAAAGAGGATAAAATTGATTCTAAATGGATAGAATATAATGCGAAAGAATTAATTGATAAAGCTGCTGAATTAAATTTTGATGTTTTATCTTTTACTTGTCATAATCAAGTTTTTTATTCTGATGAAATTGTTGAATATGCTAAATCTAAAAATATTTTATTGATTCCTGGAACTGAATTAACATTGGAAGGAAAACATGTTTTGGTTTATGGAAATTTTGATATTAATGAAATTAGAAATTTAAGTGACTTGAGAAAACTGAAAGATAAGGATGATTGTTTAGTTGTTGCGGCTCATCCATATTTTAAGGATAAATCTTGTTTAGGAAATAAATTAATTGAAAATATTGATTTATTTGATGCAATAGAATATTGCCATTTTTATAATCATTTATTTAACTGGAATAAAAAAGCTGTTAATGTTGCTAAAAAATATGGAAAAAGTTTGATTGGAAATTCTGATTGCCATATTATGCCTTTACAATTTAATAAAACTTATTCTATGATTGATTCTGAGAAGGATATGAAATCTATTTTTAGATCTATAAAAGAGAATAAAATTATAGTTGTTAGTGAACCTTTACCTCTAAGAAATTTAATTGAAATTTTTGCTATGAGATTTTTTAGAAAGGTTTAAATATAAAGTTTTGACCAATTTTTCTTAAGTGAGCCCGTAGCTTAGCCTGGTAGAGCACTGATTAACCTTAAAAAAGTTAAGTGCAAGTCTTATATGGCCGCCATGCTAATAGCTTAAGACAGCCAGAGAAATTAAGATTAATTTGTTAATTTCGTCTAAAGGTCGCCGGTTCAAATCCGGTCGGGCTCATTTTTTATTTTTTGAGTTTGACAAGCTTGACAACCACCAGCACCAGATTTATAAATGAATTTTACTATGTTATATGTAATGACAAAGCGTTATAAAATTTCTAATGAATTGGTTGAAAAGATAGGAAATAGTAGTTATAGTTTGACTGAGCTAACTAAAATTTCTGGAGTCACTGTTAAGCAAATATTTTATGGAGTTGTAAGAAGTATTAGTGAGTTACAATTGAAAGAATTAAGTAATTTTTTGGATTTGAACGATTTAAATTTAAGGGAGGTTAAAATTTACACTGCTAAAAATTTGGGAAAGTATGCTTATCCCAAACAAATTAAAGTTCCTCAAAAAAGCGAAAAGCTAGCGGAATTTATTGGTGTAATGTTGGGAGATGGTTGTGTCACAAATTATGAAAATAAAGTAAAGAAACAGTATTTTTCTGGAATCAGAGTAACTGGAAACTCTAAAAATGATTTTTATTATTTAACTGAATATGTTTATAATCTTATTTTTGATCTTTTTGGTGTTAGAGCTTCTTATTATATTTCTAAGAATTCTAATGCAATTAATCTATATGTCAATAGAATAAACCTAGTAAAACTTCTTAGATCTTTTGGCTTAAATTCAGGGAATAAGAAGAAAAATAATCAAAAAATTCCTGATTGGATATTTAACGATAAAAATTATTTAAAGGCATGTGTTAGGGGATTAATAGATACTGATGGTTCTGTATGTCCCTTAACTGGTAGAAATTATCCCTGTATTTGGTTTAAAAGTGCAATTCCTAATTTAAGAGATTCTTTTTCTGAAGCGATGGATATTTTAGATATTAAAATAAATAAGTGGTCTGGTAAAGATACTCCTCAAACTTATATTGGCAGAAAAGATATGGTAAGAAAATATTATAATAATATTGGTTTTAGTAATAAATATCACAATGATAGATTTATAGCAAGTTTTAAAAACCTTTAATTTTCTCTAAATTCGGATGCTCCTGTAGTCTAGTCCGGCCATAAGGTGTAACTATACATGTTTATCTTGCCGAGAGGATGCTGGCCTTTCACGCCAGTGACCCGGGTTCAAATCCCGGCGGGAGCATTCTTTTTTATTTTTAAAAAGTAATACTTTAATACATAAATTGATTTAAATTAAATTTTATTCTTAAAAATATGAAGAAAGGATTATTTATTGTTATTGAAGGTCTGGATGGAAGCGGGAGTACTACACAATGTGAACTGTTACGAAATTATTTAGATATAAAAGGAATAAAAGCAATTGTTACTAAAGAGCCCACAAACAATCTTATTGGTGGTCTGATTCGGGGGGTTTTGACTGGTGATTGGAAAATCAATCCTGAAGGATTACAATTATTATTCTCTGCTGATCGTGCTCACCATTTAGAGAAAGAAATTATTCCAGCTTTACAAAATGGAGTCACGGTAATTTGTGATCGTTATTTTTATTCTTCACTTGCTTTTGGTGCTGTTGATTGTGATATAGGGTGGTTAAAATTATTAAACCAACAGTTTCTCAATCCAGATATTTCTTTTTTCCTTAATACTAATCCTGAGACTTGTATTCAGAGAATGTCTTCTAGCAGAGTATGTTTTGAATTGTTTGAAAATAAGGAAAAATTAGCTAAAGTGTTATCTAATTATCACCAGTTAATTCAAGAATATTCTGATCTTAATTTGATTGATGCTGAGAAAGATAAGGAAACTATTCTTAAAGACATTGTTAAAAAAGTTGAAGAGTTATTGACAAATAGGAGTATTAGTTAAGATTCGGGAGCATATATTTTTTAAGAAAACTTTAAAAATACAAACTTCTAAAAATTCTATTATGAAAAAGAGTGTGCAGAAAAAAGTTCCTAATAAGATTAAAGTTTCTCATAGATTTGTTACAATTTTATCTATAGTTAGTATTTTAGGTTTTGTTGGAATTATCAGTCACACTTTGTTTGATTATAATTTGAGTCCTTATATAGAATCATTCTGGATGTTTATAATTGGTTTTGGTATTACTATTGAGTCTAGGTTTAAAAGATTACAATCTATAGTTAATAATGGATTGACTTCAAACAATTTTACACATTTAACTACTGTAACTATTGGTGCAATTGCAATTCTCGCAGGTCTTCTTAGTTTACCTTTTTTTGGAATAAATAATCCTGCATTTTTAGCTATGAAAGGAATAATTAGTATAATTGCTATTGTTGTGATTTTTATTCAGACTTGGATTGTTGAATAGAATTTTTAGAAAGTTTTATAAAATACCGTTTAACCTGTTTTAGGAGATGAAAAGAAGTTCGCGACGTTGGAAGAAAAAAGGACAGATGAGATGGAAGTGGCAACGTAAAAAGATGAAGAAAGAAAAGAGAAAGCGAAAGAAGAAATAGATATATTTATAAATATCTTATTTACACAATATTTTACACACGCGTGAAGAAGAATCGTCTTCTGATATTATGTGTTTTGTGAGTGCTTAATTACTTTTTAAGCATGATGTATGGACAAAGTAAAGTGTTAATAGAGTAACTGTCAATTTTAATACTTGCGATATATAATAATTCCCGTTGATCCTGCGGGAGATTACTGCTATTGGGATCCGAATTAGACATGCAAGTCAGGGGTTCTTCGGAACACCGGCATAAGGCTCAGTAACACGTCGATAATCTGCCCTTAGATTTGGGATAACCTCTGGGAAACTGAGGCTAAACCCGAATAGGAGATTGGTGCTGGAAAGCTCTTTCTCTGAAACGTAAGGTCTAAGGATGAGTCGGCGGCTGATTAGGCTGTTGGTGAGGTAATGGCTCACCAAACCGATGATCAGTAGGGGAGATGAGAGTCTTAGCCCCGAGAAGGACACTGAGATACTGGTCCTAGTCCTAAGGGATGCAGCAGTCACGGAACCTTTACAATGCGCGAAAGCGTGATAGGGGGATCCCAAGTGCCTTACTAATGGTAAGGCTTTTGCCAAATGTAAGGAGTTTGGCGAATAAGAGGTGGGCAAGACCGGTGCCAGCCGCCGCGGTAATACCGGCGCCTCAAGTGGTAATCATTTTTATTGGGCCTAAAGCGTCCGTAGCCTGTTTGAAAAATTTCTTGTGAAATTGTTCAGCTTAACTGAACAGCGTGCAGGGAACACTTTCAAACTTGGAACCGGGAGAAGATAGAGGTATTTCAGGGGGAGCGGTAAAATGCTATAATCCTTGAAGGACCACCAGTGGCGAAGGCTTCTATCTAGAACGGCTTCGACGGTGAGGGACGAAAGCTAGGGTAGCAAAACGGATTAGATACCCGAGTAGTCTTAGCTGTAAACGCTGCGAGCTAGGTGGTGCATATTCTTTGAGGATATGCAGAGCCCTAACGAAGGTGTTAAGCTCGCCGCCTGGGAAGTATAGTCGCAAGGCCGAAACTTAAAGGAATTGGCGGGGGCTCGCTACAAGGAGTGCGGCGTGCGGTTTAATCTAACTATACGCAGAGAATCTCACCAGAAGCGACGGCAGGATGAAGGTCAGATTAAAGGTTTTACCTGACGAGCCGAGAGGTGGTGCATGGCCGTCGTCAGTTCGTGCCGTGAGGTGTTCGGTTAAGTCCGACAACGAACAAGACCCATGTCTACATTTGCTAGCATCTCTTTCGAGAGGAATGAGCACAATGTGGAGACTGCCTTGGAAACAAGGAGGAAGGTGTGGGCAACGATAGGTCTGTATGCCCCGAATCTTCTGGGCTACACGCGCGCAACAATGGTAGGGACAATGGGATACGACTCCGAAAGGAGAAGTCAAGCCTCTAAACCCTATCCTAGTTCAGATTGAGGACTGTAATTCGTTCTCATGACGATGGAATTCCTAGTAATCGGGTTTCAACACGACCCGGTGAACACGTCCCCGAGCCTTGCACACACTGCCCGTCAAGCCAACCGAGTAGGGCTTGGATGAGGATTATTTTTTTGAATGGTTCGAATCTAAGTTCAATGAGGTGGGTTAAGTCGTCACAAGGTATCCGTAGGGGAACCTGCGGATGGATCACCTCCTATTTATTTTATTAACACACTTAGATGTCCATACTTAATTGGGGCCTGTAGTCTAATGGTAGAATAGGGCGTTTGCAACGCCCAGGCCCGGGTTCGATTCCCGGCAGGTCCATACAAACCTTTAAAAAGACATAATGTCTTCGGGTTTGTACACAATAGTGCAGCTCAGTAACATTTGTTCTGGGTGAAGGACTTTATATTCATTTAAGGTCATGCATAGGCGAAATTAAAGCATAAATACCTTATAATTTAATTCTTACTACGCCATTAGGTGGATGACTTGGCTTGGATTGGCGATGAAGGTCGTGGCAAGCTGCGATATGCTTAGGCGAGGTGCATGCAGCCCTTGAACCTAAGATTGCCGAATGAGACTTCTTGCTAGCAATAGCAATCATTTATGATAGCGAACGCAGGGGATTGAAACGTCTTAGTACCTGCAGGAAAAGAAATCAATTGAGATGTGGTTAATTATCAGCGAGAGAAAACCACACAGGGCAAACTGAATCCTTTATTGAAAGGTAAAGGAGATGTGGTGTATGGGTCTACCTTAGTCCCTAGCTAACTAACTTAAACTTCTCTGGAAAGAGAGGCCTTAGAGGGTTATAGCCCCGTAGAGGTAAAGTTAGTGGGACCTAGTAGATTCCAGAGTAGTGTGCATTGGAAATTGCGCATGAATTTGGGAGACATTGACTTCCAACCCTAAATACATTCCAAGACCGATAGAGTACGAGTACTGTGAAGGAAAATTGAAAAGCACCTGTAATAAGGGGTTAAAAGACCTGAAACCTAATGGTTACGGTATGATGCTGCTCTTCGGAGTTGCATCGTACGTTTAGAATAACGGACCAGGGAGTGTGCTTGAGTGGCGAGGATAAGAGTTTATAGCTCGCATCCAAAGCGAAAGCAATTGTTCGCAAGCAATGAGGAACAAGGTGTGAAAGCGCCTTAAGTCACTTGAACACTACCCGAAACCGGACGATCTAATCGTGGGCAAGGTGAAGCCGCTGTGAAAGGTGGTGGAGGCCTGAAGAGGTTCTGCGGGCACGCGTTCTTCTGACCTGTGATTAGGGGTGAAAAGCCAATCGAGTCCGGTGATAGCTGGTTCCTACCGAAGTGGGCCGCAGTCCAGTCTGAGATGAGATTGCAAGAATAGTAAAGCTACGGATTTGAAATTTCTGGGAAGCAATTCCTTGGTTTCTTGTCCAACTCTGAATAGTCTTGTATCGTAGAAACTTGGATACGCTGGCGGGCGGTAAGCGTCTGTCAGGAGAGGGGAACAACCCAGACTGTAGTTAAGGTCCCAAAATACTGATTAAGTGTGAAAGGGTGAAAGGTGTATAATACCTAAGACAGATGGGAGGTAAGCTCAGAAGCAGCTATCCTTTAAAGAAAGCGTAACAGCTCACCATTCTAGGTCTTATGCCCTGAAAATGGACGGGTCTAAATCAGTTACCGATACTATAGGCAACAGTAATGTTTGCGGTAGGTAGGTGTTCTGCTTGGGTAGAAGTTTCCTCGTGAGAGGGAGTGGACCGAGTAGAAATAAGAATCCTGGTGGTAGTAAGATCAGTACAGAGTGAGAATCTCTGTTACCGAAAGGGCAAGGGTTTCTTGGCAATGTAGATCAGCTAAGAGTAAGTCGATCCTAATTTAGCTCGTAATGGAGTAATAGAAAGGGAAAAAGGTTAAGATTCCTTTACCGTCAAAATACACGGCGACGATAGTTTTATTTTCGACGCTTTGGGATAAATCAACATTTCCTGTCGGGAGTGTTAACTAAAATAAGCCAATTGAGTATCTTAATGATGAGATTTTGGTTAAATTTAGGAATAGTGGGTTGTATGATCCATTTGGTTGATTCCTTGAGTCAATGAAAAGAAAATAAAAATGAATTTTTGACGTTCGTACCCAGAACCAGCACTGGTGCCCCTAGGTTAGAAGCTTAAGGTATGAGGGTGTAATCCTGTTAAGGGAATTCGGCAAATTAGTCCTGTAACTTCGGAATAAGGGATCCCTGCGATTGTGTTTGTATGAATGCGATTACAGGGCTCAGTGACTAGAGAGGTCCGACTGTTTAACAAAAACCTAACTGATCGCTAGCCTGTGAAGGTGTGTATGGTCAGTGACGTCTGCCCAGTGCCAGTACTTCAAAGCTCTTTTCAAGGAGCCTAAGAGCTGGTAAACGGCGGGAATAACTATAATTCTCTTAAGGTAAGGAAGTTGCCTTAGTAAAATCTGGCCAAATGCTGGAAAGTCTGAGTATCTTATACTACTTGTTTTTGAGCTTGACAAACACCGACGTCAAGTTTATAAATAAAGAAAACAAGTAACAATGTATGAGTGCAGATAATCAGCAGGAAAGACTAGATATATTTTTTTATCTAGAATCCTCAGAGACTAAACGCCAGACATCAAAGTTTGATGAAGATATAGTCCGAACTTCATAGCGATATGAAGAGGTTATTAGAAATAATAGCTCGCCATCATTGTGATGGTTAGTAGCCGTTTTGGTGAAAGTAACAAATTGAGCGTAATGCCTTGTCGGTTTATTGCCGACGTGCATGAGAGGCGTAACGAGATCTCTACTGTCCCTAACAGGAACCCCCCGAACACACTATACTGGTGCAAAGGCCAGTGACTTCCAGTGGGAAGCAAAGACCCCGTAGAACTTTACTACAGCTTTTTGTTGCGGTGTGATTTTTGTTGTGCAGAGTAGGTGGAAGCTGTTGAAGACCAGACGCAAGTTTGGGAATAGGCATCAATGAGACACCACCCTTCAAAAATTACATTGCTCACTCTCTGAAAGAGAGGACATCATAAGGTGGGTAGTTTCGCTGGGGCGGCAGACTGCTGAAAAGATATCAGCAGTGCCCTAAGGTTGACTCAGTCGGGTTGGAAATCCGATGTAGAGTGCAAGAGCATAAGTCAGCTTGACTGTGTTCCGAACAATAAGGAACGCAGCAACGAAAGTTTGGTCTAGCGAACCCCTAGATCTTCTTAATGGAGGATAGGGATGACAGAAAAGCTATCTCGGGGATAACTGAGTGGTAGCGCCTAAGAGTCCAAATCGACGGCGCTGTTTGCTACGACGATGTCGGCTCGCCGCAACCTGGGTGTGCAGAAGCGCCCAAGGGTGAAGGTGTTCACTTATTAAAGCGGCTCGTGAGCTGGGTTCAGAACGTCAATATAACCACACACGGCGTTGCTTACCCGCGAGGGTATGAAAAATAAAATCGACTCATATCGGTGAAACCTAAGTCTTTTTATAGTATGAAAGATATGGTAATACCGAGGGAAGGTGAGATTTATGGATTCAATAACACTTGCTTATGTAGCTGGTTTTCTGGATGGTGATGGGAGTATATTTTTTCAGATAATTCCAAGAAAAGATTATAAGCAGAAATTTCAAATAAGAACAAGTATTGCTTTTTACCAAAAAACAGTATCTGTTCATATTTTAGAATGGCTGAAGGAAATATTTGGAGTAGGATATATTCGTTATCGCAAAACAGGAGTCAGCGATTATACTGTTGTTGAATCAAAGGAAGTTCAAAAAATATTGGAACTTTTGCAGCCGTATGTTAGGCTTAAAAAGAAGCAAATTGAGCTTGCTCTAGAAATATTAACTAAATTAAATCATAAAAAGTCTAATGAAGATTTTTTAGAGATTTGTAAACTTGTTGATAAATTTGGAGAGCTTAATTATTCTAAGAAAAGAATTATAACATACGATACTGTAATTAAGTCTTTACCCCTGTAGAGACTGAAGCTATATGCTGAGAGTTTTGTTGTAAAAAACAAGGCTAAGACGTCGATCTCCTTTGCTGCAAGCGAAGGATGAAGGTATAGTCCATGCCATTTGAAAAAATTGGGATAAACATGTGTGAGACAGTTTGTTCGATATCTACTGGAAGTGTTTAGTGTCTGAGAGGAAGGATCTTTTAGTACGAGAGGAACGGAGGTTCGAGGCCTCTGGTTTATCTGTTATCTGACAAGGTAGGCAGAGCAGCTACGCCTCAAGCGATAAGAGCTGAACGCATCTAAGCTCGAAGTGTGCCTCAAAAAGAGACACTACAAGCTCCTGTAAAAGACAGGTTTGATAGGAACGGCGTGTAAGTATCGAGGTAACGAGATATTCAGCGCGCGTTTACTAATTGCTTGGAAAATAAGAATTAAAAATAAGAATATGCTTTAATTTCGCCTATGTATTTTTTTATTTTTTTAGAATTTTACCTTTATAGAATACTTTTACTTTACCTATAAATTTTAAATTACCATTATCATATACTAACGCACTTTGTTCTGGAATTGCATAAATTTTTAATTTAGTTTTTTCTGATAATTTTTTATGTTCTTTTTCATTTCGACTAGGAAAATTTGGTCTTTTGCTTTTGTAATGTACAGAAATACTAAAATCTATTAGCGATAAACCTTGAAGCATGGAGAGTTTAATATTACTATTTTGTTTTTCAATGTGAACATATTTTTTTGATAATACAAGTGCACCAGCACTATTTCCAATGATTACTTTATCGTAATTTTTTATAAGATTGGCTACTTTCTTTAATTTTTGCATTAATATTTCATTATCTCCGCCTGGAAGATAGATTAAATCTGATTTTTCTATTTTATTTTTAATTATTTTTATTGAATCAGAGAGTTCTGCGAATTCTGTATTCTTTGCTCCGAGATCTTTAAAATAGTCTTTCATTATATTTCTGTATTTAGTATCTTTTCCAGTCCATGGAAATACAAGAACATTTGGATTGCCTCCAGCATCTAAGAAAGCTTGTTTATTAATATTTTGAGAATCTCTTTTATCTATATATTCTCCACCAACAAAATATATTTTTACCATACTTGATTCTTAATAAATTTCTTTATATTGATTTTGCTTTTCAGAATTCTCTTTCAAAAGCTTTATAAGTTTTTAGTTATTTCAAATAGCACAAATGGCAGATAATCAACCTATATATATTTTGTCTGAAGGATCTAATAGAACTATGGGTAAAGATGCTCAGAGAAATAATATTTTGGCTGCTAAATTAGTGGCTGAAACTGTTAGAACTACTTTAGGTCCGAAAGGTATGGATAAAATGTTAGTTAATAGTATGAATGATGTTACTATTACTAATGATGGTGTAACGATTCTAGAAGAAATGCAGATAGAACATCCTGCAGCTAAGATGATTGTTGAAGTTGCTAAGACTCAAGAAAATGAGTGTGGTGATGGAACTACTACTGCTGTTGTATTGGCTGGAGAATTATTGAAGAATGCTGAAGGATTATTAGATAAAAATATTCATCCTACTGTAATTGCTAAGGGTTATAGAATTGCAGCTGATAAAACTCAAGAAATTTTAGATAGAATTTCTGAAAAAGTTAGCTTAAATGATTATGAAATTTTAATTAAGATTGCTGAAACTGCAATGACTGGAAAAGGCGCTGAATCTTCTAAAGAAAAAATTGCAGAGCTATGTGTTAAAGCTATTAAACAAATTGTTGATGATGATGGTATTGATTTAGATAATATTAAAGTTGAGAAAAAAGTTGGTGGAAGCACTAGTGAATCTGAATTAATTCAAGGTATAGTTTTGGATAAAGAAAGAGTTGTTGGAACAATGCCTAAATCTGTTAAAAATGCTAAGATTGCTTTGTTGAATAATGCTTTAGAAATTAAGAATACTGAAATTGATGCTAAAATACAAATTACTGATCCTAGTCAGATACAATCTTTTTTAGAACAAGAAGAGAAAATGTTGAAAAATATGGTTGATAAAGTGATTGATAGTGGAGCTAATGTAGTTTTTACAACTAAAGGAATTGATGATGTGGCTCAACATTATTTAAGTAAAGCTGGAGTTTATGCTATTAGGAGAATTAGAGATAGTGATATGCGGAAATTATCTAGAGCAACTGGTGCTAATATTGTTTCTAATATTAAAGAATTAAATTCTGCTGATTTGGGTAAAGCTGGATTGGTTGAAGAAAGAAAAATTGAGGATGAACAAATGACATTTGTTGTTGATTGTGATAATCCAAAATCTATTACATTATTGATTAGAGGAAGTACTGAACATGTTTTGGCTGAAGTTGAAAGGGCTGTACAAGATGCTTTGGGTGATATTGCTGCTTCTTTGAAGAATGGTAAGGTAGTTGCTGGTGCTGGAGCACCCGAGATTGAGGTTGCTAAGGAATTAAGAGAATTTGCAAATAGTTTAAGTGGAAGAGAACAATTAGCTGTTTTAGCTTTTGCTGATTCAATTGAAATTATTCCTAGAACTTTAGCTGAAAATGCTGGATTAGATCCTATTGATATGTTGACTGAATTAAAAAGTAGACATGATAATGGTGAGAAGTGGGCTGGTCTTGATGTTTTTGAAGGCCGAGTTGTAGATGCTTGGGAAAGAGGAGTTATAGAACCTTTGAAAGTTAAGAGTCAAGCTGTGAAAAGTGCTACTGAAGTTTCTGAATTAATTTTAAGAATTGATGATGTGATTGCTAGTGGTAAAAATCAAACATCAATGCATGGTGGAATGCCACAAGGTTATCCTGAGATGTAAAGATTTAAATAGAATTATTTCTTAATTTAATTATGAAAAAGAGTGTGATTTTCTTAATATTATTAGTTATATGTATGCCTATTTCTTTTGCTAGTAATGAAAAAATATATGTGTATGGAGCTAATGGATTAGTTGCTAGTAAGGAAGGAGATGATATTACTTATTATAATCAAGATTTCTTAGGAAGTAATAAGATTGTTAGTGATGAAGATGGAGAAATTATTGGAAAGAATGTTCAATATCCTTTTGGAGAAGATTATAGTGAGAAAGGAAGTAAAGAGGGATTAAGTAATAATTATAAGTTTACAGGACAGGAAAAAGATGAAGAGCTATATTATTATGGTGCTAGATATTATGATCCTTCTATTTCTAGATTTATTTCTGTAGATCCTGTATTTGATTCTAGAGTAAGTCCTTATTCTTATGTTGGGAATAATCCTTTGAAGTACGTGGATCCGAATGGGAATGCGCGTACATGGTATCGTGGTGTTGCTGAATTTCCGATAGATGATATAATTGCTGAATCTTCTGCCCCTAGTATGTCAGTTATTACCCATATTTTAGATAATCCAGCTGGGTCTCCTTATATTTCTATTACTTCTGATAAAAATGTGGCTTCAGACTTTTTTGGAAAAGAAGGTAAATATGTAGAGTTTTCTAGTGGAAATGTTGAAGGACGGATTGCCGATCCTAACAGAGTTGTGCGTATGATTGAAGAAGCAGTAGAAAGTGGGGTTGGAACTCCTGCTGAAGGGAAAAGGGCTATTGATAGAGTAAGAAGACATAAAGAGGGATTGATTTTACCTGAAGGTAATTATCCTGCTAGAATAAAAAATCCAATTCAAAGAGTTAAGTCCATTGTTGGAAAAGCTAAAGGATTTAAATGGGTTAGAAGAATGAAATATTTTGACAATGCTTTGCCTGTTTTTGGTGAGGCTATTGGGGGTGCATTGGCTTATAATGATCCAAGAGGATATTTGGGAGATGTACATGATAAAATATCTCAGGGAGGTTTTGTTGGTGTTGTTCAAAGAATTGGAGCTATATTTGATATATCTGCTATAAATATCGCTCAACAGAGGCTATTAGAGACAGAAGGCGTTATGTATGATGTCAATACTGGTGAATATTATACTCCTACTATTAATATAAATGGAAAGAAAGTTCCTTTTAGTATTTAATTCTTCTTTTTTTGTTCTTAACTTGTAAAATTTTATTACTTTGCCAAAAATCTTCTATAGTATTTGGCTTCCACCAACCCCTTATTCTTGGTTGAATAATCATTTCAGGTTTATGAAATTTAACAATTCCTGGGTTATATCTTTCTGCTTCTCCTCCCCTTCTTACTTGTAGTAATCTATTTCCATCAAAATTTTTCCCTAGTCTGTTAACAACTCTTCTTATGGTAATATCTTGAATATGCGTTGCTCCCCTTTGATTTTTGGAATAATCCAAACCTGAATTTACATCATTTGGAGAAATGTCATAAATATCTGATGCAGTATTAATTAACCATTCTAATTCTTCTGGATTTGATTCGAAGAAATATAAATAAGCATCTTCATAATGTGATAATGCTTCTTCTCTTTCTATTGTTTTATCTTCCCACTGCCAAGCAATCCTCCAATTTCCTTTACCATATTTTTCATTAAATTCTCTGATTGCAGCTTTTTTTCTTTTACCTACATATCCAATTCTTCTACTTGTTCTATACATTTTTAATTAATTTCTTCTAATTTTTGTTTGTAGAGTTTGCTATTAATTGGAAGATTTCTTCCTTGAGATAATAATATTATATCTACTTTTTCTGGTAAGCTTTCTAAGTTTTCAGATATGGTGACATAATCTGTTAAAAAGACCTTTCTTACTACATATTCTGTTTGACTTACTTTTCCAGGTTTAGTTATCATTTTGGGAGCATTTGTCTTTGTTATTTCAGAATATTGTCCTATTGTATCATTGAAATTACTTATAGCATAATAAGTACAAATAGTTTCGAAGTAAGGAGTTGGGCTGTCTTGATGAATTCTATGTATGGCTTTTACTTCTTTTACTTCTTCTTCTTTTTCTATTAATTTTTTTAGTGAATCGAATGATTCAAATAATCTTGTTTTTGACATCTTAATAAATACTAAAAAAGACCCCTTTTTAAGGCTTTCTATTTTGTTACTACTATAAAGAGAAATGTTTATAAAGGTTAGAATTAAATTATTTATGTAGGTAAGTGCCTGACTAACCTGTCAAAGGGAGGAAAGTCCACACACCATAAAACGGTCGCTTATTAAGTCTCAGAAATGGGAGGCAACCGCACAGAAACGGCACGTCCTTATATTGTTTAACAATGAGGCTATGAAGCTTTTGGCAACAGAAGTGAGTTAACTAGTTGAGTAGATATAAGGGAACGATGAAACGGTGGACCCGACTGGTGCAAGTCTTTTGAGACGCTTAGTTGAATGTCAGGATGGTTTGTCCATCTTTGGTGGAAACCTAACAGAATGTGGCTTACACTTGCCTACTTTTCTAATTAGTTTATACTTCGTAATACATCCTTTATAAAGGGGATAGTGTTGGGAGAAAATAAATGGAAATTGCCAGAGATAAAGACATTAGAAATAAAGAGAACAGAATCAAAAAACAAATAGAAGATGATAGACTAACAGAAAAGCAAAGAAAAACTATGTTAGAATACAATAGGACTTTATTAAAAAATGGGTTATCTGCTCATTCAAGAAGCATTAACATAAAGAATTTATCTATGTTATTTAGAAACACAGGGAAGGAAGTAGATCAATTAACAAAAAAGGCTGTAGATGATTTTATAATAGACTTATTGGAGAATGGATATAATGTTCAAAGTAAGAGATTTAAGAGAAAAGGTATGTATTCCAAACAAACAATAGAACAAATAAAACTATCAATTAAAACTTTTTTTAAGAGAATAGGTAAGTCAGAAGTTGTTGAAGATATTAAGATAAAAAGAAATAAGAAGTTTAAAGTGCCAGATGATATTTTTACTAAAGAGGATATATTAAAGCTAGTTGGCTGTGCAGATAACTTTAGAGATAAGGCATTGGTATTTACTTTATATGAGAGTGGTTGTAGGAGTGGTGAATGGCTAAATGTAAGATTAAAGAATGTTGCTTTAGATGAATATGGAGCTGTGGTTGTTGTTTCTGGAAAGACAGGCAGTAGGAGAATTAGGTTGTTAGATTCTGTGCCAGATTTAACTAGTTGGTTAAACCAACATCCAAGCAAGAATGATCCAGAAGCTCCTTTATGGACTAATATAGGTTCTCATTTGGATATGGGACTTGGTTTTAATGGTCTGCATACTATTCTAAATAAATATGCCAAAAATTCTAAACTTAACAAGAAAATATATCCACATTTGTTAAGACATAGTAGATTAACACATTTAGCAGGGGATGGTTTTACTGAAGCAGAATTAAGGATCATAGCTGGTTGGAGTGCAGATAGCCAAATGCCTAAAGTTTATATTCATTTATCTGGAGCTGATGTTGATAGAAAGCAATTGGAGAAAGCAGGTAAATTAATCAATGAAAAACAGAATGGAGATAAAACCAAACCTAAAACCTGTGCTGTTTGTGGTTATGAAAATTCTGCAACTAATAAGTTTTGTAGTAAGTGTGGAAGACCCTTAGATTACAAAGGAGCTATGGAATTTAAGGAATCAGAAAGCCAGATTAAGTCTTTTGTTGAATTGTTAATGAAAGAAGTAAAATCTGAAAGGTTAAAAGAGATTATGAATAAAATTAGTTGAAGTTATAGTAAGAAGAATGGGATGTTTAGAAGGATGGATGATGTTAATAATTAAAGATTATTTAATCCATACTGAAAAATTTTCACTTTTATAATCTGGCTCTGATATTTTTCTTTTTTTATTTTTAGGAATTAGGATATTCATAATTTTCAAATATTTTTTTTTCATAAAAATTGAAAGATTCTATTCTTTATAAATCTATTTTAGTATGGCACTAAATATGTTGTTTACCGCTATATATTACGAACTAATTTATTCTAATCTTTTTTATGTCAATCTTTCTTCCTGTTTCGTCTGTTGTTTTTGTAAAGATATCTTTTACTAATTTATAAAATGATATCCCCTTTGGAGTTAACTTATAGATGGTTTGCGTTCTTTCAGTTTGAATTTGATGTTTTTTCAACCATCCCTTTTTTTCATAAGATTTTAGCCTTGCCATCGTGTTTTTATAAGCAAGTCCAATTTCTTTAGAAATCTGATATATATTTTTTTCTTTGGAACATAAGTCAAAGATAGCCCATGTTTTTTCATCTATATCTATTGGTGTGCTGTCTATTCCATAATTTTTCAGCTTCTTTTTTTCCATTATACCTCCTTAAACCATATATTACAGGAATCGAAACATTTATATATCTTTTGAACTATAACCGTAATATATTTCATAACCTGTAATAGAAATGAAACAAAAAAAAGATGTGAAGGAAAATCTGCCAATTTCAGTGTGGTGGGAGGAGATTAAATCGCAAATCAAAGGTGAAGCCAAAACTTCACCTTTAACAACAGGGAACTAAATTTTTTATTAATAATCCAAATTGGCTTAGTTCTGGTTGTTTAAAAGGTTTGTAATATTTAAAAAATGGTAAAACAACTAATAAATTTTAGGGTTGAAAGAGAAGATAGGATTTTTATAAATGAGCTAAAAACAGAGACAGACCTATCAATTTCAGATGTTTTAAGGTCTCTTTTGCAGATTTCAAATCAATTTTTTATTTTAGATAAAGATAACCTTACAAATTTTATTTTAAAATTAAGAAAATGTTCAAGTTGTGGAAGCTTGTTAAATTCTTTTGGCGGGCTTACAAAGTGTGATAAAAAGAAGTGTAGATTGAGGGGCGTAACACAGCTTATTGATATTGATTTATTCTTAAAAAATAAGGTGAAAAATGGCAGATTTGATTCAGATAAAACAAATTGTTGAAAATAAAATATTACCCCATACTAGGGAATGGGCAGTTTCAGAAAGAAATAGAATTAGAAACAAAATAAGATTTGCAAAAAGTGAAGATGATTTAATGCATCAGGTAAATATATTAAATGAAAAAACTGATGGTTTTTTTATAGACTTTGATAAAATATTGGATTCTCTTGAAGCAGATGATGTTCAAGAAAGTGTACAGCAGGAATTCCAAAAAATAAAATCCATGTTGAATGCTAAAGACACAAAAAATTCAGAGGCTTTGTATAGGCTATCTGCCCTTTGTATGAATAAATTTTATTTGTTTACTGTTCAGGACACAGATGAGATTTTTGTTTATGAAAGTGGTGTTTATGTTCCTTATGGAGAAATTAAAATTGCACAATTTATTCAAAAAGGGCTTGGTGGATTATCGTCGATTCACGTTGTAAATGAAACGTTGGCACATATTAGGAGATCATCATACAAAAATAGAATTAAAATTGTTGAACCGATTTATAAGATATGTTTGAATAATGGGATTTTGGATTTAAATACAATGGAAGTAGAGCCACATAACTTTGATATAATATTTTTCAACAAAATACCTGTGGATTTTGATTCAGAATCTAAATGCAATAAGTTTGAAGAATTTTTAAAACAGATTTTGCCAGAGGATACACATAATATAATTCAGGAAATTTTTGGTTATGTATTATTCAAAAAATATAATATTCATAAAGCTATAATGTTTGTTGGTGTTGGGGCAAACGGTAAATCTACTTTGTTGAATGTATTACGATATTTTTTAGGAAATCAGAATATTAGTGCAATACCTTTGCAACAACTGTGTATAAATCGGTTTTCGGTGTCATCTTTGTTTGGGAAATTAGCTAATATTTATGCTGATTTATCCTCAGCGGAGCTGAAAGAAACTGGAATATTTAAAGCATTGACAGGAGAGGACAGCATACGAGCAGAAAGAAAATTTAAGGATGAGTTTTTCTTTGATAATTACGCAAAATTGATTTTTAGTTGTAATGCAGTTCCTAAAACTCCCGATGATTCGGATGCATTTTTTAGAAGATGGATCATAATCAATTTTCCAAATCAATTTATCGGATCTAGTGCTAACAAGGATTTATTATCAAAATTAACAACAGAATCTGAGTTATCTGGAATTTTAAATTGGGCTATTATCGGTTTGAAGAGACTTTTGGATAACAAAGATTTCAGTACTGCAAAATCAGTGAAGGAAGTTAGAGAAGAATATATTCGAATGTCCGATAGTGTAAAGGCATTTATTATGGATTGTATAAAGATTTCACCTGAATCGTTTGAGCAAAAAAGAGAATTGTTTACACATTACACTGATTATTGTAGGGAAAAGAGTTATCCACCACTTTCAGAGGGCACATTTCATAGGGATTTGCAAAGAAGTATTAGAGTCGAAGATTACAGACCGCAATTAGAGATTGAAGGAATTAAGCAAAGAGTACAATGCTGGAAAGGAATAAAGCATCAAAAAAGCGAAAATGGGGGTGACGTCCAAAGACTTTAAATTAGGAAATAGGTTGACAAGGTTGACAAGGTTGACGCAAATGTCAGGATTGTCAGGGTTGTCAGGGTGTTTTCTTATTTAAGTATAAAAAATCAAAATGGTAAATGTTGGATTTTGCTTAAATTGTTCGAAAAAAATAGATTCTTGGAGCCAGAGAAATGCACGCTTTTGCTCAGATTCATGCCGTTACAAGTATTGGGTTAAACAACAATTAATCGCCAAAAAAGAGCTAAAGAATAGTGTTAACGCCGTTTTTAATAAGGAGATAGATGATGACACCTAAAACTCATATTAATACTCGCATGTGGGGTAGTCCTGTTAAGTGGAAGGATTTGCCACTTTCACTTTTTTTCAGGCTACATCCTAAGCCTGCTTCATTGAGAAATAGGTTTTGTCAGCCTTCACCTCCGATGAAGTGGGCTTATAATCTAATGCTTGCCATCAATTACATAACCCATTTCCAGCCTCTACTTCTCCCTTGTAGTGGCTGGTTCATAATCTCAGATCTGAGATATCGGGGTATCTCATGGTCAGCCAGCCACGTGCCAAAAGCACAATTGAGTATCCCGATATTTTTGTACAAAAAAGATAGCAAGGAGGTACAATAAGTGAAATACAAAACATTCTGGGAAATAAAATCAACAGAAAAGAATATAGCAAAAGCAAAAGAAGAAGCTGTAAAACAGATTAAAGACAGCAATGCTTTTTTTCTCATAACATTGCATTCACTCAAAAATTCAAAGGAATTGGAAATTGGGAAAACAGAATTGAACATGTATGTTGAAAAGGATAAACACAAAGAAATTATATTTGAATCTTTGCTTGGTTTTCTGAGGGTTGAAGAGTGAAACCGATTTTTTGGTTTGGAATAGCATTAATGTTTTTGTTCTGGTTAGCCAGCATAATCTTGGCATTTTCGTATATAATTGAAGAGTTTAACACAATCATAAAATCAAATTGGATGCTGTTGATTGCATATTACATTCTAGGAATTTTAGCCTTTGTTTTAGTTTTGATTGGGCTTATAGGAAACAAAAAAGAAAAAGAAGGAGGTACAGAAACATGAAAAAGAATATAGAACAAATAAAACAATCAATGATAAAATTTATTGTAAATAATAAAAAACCAACTTTTCACAAATTAAAAGAGCATTTAAATGATAAAGGCAATGAATTTATAGGATTTCCAAATTTAAACCTTTATTTGTGCGGTAATGTTTCAAAAGAATTTAAACAATCGTTTTGGGAACTACTGGATGAGAGAAGGATTTTTTTCAGGAAATGTAATTTAAAAAAGCATGAAAAAGGAAATGATAAAATAAAATTAATTAAGTATAAAGGCAAACATTACAGAAATCAACAAGGTGCAACATATTCCAAACCCAGATGGTTGCCAGTTGTAATAGAACCAATTGATAGATTAAATCTTAAAAAACCAGAAAAGAATTTTGCATGGAATATATTAATTAAAGAAAAGGTGAGATCATGAAAGAATGGAGCAAAGAACTAGGAATAAGAATCTGCCCATTTAGAAAAAAGAGAAAAGGGCACAAGAATTTTCCAGCCGAATGTATTGATGTGCAGGACAGTTTAATTATTAATATGGATAGCAAATATTATAATGAATATCTAAAAATAAAAACAATTTATGATCTTGTATGTTTTTTGGAAGAAATAATAGGAAAAGAATTTGATGGTGATGATGGATATTACTGGATAGGGGGAAGATTCAGTGATTACAAGCATCAAGAATTATGGAATTGTTCTGTAATCTTAATTAATTTTCAAGATGGCAGAGCTTATGAAATAAGCAAGCGCAACTGGAGAAAAAAGCAATACAGGGCTTATAAGGTTTTGAGAAATGATTAATAAAAATAAATTAATTAATAAACAAATAATTTGTGGGATGTTTGGGCAAACGTTATGGTTTGCTATAAATATAATATGATACTAACATAAAAATGTTTGGAGGCAGGTAGCAGGGGTCGGGGTTCAAGAATTTGAAAGAATTTGGTAGGATTAAACAAGAAAATAAGAGATTAGAATATGACTGATGTAAAAATAAACGACCAAAGAGAAGCTATAAAAAAGTTATTGAGTATTCGTAGTGCTACGAAAACTGATTCAATAAGAGGTAGAGGGGGAGAAGGGAGACCCTCAAAAGGTTATTCAGAAGTAGCAAGACAATCAATGACAATCCACGACCAAAGAGAAGCTATAAAGAAATTAATGCGTAGTGATACGCAGTTTCAAGGCGGTCGTGGTAAAAAAGGTGGATTTAGAGAAGTAGCAAGAAGAATTGGATGTTCAGAGGGATGGATTAGACAAGTTTTAATGTTAGAAAAAGCTCCTAAAGAAATACAAAAAGCAATAGAGAGAAAGGAAATACCATTAACAACAGGCATGGAAATTACAAAAGCTCCTAAAGAGATGCAAAAAGAATTATTACAAACCTCGTATAACTACGAAGTTTCCAAAGGATGTAGATAACAAAAAGGAGGTTGTATCTGAAGAATGAAACAAAATAAAACTGCTGGGGTTTACATGCGTGTAAGCACAAAGGATAAACAGGATATCAAAACCCAAGATAGTCTTTTAGCCGATTACTGCAAGAAGAGAGGCTGGAAAGTCTTTAAGAAATATATTGATAAGGGAATATCTGGAGCTAAGGAATCAAGACCAGAACTAAATAAATTAATGGATGACGCAAGAAAAAGAAAGTTTGATGTTTGCTTAGTTTATCGCTATGATAGATTTGGAAGATCATCAAAACATCTGCTTACAACTTTAGATGAGTTTAAGGCTTTAGGTATTGATTTTGTTTCCTATAATGAAAACATAGATACAACTTCAGCTATGGGAGAGTTCTTTTTTACTATTGTTTCAGGTTTTGCTCAGTTTGAAAGAAGCATAATAGCTGAAAGAGTTAAGGATGGTGTAGCCAGAGCTATAAAAGAAAGGGGGAAATGGGGAAGGAATAAAGTTAAATTTAATGAGCATTATGCTAAGGCTGAACTGGATAAAGGGAGAAGCTTAAGGGATGTTGCTAAGGAATTAGGGTTGAATCACCAAACGCTTTATAATCGGTTGTATGAAAATGAAAATAAAAGAAAAAATTAATTTTGGAAATAACAACACATCCTTTCTACGCCTGGATAATATTGCCATCCATTTTCATTTACAGACCAAGCACATCTACCGCCAGCCCCATTTGAAGACCACCCACCAGATGTTCCTATATTCTCAGTCAAATTCCAACCATCTGGAGCTGGTGCACATCCGCCATTACAAATCACTTCACAATCCACACCTTTTGAGAGTCTTATGTTAGATAACTCTGGGGATTGTTGCATATCATCAGTTTGAGAGAATACTACAAAAGCAATCATCACTAAAAATAATCCAATTAGAATTAATTTCTTCATCTTGCCATTTTCACCTCCTTTCAAATTTCGTACCTCTTAATATTAGTTATTTATCCAAACATTGTTTACGGTCATAGGTACATTTTTCTTTACATATACTACTTAAAATACCTTCCCCGCAATCGTGAACACACGATTTATATTCAATTTCGCATTTTGCTTCATTAGAGATTGTACATCCACTAATAATAATGCCAAAACCAATAATAAACATTAATAGCATCATAATTACAATCTTTATCTTCATTTTATGTTGATGGATCACTATCATCTGCGATGTATTCACACTTACATCCATACTCTAAACCTCCATCTAATCCAAGCTTGTTAACCCAAATAATTTCACATGCAAAATTTTTAAGAGAACCGATTTTAAATGGATATTCTAAATTATCATAGGGATCTTCAACCATATAACCTTGCCTCTCAAATTCTTCCTCACAGGTATGCCGACTGATACTATAATCGGCAGTCATTTTAAAAGAAACTTCTTTGTGTGAATTATAATCAAGCCATTTGCGTCCATATTCAGTATACTTAGGAAGATACATTAATTGATCGCCATCAAAACAAGTTAATGCACTGTAATAGAATCTATAATCATCAAGTTCTTCATCCTTTTCTTTAATCTGTGAAAACGCACTAATACTGGTAATTAATAAAACAATTGATAGGGAAACGAAAATATATACTAAAATTGATTTGGGTTTAATTTTCTTGAAACCTTTTCTCCATATGTTTACTAAAGCAATTAAGACGATTAATGAAAGAATGAGTGTAGATATAATAGTCTGGATACCCCCATATGAACCAAAAAGAAAAAATGATAAAATCCAAAATATCCATATGAATACAAAGAATCCAAGTATAAAGATAATACCTTTCACCACACGTTTCGCACCCATTTTAATTTAAAAACACCCGTATAATAATCATTTAATATTAAGTGAAAACTCATATATAAACCTGTCGTTTAATATTAAATGAATAAAATGCCCAAAAGAATTAGATATGTGAATGTTAGTATTCCCGAAGGGTTGGCTAAATCTATTGATGTTTATATTAAAGGGCATCCTGAATTAGATTTAAGAAGCAGGGCTCAAGTAGTTAATTTTGCTTTAAGAAAATTATTTACTGGAAAGAAATAAGGTGCTATTAAAAATAAATGTAGTTATCAATTTGTTTCTATTCTCTTAGCCATTCAATTAAATAATAAATTAAGAAAACAAATAATATGGCTAAGAGTATTTCTCCAAGCATTTTAAGAGGGTTCATAAAAAAAGATATAACTGGGTGTATAACAGTTGAAAGTAAAACCTTCACGAAACCTTCAGTAAATCTATTGATATTTTTATCAAAAATAAAAACGGTTGCGTCCTTTAAATATATGATATAAGGAATTAAATACCAAAAGATTAAACCTTGGATAATAATCTTCTTCCCCTTACTTTTAATTAGTTTCTTTATTCCCATTTTTTAAATACTAGTTTTTCCCCTGAAAGTTCAAAGAACCCCTTATTTTCAAAAAGAAAATTCTTAACTAAGTTTTTGAAATCTAACGAAGCTTTTTTTACTGCTTCTCTAAATTGTATTTCCATATTAGCACTTTTATCTTTAAACTCAGCAATATTAGAATCAATAGAAAACTGATGTAAAATTTTATCTTCTTGGAATCCAATTCCATCAAATTTATAAAAATCTAAACGCCAAGTATAATTGAAGCAAATGCCTGGGTCTTCTTTTGAAAACTTTTTAATTCTATCCCAAATATTCTGAACATTAAGAACAGTTGATAAAAGATAGTTTCCGTAATATTCACTACTTTTGCCACTATTACATAAATTACACAAAGTTCCTAAATTATCTAAGTCCGAAGAACCCCCAAAATGTTCTGAAATAATATGATCAACTTCTAATCTTACACCGTCAACTACACTACTACCACACCATAAGCATTTATTTCCATCTCTATTTAATATCTGAACTCTTTTTGTATTGGGAATTTTTGTTTTTGACATGTTTAATCGAAGAATTCTAAATCTTATAAATCTGTCTAATTTACACTTCTATTTTATACAGTAAGTTATTTATATAGAAATAGGTTCTTTTTTTGATAAGGTATTTTATACATAATGGATCAAGCAACAAAAACTGAAATTAGAAAGCTTATAAGAGAAGAGCTAAAGAAGATAGAGAAAGAGAAGATAGTAAAAGAAAGAGAGGAAGATAAAAGAGAAGATCAAGAAAAATTAAAGGAAGCTAAAAGATTGGCATGTAAGAAATGCGGAGGTTTGAATGTTATCAGCCAAAGATTAGCCTACCTTAAAGCAAATTCAGGATTGCCTTATTGCAAGTGTAAATAAAAAATGGCTAAAAAGAATAGATATTCATTAATAAGAAAGGAAGGATTATTTGTTACACAACAAAATAAATTAGAAGAACCCAAAAGAACAGAAATATATTATGGGAATCAAAATTTTGGAAAAGCAAAAGGACACGCTTCATTTTCAACTACAGCAGGTTTAAGTATTAGGCACCCTTCAAAAACTGGAGAAACATTAAATTTGGAAGGAAGTGTTGTTTCATTATTGACCTCTGCTGGTTCTAATATTGCTACTGCAGTAATTCTTTGATTTATTTTTATTTATAGTGGGAAGGGTGTGGAATTAATTCTACCAAAATTATGGTTTTTTTAATTGGTGTTCTAATCCATGACAATTCCAGCAAAGTATTTTAGTGTCTTTTAATGATTTGTAGTATTTAACATATTTTGCTACGGCATCTTTATATAGATTATAACCTACAAAAATACTAAGATACCCTTTTAATATTCTTTTTTCAATTTCTAAACTAATTCTTGTAAGTTTGTCAATCTCTTGATTTTTGTTTTTGTGGTGCAATACACAAATAACTTCTAACCAGTTTTTTTTACAATCGGGACAAACTTTTTGTTTTTCTTTCAACTCTATTTTTTTCATATTCCATTTTTCAATGATTGATTTTTTCATTGAGAATCCATCTGGCACAATGTCAGAAAACCATAAACTAATAACTTCTAAATCTTTATTACATTCTATAATTCCAATAAATTTATTTCTTAATATATCTTTTATTCTTATTAAATCGTAAGTTAAAAATTCAAGTTTAATACCATCCCCCTTGATAACATTATCAATCTTCATTTTAGTCTATTTATTTATTTCTTCTATATACAACAATCAAATAAATAAGATATGTTATAAAAATTGAACAAATAATTTTTATAGCTGAAAAATAAAAGATAGATTTTTCTACGCCGAGAACCCATCCAATTAATTCTCCAAGCACGATGCTGATATAAACTATAAGGCCTCCAGAGATACCCAAAATCATCATCTTTCTTTCTAATTTGTTTAATGTTGATTTTACCATCTAACCCATGCAATTTCTATGTTTTTCCATCTATTTCACTTCCCTTATAATCAATTCACCCCTTTCATTCAAAACAATAGAAACCGAATCCTTAGGTTTCCATCCTTTTAATTGTGCAATTTGTTTAGGTAAGACTACACAAAGAGAGTTACCTATTCTTTGTATTTTCCTTGTTAGTTCTATTTTTCCTTTCATTGTTTTACCCATTCACAATTTTTAATATTATATTCTATAATTTCATAAACTAAATTGTTAAATATATCTGGTTCTGTTTCAGAAAAAATACTTATACAATTATCGTAGGAACTATAATCACAATCAAAATCTCCCTCTTCTTGACTAAATTCTTCTCTGCAAATTTCTTCTTCTCGTCCTATTTTGTCGCATTTAACAATTATTTCAAACTTGTCAGTATCTAACATCTTTTTAATATTTTTGTTAAATCCTGAATAATTAAAATGTAAGATTGAAAGTTCAGTATCTTCCCACCACGTATAGGTTGGGCTTTCAAAATTATCATTAACTTTAAAAACTGGGCTAATTCCAAAATGATTAGTCCCTAAAACTAATCCGTTTTTATCAATAATATCTTTACTATACTCTAAATTATCTTTATCATTATAATATCTATAGTTTATATTCTCCCCACTTCCAAAACCAGCTCTTGTATAATCATCTAAATTTAGCCTAATGATGTTTCCATCATTCCATTTATTAAGATGCGGGAAAACAATATTATATGGGGTTGGAAAATTTCCATAGCCCCAATCACCAGCACGTGAATAATATCCCCAGTAAGCATTTGAGTCATGGGTAAGCCAATATTTTGGGGTCATTTCTATAGCATTTTTTTCACAGCTTGAAACTATTGGCGTATCTATTTTCACATTTTTTATATCTTCACCTAAATTCTTAAAAAATCGTTCTATCTCAAATCTTTGTTCTGGGGAAACAATATAACTAACTACAAGAAGTGCAATAATCACAGCAATTATCCATTTTATCATTTCTAACCCCTTTTAATACTAACAGAAATATTTATATAATTAACTAAATTACTATAATATACAAAAGAAGTATAAACTACTTTAGAGGTTACACTTGCCTACACTTTTTTTGATTTTCTTGGAAATGATAATCTTAATTGCTTGATATTTTTTGGTTTTGGTTCTGAAGTTGCAAATAATTGTAATTGTGGGTTTTCGGGGATTGTAATATTTGATTGTTTTGTATCTCTTGCACAAGCTTCATTGAAAAGACAGAAGTCACAATGTTTACCAAGGTTTCTTTTGAAATTTCTTCTTCTTATTTGTTCTTCTAGTTCATCTATTATCTCTGTTAGTTCATAATAATGTGAGTCATTTCTTGTTGTTGTTTTTATATTACCTGTTCTTAAATAATGGATTTCTATACCTATTGGTAAGATAATTTTTTCTTTATTTTTTATTTCTTCTTTTAATTCTTTTGATATATTAACTTTTTTCCTAAGTTTTTTATCTGCGTAAAGATATTGAGATATTGCTAAGGCATAATTAGTGAATTGAATATCATTATCTAGTGAGGTCTGTGGTCTTTCAAATCCGTCTGATTTATGATCTCTTATAGTTGCATTATTTCTTATTTCATCTATACTTCCTCTGTAAAATCTATTGCCAAAACAAAACTCAAATGAAAACTCTGTTTCTATTGGTGGTTGTTGATTAGCATATGCTGGGTATACTGTTTTACAAGCTTCTCCTATCATATGTTTTAGTATATATGGGTGATTCTCACTTCTCCATCTTATTGGTTGCCCTCTGCTTTTTCCTGTATTAATATTAAATCTTTGCCATTGAGCCATAGATGCGTTTGCGAATGATTCTGGGGATTTGTATTTTGGGGTTCTGTCTTCTTTGTAGAATTTTTCCATTTTTCTATGTAATAGAACCCCTGCTGCAAATTCTCCATTTGTTGGGAATTTTTCTTTTGAGAGGTAATTGTAAAAATATGCTTTAAGGCATTGAGATGCTAATGAGATTCTGCTTGGACTCCAGATAATTGGTTTCATTAATTTAGTGAGTTTATCTGAATATAAAATAGTTTTTAGAAATCTTTATAAATGGTCATAGTCTTTGAATTTAGCATGGCAGATAAAGTTCAAATGCCCTCAAGTATGGGTGGATTAGTAAGATATTTTGATGAGTATAAGAGCAAAATAGAGTTATCTCCTAGTGTTGTTATAGTTTTGATATTATTAGTTGTTTTGATTGAGGTTATTTTACATACTTATGGACAAGGGTGGTTTGGATGATTCCAGGAATGAATCAAAAAGCAATTCAGCAAGCTATGAAAAAGATGGGTATGAAACAGGAAGAGATTGATGCTTCTGAAGTAATTATTAAAAAAAGAGATGGCAGTAATTTAATTGTTAGAGATCCTAGTGTTGTTCAGGTTGATATGATGGGTCAGAAAACATTGCAAGTTACTGGTGAAATGTCTGAAGAGAGCGGAATTAGTGATGAAGATGTTAAGACTGTAGCTGAGCAGGCTGAGGTTTCTGAAAGTGAAGCACGCAAGAGTTTAGAAAAACATAATGGTGATTTGGCTGAAGCAATTTTGAGTTTGAAAAACAATAAATGATATTTTTTTCTTTTTTTGATTGTGTTTGCCATGATTAAAGCTGCTTTTTTGCTGTTAAGTTTGTTGTTTGAAGTGCGTAATATAAAGGGGGAAACTTGAATTATAGGAGAATTAGATAATAGTTCTGAAGACTAGTGACTACAACAATCTTTTTAAGGAAATGTAAATCTTTAGAAAATATGAATTTAGTAAAACAAGAGGAATCAATGGGATGTGGAATTGCATGCGTAACATCGAGAATAGGTATATCATATCAAGAAACACGTAAATTGTTTGCTCATCCTGAACGATCTTCAACAAAGGGGTATTATTGTAAAGATTTAGTTGAAGTTTTAGCAAGCAGAGGTTTAAAATATAAATTTAAAAAGGTAAAAGAAAGCAACGATGAAATAATCAATAGGGTAGGATCAATTGTGTTTGCCAAAAGAGGAAAGAAATACCCAGAAGGCCATTGGTTGTTAAAAACAGAGAATGGTTGGATGAATTCGTGGCATAATTGGCCAGGTAAAATTGAAGATGCCATAAGCGGATATAATCAAGAGTTTCCTGGAACTCTGGAGTGGGTTGTATATGAGATAACGTAGGGGGTTACTAAAAATATATGATAAAAGGAATAATATTTGATTGGGTTAAGACTTTAAGCAGTGGAAGCAGAAGTCTATTTCCTTATTCTGAAAGAGTTTTAAAAGAATGTAAAAAGAGAGGTTATAAACTGGGATTAATTTCTTTAGCAGGTAGGGGAATTGAAGAAAGATGGGAGGATTTCAGAGTTACAGGAATCTTAAAATACTTTGATTCTGTTCTAGTTGGAGGAGAGAAAACAGAAGAGCAGTTCTTACAGTGCATGAAAGAGATGGGAACAACACCAGAGACAACTGCAATTGTTGATGATCGATCTATTCGGGGCATCGCTATTGGAAATAGTCTTGGGTGCACAACTTTTTGGATTCAAAAGGGAAAGTGGGCGCATGAAGCTCCAAATAAGGAAACAGGAGAACCCACATACAGAATTAATACCATAGAAGATTTACTTACTTATTTGTAGATAGACTTATAAATTAAAATGAATTTAAGGAGATATGATTATACAAAAAGCCATTGATAGTGACTCTGAAGTTTTAAAACAATTATTCTCAATATTGTATAAACCGGAATTAAAGTGGACAAAAGAAAAAATAAGCAAAAAGATTAAGTCAAAAGAAAAAGAATACTATTTAGTATTGGACAAAAAAGAAGTCCTTGGAGCATTTGGAATAAAATTTGAGGATTTTGAAGCAAAATTTGGACCATTAGCAGTGAAACCAGAGTTTCAGAAAAACAAGATTGGTTCAAAATTATTGAGATTTGCCGAAGAACTAACTAAAGAAAAAGGATTGAAAAAGATATGGTGTCATAGCCTTGAGATATATAATGCAGAAAACTTTTACAAAAAGAATGGCTGGAAAGAGGAAGAGTTTATTAAGAATTTCTGGGATGGTCAAAACTGTTTTGTTTTCTCAAAAATTATTGATAGAAAGTCCTAACTGGGACATTAAATACTTCTGCTAATCTTTTTAAATAAAGCCCTCGTGGCTTGCTGTCTCCTGATTCCCATCTTGATACTGTTCTTGTAGTACATCCTAATGTCGATGCAAGCTTAGTATGAGATACCCCATTATCACTTCTTAATCTTTTTAGTATCTCTTGGAAATTTTCGCGCACTACTCCCCCATCACTTTCTTCTAACGTTCTAGAATCTTCAGGTGTTTCATATAAAGGATTTAGTTCATTAAGAATATCAAATAGACCTTCATTATCTGGTAATCTTTCTGAGAGAGATGTGATTCTTTGTAAGGCAGAAAGAATTCTTCCCCTTATAGAAGGGCTTTGTTTTTCTAAATATACCCTCTTGAGTTTATCTATTCTTTGCTGATACATATCAATCCAATAAGTACTTTCTTCTGGCATAAATTAATGAATATTACACTCTTTTTAAACCTTTTGATTGTTACCACTTTCAAATAACATAAGGAGGTCTTCTAAAATGTCATATGAAATACTTCAAGAGTTAGAATACTAGGAAAAAATAGTATTTGGATTAACATTAAAAGAATAATTTTTAAATCTAGACATGTTACCTTTTTTATGGAGAAATTTAAAGAATTAGTTCTTATATCTAGCAAGTACTTGAAAAATGCAGATCATATGCTCTATATGACATATCCATTGGTTAAAGATGTTAAATTATTAATAACTATTTCTAATAATATTGATAAGGCTGTTAAATTGAGTATTATGGCTTTTTTGAGGTATGATTGGATTTATAAGAGAATTGTTAAAATCCCTGATGATTTTGATGCTAGATTAGATTTGTTTAAAAAAATTAGTGTTAATAGATATGGGTTTAAGCTGAGTGATATTGATTTTGCTAAGGAAATTGATGAAATTATGGTAAAACATAGGCAAAGTCCTGTAGAATTTATTAAAAATGATAAATTTGTGATTAGTTATAACACATATAAGCTTAAAAGTATAGGCTATGAGGACGTGAAGGGCTATGTTTTGAAAGCAAAACCTTTTATATTAAGACTGAATAATATATTAAGGAATGACCCACTTATTGCTTCAGGACGCGGACGAGGAAATTAAGAGAGCAGAGCACCTACTTTACATCAGTTTGAAGTATACAAGAACTAGAGATGTCATGAAAAATATTATAATTAGACTTATTGCTGCTGATGAATTGGCTATTGCAGCTATTTTAGAGGATGCTGAATCTAAAAAGAAGATACCAGATGTTCCTAATAATTGGCAAATTAAAGTACAATATGTTAAGAAAGTAAAACCTAATAGTAAAAAGCATATGGATATGTACCTTTTATTGAAGAAACTTGATGATAGTTCTTATACTGCTAGAGAAGAATTTAGAAAACATATAACAATGGCGTTTAATATTGATGGAAAAAAGTTAGATGTTGATGTTCCTTTATTAACAGAATATTTTAAAAAGACTAAAGAATTCATAAAATATGTTGAAGGTGAACTAGGTTGACTAGATTTGTTGGTGTTTTAAGCGGAAAGGGTGGTGTTGCTAAAACTACTACTGTTGTTAATTTAGGAAGTGCTATGAATTATTTTGGTCGTGATGTTATTATTGTTGATGGGAATTTAAGTACTCCTAATTTAGGTTTACATTTGGGAGTTCCTGTTGTTCCTATATCTTTACATGATGTTTTGAAAGGTAATAATCATTTGAGTGAATCTGTTTATTTACATCCTTCTGGATTGAAAATTATTCCTGCTGGGATTTCTATTGCTGATTTAAAAGGTGCTAATCCCGATAATATTGGAAAAGTTTTACCTTATCTAGATGGATTGGCTGATGTGGTTTTAGTTGATGGAAGTGCTGGATTAGGAAAAGAGTGCCTTGCTGTTATGAGGGCAGTTGATGATATTATTATTGTTACAAATTCTGAATTGCCAGCTGTGACTGATGCATTGAAAACTATTAGAATTGCTGAGGAAATGGGAAAAAATATTCGTGGTGTTGTAGTAGCTAAATCTGGTGAAGGTGAAGGTCTTACATTGGAAGCTGTTAAGTCTATGTTGGATAAAGATATTATTGGCATTATTCCATATGATAAATATGTTAAAGAGAGTTTGAAAATGAAAGAGCCTGTTATTTATACACATCCTAAAAGTAAGAGTGCTATAGCGTATAAGAAATTAGCTGCTGATTTAATGGGTGTTGAGTTTGATGAAAAGGTTGATAGTGGTTTTGGATCTTTTTTACGTAAAATTGGGTTGAGAAGATAGCTTTATAAATTAATTATTTCTCTTAGAATTGTAATGACGGTGCTAGTTTAGAGGCAAAACACACGGTTGTGGTCCGTGAGATCGCGGGTTCGATACCAATTGGCGAAAGTCCCGCGTACCGTCTACTTTTTTCAAAACTTATTTAAAGCTAAGATATTAAGTTTATATTATGAAACTAGAAACAGCTAAGGGAGTAAAGGATATTAAACCTGAAGAGAAGATTTTACGAGAGAGAGTTATCTCTATTTTGAAAGAAGTTTTTGAGTTATATGGATATAATCCTTTGGAAACTCCTATTGTAGAAAGATTTGATGTGTTGGCTTCTAAGTATGCTGGTGGAGAAGAAATATTGAGAGAAATCTTTAAATTAAAAGATCAAGGCAAAAGAGATTTGGCTTTGAGATATGATTTGACAGTTCCCTTTTCAAGATTTGTTGGTATGAATCCAACTTTAAAGATGCCTTTTAAGAGATATGAAATTGGTAATGTTTTTAGAGATGGTCCTTTGACTTCAAGTAGATTAAGACAGTTTTATCAATGTGATGTCGATGTGGTTGGAACTAGTTCTATGATGGCTGATGCTGAGTTTATTGAGATTGCTAATTTGGTGTTTAAGAAATTAGACATGAAAGTTTTTGTTAGAGTTAATAATAGAAAAATATTAGATGATATAATTTTAAGATGTAATGTTAAAAAGAATTTAGTTGATAGTGTGATATTAAGTATTGATAAGTTAGATAAGATTGATGATAAGGGAGTTAAAGATGAATTATTGGAAAAGGGTGTTAGTAAAACTTCTATTAGTAGATTATTGAAATTAATTTCTATTAAAGGAACTAATAAACAGAAATTAGACTTTTTGAAAAGAGAAATTGGAGAGAGTCAGGGATTAAAAGAAATTAGTGAATTGATGAAATATTCTAAGGATTTTGTTTTTGATGTTTCTTTAGCTAGGGGCTTGAGTTATTATACAGGAACTGTATTTGAAGTTTATTTGAAAAATTCTGAAGTTAAGACTTCTGTTGCTGCAGGTGGAAGGTATGATAATATGATTGGAAATTTCTTGGGTGGTAAAAGAGAGTATCCTGCTGTTGGAATTTCATTTGGTTTAGATAGGATTGTTTTAGCTATGAAGAAAGAGAAATTTGAGAATATTGTTAAGGTATATGTTATTCCTATTGGAATTAAAGAGAAAGCTTTTGAAATTGTTGAAAAATTAAGAGAGAATGGAATTAATTCTGATATTGATTTTAATTCTAGAAGTATTAGTAAGAATTTAGATTATGCTAGTAAATTGAATATTCCTTATGTTATATTTTTAGGAGAAAAAGAATTGAAATTGAAGAAGTTTAAATTAAAAGATATGAATTCTGGGAAAGAGTGTTTGTTGGATTTTAAAGAATTGGTAAAAAAAATAAAGAAAAATTAAATGTCTATTTTTATTCCACCAATTAATGGAACTGCGAGGTAATTATATAATATACCATAAATTAGCCACATAAGTGCTGAACCAATTCCGAAAGCTATTGTAAGATAGATTATTTCACCAACTGTTGATGATGGTATTCCTGTTAATGAGCTTAATAATACACCAAAGATAACAGAATAAGCTAAACCAACTAATAAACCCAATATACCTGTTACGAGCATAAGGCTTTTTAGTGATACCTTTTTAATTTCTTTCATCATTTGCTTGACCTCCTTCTTTTGTTAAATATATAATATATTAATGCTCCTGGAAAAAATGTGAAACCAACTAATAAAAGCCATATTCTTCTTTTTGCTCTTGAATTATGGGGGGTTATGGCTACATCTGCTAACATCCACATCCAGAATATTACGAATAAGAGAATTGCTATGAGTAATATTATTTCTATCATTTTTTATCCTTTTCTTCTTTCTCTAAATCTTTTTTTATTTTTTTTATTTTTTGTTTTAAGTCTGGAAGATCATCTTCTATTACTTTCCAAACCGTTTCTAAATCTATTCTGAAATATCCGTGAGTTATTATATCTCTAATCCCAGAAATATCTCTCCAAGGAATATCAGGATATTTACTCCTAAAAGAATTTGGAATGTTTTTGACAGCTTCTCCAACTATTTCTATTTCTCTAATTACTGCATTTTGCTTTTCTCTATTTTTAAGGAAATGTTCTTTTGAAATATTTTTCATGAAAATTTCTATATTCTTTATACTATCTAATATATCTTTTATAAATAAATCTAAACTTCTTTTCATATAATTTTTACCTCCTCTTGCAGTATCTGTTTTTTAAGTAGAGGATGAATGCCTTTATAACTAACCAAATCTATTTTTTTGTGCAGTTTATCTTCCAGTTCATGTTTTACATGGATGAACAACAATAAGCTCATATCTTTTGTTGGTTGAATCAAAATATCAACATCGCTGTTTTTTTTCTGCTCATTCCTTACGAAACTTCCGAATATTCCAGCCTTTTTAATTTTATATTTTTTTAAAACTTTGATTATTGGCTTCTTGATTTTTTCTAGTTCCTTTGAGTTTTTTGTTTTTTTCATATTTTCATTTTATTAATTGTATTTGGATTTCTCCAAACGGAATTTGTTGTTCCATGTTTATTTTGTTTTGGGTTTCTAGGTGTAATAATGGGATGAATGTCGCTACTTTGTCTTCTTTTTTTTGTGATGGTATTAATGTAGTGAATGTAAGTTTATTTCCTGTTTTGAAAAGTGTTGTTATTTTTTCATAAAGGCTTTTTATTTTTTCACCTATATCTATTTTTCTATCTGGTATTTTTATACCTTGTGGTATGTCTCTATAAATTATATTTCTCTTTTTTCTTCTTGTATCTACTTCTAATGCTTTTTCTAGTGCTTGAACTAAATCTTGTAACAGAACTTTTCTTTTTCTAGTTAAAGGAGTTTTAATTGTTAATTTTGGATGAACTAATATTTGTTGTTCTTCTTCATTTAATTGTTCTATTAATTCTTGGTCTTCTTCAGGTGAATAGAATAAACTTGCATCAAAATCTCTGATTCCTTCTGATAATAATTTTTGAGATTTGATTTTTAATAGGATTGCTGCTGCTAAAATAACTCTTCCTGATATGAAAAAATTTATTTCTTGAATTTTTCTTATTGTTTCTAAATATTTTTTAGATAAGATAGAGACATCTATGTCCCAAGGGTTCATTTTTTCAGATTTTACTAAATCATAGATTAAATCTTGCCAAGTAATTTCATCTTTTTTAAGAAGCATATCTAGTAGTTGATCTTGCATATTAGTGTTTAGATATTGGTTGTTTATAAATGTTTATTTTTAAGAGAGTTCTATCTGTTCGAGTGTAAAACCCCACAAAAAGATCGAAATCTTCTTATGGGGAAAAAGAGGTGATAATCATATAAATTACAGGTTATTTATAAAGGTTTCGGTTTATTCGCCACTTTATAATGGTTACATAAAATTAGTTCTTTTTAGCTTTTATCTCGACGTAATGGCACTTGCCGCAATATAATCTATTTGTATGATTTGCTAGGAAGAATGCTGGTCCACATTTAGGACAATTTGGAGATCTTTTTAGAGTATCTCCTTCCATTTTGTACTTTTCGAACTTTTTACTTGTTCTCTTGTTCTTTGTTTGTTTCTTTGGCATTTTCTTTTACTTCTTCTTTTTTAGGTTCTTTAGCTTTTGGCTCCTTTACTTTAGTTTCTTGAGTTTTTTCTTCTTTTGGAGCTGCTTTCTTTTTAGCTGCTTCTTTTTCTGCTTTTCTTTGTTTTTTAGATTTTTTTTCTACTCTTTTTAAAGTTTCTTTATCTTTGTAAGTGTAAGCTATTATTTTTGATTTTCCTTCTCCAAATTTTGAGAATATGTGTTTTATTATTATTAAATCTTTTTCTATTTTAAGTTCTTTTGATAGATTCTCTTTTATTGTTTCTTCTGATGGTGTAGGTTTTGCAGTGTGTTCTACTTCTGCTATTATTTCTGTTCTTGCAATTAACTCTGATTGATTTTTTTCTAGAATTTTCATTTTTAAACTTTAATAGCGTAGACTCCTTTTACTTTGATTCCTAATTTTTGTGCTATTTCTGATCTTTCTGGATCCATTATTGCTATTTTTCCTTTCCAGTTTTCTGAGAATTGATTTAATTTACAAATAGGACATTTATCTCCATCGATGAAGATTTTACATTTTTTACATACTTTTTTTGCCATTTTTATTTACCTTTTTTTGCTTCTTTTAATTCTTCTTCAATCCATTTAATGTTTCCTAATAAAGGTTGTCTCATTGTTAAACCTATTTTAGGATTTGCTGTGTCTTTATATGATATTGCAACTATTCTTGCTCTGCATATATCATTTACTTTTAAAATTTTCTTTGATTCTTTTCCTGTTAATACTTTTTCTTTGCTTAATGAAACAAAATCATCCATTGTCTGTGATATATGAATCATTCCATCTGCAGGGCCCATATCTATAAATGCTCCGAATTCTGTTATATCTGTTATTTTTCCTACTATAGTTTCGTGTATTTCTGGTTTGAAAGTTGTAATTATAAATGTTGTTTCGTAGTAGGCTGCTCCGTCTCCAGGAGTTATTATGCCTTCTCCAATAGATTGGATTTCTGATATTCCAATTACAAAACCCAACTCTTCTGATATGTAACCTTCAAATCTTTCAATAAGACTCTTTAAAACAGATGCTTCTACATCTTCATTAAAAGATTTTGGGTCTACTCTTATATGATCTTTAATTTCTAGTTCGTAAAACATAGATAATAAGTTAAAAGGCGGGTTTTATAAAGCTTACTGTTGAGGATTAGAAAAGTTAATAAAAGTCTTTTTTGAAATATTGTTATGAATAAAGCAGATGTTATTATAATTTTAAGTTGTGGTTTTAATAAAAATGATATTGATAAAGAAACTAAGTCTAGAGTTAAAAAAGCAGTTAAATTGTATAAAAAAAGAGTTTCTAATAAAATTCTGATGTCTGGCGGTATTTTTAATGGCAAATCGATTTCTTATTTAATGAAGAAATATGCTGTTGGTTTGGGAGTAAAATCTAAAGATTTATTTATTGAAGAAAAATCTAAGGATACAATTGGAAATGCGGTTTTTTCTAAATCTATTATTAAGAAGAATAAATGGAAGAATATTATTATTGTTACTTCTGATTATCATTTAAAAAGGTCACTTTATATTTTTAAACATGTGTTTGGGGAAAAATATAAAATTGTTGGAGTTAAATCTAGAACTAATTTTTTGTCTAAATGGAGAAATAAAAGATATTTATCTGAAAGTGAAGGTTTGGCCTTTGCTGGAGTGTTGTTTGCTGGTGTTAAATCTGGGGATGATGTTTCTGTTAAGAAAAGATTGTTGAAGACTCCTAAGTATAATTAGGAAAAAGATCTTCCAAAACTCCATTTAGCTATTGCTAAGGCTAATTTTGCATATCTTGTTTTCATATCTGAATTAAACCACTCTTTTTGATAAATTGGGTTTTCTTTTTGCAAGAACTCAATAATTCTTTTTGGATTTGGCTCTTTAATTCCTCTTAATCTATGTAGCATTGCTATGTGATATGGTTCTAAGAATGGATTTGGTTTATAAAAACCATTTGTTGATTCGTATGATAATTTTTCTTTTGGTATAACTAATTCGGCATATGATGGAACTCTTTCCATATGTTTTTCTTCTGTTATCATTAAAATTGATTCTAGGTCGTCTATTTTTGGATTTCCCTTAATTGGATCTGCACAAGGAAAAGTAATATTTCCTAAAGTTTCGAATGATCTTCCATCAAAATAAATTCTGTTTGAAGGTATTCCACCTAAATTTAAATAATTGGCAATTTTTTGTGCCTCACTTATTATAGGAACAGATTTTGCTTCTGCGCCTGGCCCACCAGATACAAATATATAACCTATTCTCCCCTTTCTAAAAATATCTATTGTATGATTAGATCTAGGTCTTTTTTCTTTGTTTTCTCCTGCTAATAGGAAACCTATGTCGTGTGTTTTTTGAGTCATTTTAAATAAAAACTCCTGCAAAGTAATTTTTAGCTTTCTCTACATTTTCTATTAGGGTTTTTGCAGAACTAACTCTATAAGGAGGGGTAAAGGAGCTTAAATATTTTAAATCAGACCTTGCACTCTTTCTCTCTATCGGGCCGGTTTCTAAAGATTCAATTAATGAATCTATCTCTTTATCGTTTTTTGCTAATTTTTGCCAAGAATCAAAAACGCTTTTTGCGCCATTTTCACAATCTGGTAATAAGTTATACATTACTCTTAGCATTTTTATAGCTTTATTATCTTTTTTCCATTCAGGATCAATTTCTATTGTGTGTGTTTGCTCCTCTATTGTTGGAATCTTTTTAAAAATAGCTTTTTTAATTTTATCTTTGCACTCCATTCTCCATTCTTCATCTTTTTTTATTGATATAATTTTGGTTTCGGTTCTGCTTTTTACATAATTTTCTTCAATAAATTTTTTAAGATCGTCGTTTTCTACTAAGTAAGTTCGTATATTTTTCCCGAATTTATCATCTATGGTCTGATAAAGTTTTTCTAATAATCTGACATTTTCCGATGTTAGTTCCCTTAAATTATTAGTGAGATCAGTATATGTTTTTTCTACCTCACTAATTAGTTGACTATATCTTGTTTTTAATTGGTCTGGTTTTGTTGGTTTGGGATATATAAAATGAAAACCACCAAAACTTCTTCGTTCTGGTGGAGAAGTTGGAGTTAATATAGCTATATCTCTTAATTCTTCTCTAATTCTTTCTCTTACTTTATCTTCTAGCATTATCTTTTGGTGCCATTCTGAATCTTTCTTCATATTTTAGAGATATTAGAAAATCTTAAAAGCTTATCTTTTTATCTTAAATGCTTCTTCTGTCTTATAGAAATTATTTTTATTAGAAAAATATATAAGCAAGAATTATAATCAATTTTATTATGAAAACAGTTAGTATCCCTAAAGGAGAATTGGAAATGTTGAAAAGAAAAGCTGAAATAGCTGATGATGCAATAGTTCAACTTAAATTAAGTTTAGAGGACTTGAAACATGGAAAAGTAAGTAAGTTTGATTAAAGATTTTTTAAATGTTCTAATAATTCTTCTTTTTTTTTGTTACGAAGTCTATGATATTTTGTTGTTCTTTTTTTTGAAGCAAATGATAAGAATAAGATTTTCTGGTTTTTTTTATTTACTATAAAATAAAGTCTTTTATTTAGATATTTCTTTTCACTAAACTAATTAAAATGAAGTGCTTTTCTTGTAGGATTTTCTTTTAATTTCTTTTTAGTTTTATCAATTCATATTTTTCCACTTTTATCTATAGAATCATAAATTTTTTTAAAAGTATCTGTGGCGTATAAATTATACATACTCTGTTTTAGGTTGTTAAAGTTTAAAAAACTATCTTATATACTTCTTTTGTCTAATAGAAACTGTCTTTATTAGTTTTTCATTTAGAGATTTTTTTAGTTCTTTGTCTTGAGTTGCTACTATATCTTTTTTTGTGGCTATTTGTTTGATTAATTCATCTACTATTTTGTCTTTTTTTGTTTTTAGAATTTTATATTGTTTGAAATTGATTAATTTTATGGCTATTTTTGAGTTTAAATTGTTTATTCCTTTTAGTTCATCTATAGTTTTGTCTATAATGAAAATATCAAAGGTTGAATCTAGATTTCTTTTTAGTTCTTCATCTATGTCTATTTTATATTTTACTGCGTTTACTAAAAAGTCTGTATCAAGTATGATTTTCATGCTTAATAATTAAATTTAAGAATATAAATAGTTATTCATCTAGATATCTTCTAAGTGTTTCTAAATTCTTAGCAAGCAATTCTTTATGAGTTTCTGTGAATCTTGATCCAGAATTAGTATGATTAAAAGTTATATATTTATTTCCTTCATAATCTTTTGGAGCATTGCTGTTTTGTGCTTGAGGGCCACTTATTTTTTGCATAAGAGTTCCCCTTTTATCCATATAAATTTCTACTTTTTCATCTAAAAAGGGTATATTTTCCAGATCTATTTTAATTAATGTATCTTCTGTATTACCAAACATAAAATCTGTCGTTGCAAATTTTTTTATGATTGTTACTAATTTTTCTTCCATTTTTAACCGGAAATAGTGAATTGTAATGTTTTATAAATGTTGTTGTTTTTAATTAAATTTGAGATTTTTAATGCTCTTTTTAAATGAATTTTCTAAAATTGAATATTGGCTCTAGAGGGCTTGAAACGGCCAAATTCTGGCAGAAAGCTTTATAAAGTATTGTGTGTTATTTATATCATATTTATGGAGAAATTAAGGTGGAAAAAGATACGCAATCTAGCAAGTATGATGCTCAGAATATTCAGGTGTTGAAGGGTTTAGAAGCTGTTCGTAAGAGACCAGATTTAGAAGAGATTTCTCTTAAAGCAAAACAAGGTAATGTTCTTAGCTTGGCAATGACAATGAATATAGATTACTCTTCTTTAAAAAGAGCACTGGAAGAATTGAAGGTTTTAAATTTAGTGCCAGGAATAAATAAAAGTAAAGTAATTCCATTGGCCAGATTAAAGACAAATAAAGAATTAATAATGTTTTCTAAAAAATATGATTTGTCTAAGTTTTCTACTAGGGAGACTTATAAATTAGTTAAAAAGTGGAATAAATCTTTAACTAAAGATCCTTTAAAACTTCTATCGAAGGATCAGCATGATTTGGTCGTTGGTAGTTTATTTGGCGATGCTAGTGTAAGGAAAAAAAATAGAAATGCTTTTTTTAGAGTTTCTCATTCAAAAAAACAAAAAAAATATCTTAATTATAAATGGGATGAATTAAAGGGCTTTATCAAAAAAAGATATTTTTATCAAAAGATTTTGAATAATAGATTACTTGAAACTTATGAATTAAACTCTATTTCACATCCTGTTTTTAATTTTTATAGGGATTTATTTTATAAAAATGGTAAAAAGGTTGTAACTAGAGAAGCGCTTGATTTGTTGACCTCAAAGAGCTTAGCCATTTGGATTTGTGATGATGGAAGCTATGATAATAAACAAGGTTATGTGATTCTTTGTACAAATTCTTTCTCTAAAAAAGAACATGAAATTATGAAGAAATATTTTAATGAAGTTTGGGGTTTGGATCCTACAATTGGTTTTAGAGATAAAAAGTATTACTATTTGAGATTTAAACAGGATGATAGTAAAATCTTGGTAAGAATAATTGAACCGCATATTCCAGAAGGAATGGAATATAAAATAGGAGAAAAAAATGGTTGAGTATGATGCAAAAAATATAAAAGTTTTGAAGGGATTAAGTGCAGTGAGAGCTAGACCGAGTATGTATATTGGAGATACATCTACAAGAGGACTTCATCATTTAGTTTATGAGGTTGTAGATAATTCTATAGATGAAGCAATGGGTGGTTATTGTGATAAAATAAATGTAATTATTAAAAAAGACGGTAGTGTTTTAGTTTCTGATAATGGAAGAGGTATTCCTGTTGATCTTCATCCAGATTTAAAAAAGTCAGGAGTAGAAGTTGTTATGACTGTTTTACATGCAGGTGGAAAATTTGATAAAGATTCTTATAAAGTGTCTGGTGGTTTACATGGTGTTGGTGTTTCTGTTGTAAATGCTTTGTCTAAATGGTTAATTGCTGAAGTTAGAAAAAATGGGAATATATACAAACAAAGATTTGAGTATGGTGTTGCGGTTGGTTCTTTAGAAATAATTGGTAACGGAGATACTTCTGGTACAACTATACATTTTATGCCTGATGATAGTATATTTAGTGAAATAAATTTTAGTTATGATGTCTTAGCTAATAGATTAAGAGAATTATCTTTTTTGAATAAAGGAGTAAGGATTTCAATAGAAGATGAATTAAGTGAAAAGAAAGATGAATTTTTTGATGATGGTGGTTTAAGGAGTTTTGTTAAATATTTAAATCAGAATAAGAATGTTCTACATAATGAAATTATTTATTTTGAAAAATCTAAAGGAGATATTCAGATAGAAGTAGCATTGCAATATAATGATGGTTATTCTGAAAATTTATACAGTTTTGTTAATAATATAAGAACTCATGAGGGTGGAACACATGAAGTTGGGTTTAGATCTGCATTAACTAGAATTATTAATGATTATATTAAGAAGAAGAAATTATCTGAGAAAATAGGCGGTGATGATTCTAGGGAAGGATTGGCTTGTGTTATTTCTGTTAAAGTTCCTGAACCTCAATTTGAAGGGCAGACCAAAACAAAATTAGGTAATTCAAATGTTAAGGGGATAGTTGATAGCATAGTTAGTGATTCTTTAGGAACTTATTTTGAAGAAAATCCTTCTATTGCTAAAATTGTTATTGAAAAAGTTGTTTTAGCTTCTAAGGCTAGAGATGCTGCTAGGAGAGCTAGGGAATTAACTAGAAGAAAGAGTGTTTTGGAGAGTGGAAGTTTGCCTGGAAAATTAGCTGATTGTCAAAGTAGAGATCCTTCTATGAGTGAATTGTTTTTGGTTGAGGGAGATTCCGCTGGAGGGTCAGCCCGTCAAGGAAGAAAGAGAGAATTTCAAGCAATTTTACCATTGAGAGGAAAAATTTTGAATGTTGAAAAAGCAAGATTAGACAAAATATTTAAGAATAATGAAATTGTTACTATGGTTTCTGCAATAGGGACAAGTATTGGTGAAGAGTTTAGTATAGAAAAAGCAAGATATCATAAAATTGTTATTATGACAGATGCTGATGTTGATGGTCAACATATTGCTACTTTGTTATTAACATTTTTTTATAGATATATGAAACCTTTAATTGATGCTGGTTATTTGTATATTGCAATGCCTCCTTTATATGGGATTAAGAAAGGAAGTAAGACAAGATATGTTTATAATGATGTTATGTTACAGAAAGTTTTAGCTGAGTTAGGAGATAAGGGAGTTAGTATTCAGAGGTATAAAGGTCTTGGAGAGATGAATCCTAAACAGTTGTGGCAAACAACTATGGATCCAGAGACCAGATTATTAAAGAGAATTACGATTAATGATGCTGTCATGGCTGATCAAATATTTACAACTTTAATGGGGGAATTAGTTGAGCCTAGAAGAAACTTTATTTTTGAGTTTGCTAATCAGGTTAAAAACTTAGATGTTTAAAATGGGAAGGGTATTTTGTGTTGAGGATATTGTAAGTTATTGGAAATTTGATGATTCTAATAGTCCTCTTTGCGACGAAGTTGCATTTGTTGAAATGAGTAAGGTAAAAAATCCTACTAAAGATGATGGTTTTAATTTTGCTGGTGATAAATATATGGTGTTAGATGTTGCAGCTACTTCAGATACTACAGTACTTGTTTATGTTTTAAAGTCTGAAAGATATGAGAGATTTGTTAAAGAAGAAACTAGCGATTTTTTGGATGAACTTGGGGCAAAATATGTAAATTATGTAGGGGGATTTATGAAATGATAAAAGCTATTGTTTTTGATTTGGGTGGAGTTGTCTATTCTGCTGATTTTTATAGATTTGTTGAGAATGCTTGTATAAAACATGGTAAGGAATTTACTAAGTTTTTTGAGGAATTTAGAGATGGCTGGAATAAGACTAAAGTTGATAAGATGAGCTGTGCTGATTTTTATAAATTAATTGCTGATAGGATTGGTTGCAGTATTGAGGAAGCTAAATCTTATCTTGTAGACATAAAGCTTGATGAAAGAATAAAAAAACTTATACTAGATTTAAAGAAGAACTATAAGATAGGAATTTTAACAAACACTATTGAAGATATGTATAAGAAAGAATTAGAATTATGGAACTTTGAAGAGATAGCTGAAGCTGTTGTAAGCAATAGAGATAAAGTAAAAAAGCCAGATAATGAATCTATTGATTTAATTATTAAAAAGTTGGGTGTTGAGAAAGATGAAATTGTTTTTGTGGATGATTCTGAAAGAACTATTGAAGCATATTCTAAATACGGAATTAAATGCATTAAATTTGAAAATTATGAACAATTGGCTGAAGATTTAAAGAAATTAGGAGTTGAAGTTGGCGGATAGAGTTAAGGATAGGTTTATTGAAGAAGAGATGAAGGAATCTTATATAGATTATGCTATGTCTGTTATAGTTGGAAGAGCTTTGCCTAATGTTTGTGATGGGTTAAAACCTGTTCATAGAAGGATTCTGTATGCAATGAATGAAATGGGAATGTTTCATAATAAACCTTTTAAGAAATCAGCTAGGATTGTCGGGGATTGTTTAGGACGATATCATCCACATGGAGATATATCTATTTATGACGCCTTGGTTAGAATGGCTCAGAATTTTTCTTTAAGATATCCTTTGATAAATGGACAAGGAAATTGGGGATCGATCGACGGAGATTCGGCTGCACATATGAGATATACTGAAGCTAAATTAACTAAATTAGCTGAAGAGTTATTAATTGATATTGATAAAGATACTGTTGATTTTGTGGATAATTTTGATGGGAGTTTGAAAGAGCCTGTTGTTTTACCTTCTAAGTTGCCTAATTTATTGATAAATGGATCTTCTGGAATTGCAGTTGGAATGGCTACGAATATTCCTCCGCATAATATTACTGAAGTTATAGATGCCATAATTGAATTAATTAAAAATAGAGAAATTACAACTATTGAATTGATGCAGTATGTGAAAGGTCCTGATTTTCCTACTGGAGGAATAATTTATTCTGGTGGTTTATTGAATGCTTATAATAATGGAAAAGGGATTATAAAAGTTAAATCTGTTTGTGATATTGAAGATAATAAAATAATTATTAATGAGATTCCGTATCAAGTTAATAAGACTAATTTAATTGAGCAAATTGCTGATCTAGTTAAAAATGGAACTATTGAAGGAATATCAGATATTAGAGATGAAAGTGACCAAAAAGGAATGAGAGTTGTTATTATTTTGAAGAAGAATGCTAATGGAGAATTAATTTTAAATCAATTATATAAACACAGCCAATTACAAGTTAGTTTTGGTATTAATTTATTGGCTTTAGTTAATAATGAGCCTAAACTTTTAGGTTTGAAAGAAATTTTGAATGAATTTCTTAAACATAGATTTGAAGTTGTTGTAAGAAGAACTAAATTTGATTTAGATAAGGCTGAAAAAAGAGCCCATATTTTAGTTGGATTGAAAAAAGCTTTGGAGAACATTGATCCTATTGTTTCATTGATTAAAGGAAGTAAAGATGTGAATGAAGCTAGAATTGGATTGATTAAAAGATTTGAGTTTGATGAAGTACAAGCTAATGCTATTTTAGAAATGAGATTGCATAGATTGACTTCTTTAGAAACTAACAAGATTAAAGATGAATATGATGAATTAATTAAGAGAATTATTTATTATAAAGAAATTCTTGGTGATGATCAAAAAGTTTATGGAATAATTGAAAATGAATTAAAAGAAATAAGAAAAAATTATGGTGATGAGAGAAGAACTAAAATTGTTGAAAGTGAAGAGAATATTGAGGATGAGGATTTGATTAAGAAAGAAGATGTGGTTGTGACTGTAAGTAATGCTGGATATGTAAATAGAATTGCTATGGAAGAGTATAAAACTCAAGGGCGTGGTGGAAGAGGCATTAAGGCAACTGCTATGAAAGATAATGATTTTGTTGATGATTTATTTATTACAAATACACATAATTATCTTTTATTATTTAGTGATAAAGGAACATGTTATTGGATGAAGGCTTATCAGATACCTAGTTTTGGTAGATATGCTAGGGGAACTAATTTGGTTAATTTATTAAAATTAAGTAAAGATGAGCAGATTAATTCTGTGTTGCCTGTGTCTGAATTTAGAGATGATTTATTTGTAACTATGCTTACTAAAAAAGGATTGGTTAAGAGAACTAAATTGAGTGAATATTCTAGACCAAGAAAAGGTGGAATAATTGCAATTCATTTAAAACAAGGAGATAAATTGGTTAGTTCTATTTTAAGCGATGGTAATCAAGAGTTATTGGTTGCTACTGCTAATGGTCGTGCTGCTAGATTTGATGAAAAACAAGTTAGAGTTGTTGGAAGAAACGGTCAAGGTGTGAAGGCTATCAAATTAGTTAATGATAGAGTTGTTGGAATGTGCTTTGCTAAAAATGATATTTTAAGTGTTTGTGAGAAAGGTTATGGTAAAAGAACATCTATTGATGATTATAGATTAATAAATCGTGGTGGAAAGGGTGTGATTAATATTAAGACTTCTGAAAGAAATGGTAAAGTTATTGAGATTAGATCTGTAGTTTCTAGTGATGAATTAATGTTAGTTAGTAAGAAAGGTGTTTTGATTAGAGTTAAAGCTGAAAACATTGCTAAAGTTGGAAGAAATACACAAGGTGTTAGATTAATGAAACTTGGTGAAGGCGATAAAGTAGTTAGTGTTGGAAAAGTTGTTTAACTAATGAGTAATCAAATTTAATAAGTTTTATAAGGTTTTCTGTGTTTTCCTTTTTAAAATGAAAATAGAATATGATTTTAATAAACTAGTTAAAGAAACAGATGAAGAATTTAGGGGAGATCTTATTGATTCAATGGATAAAGCATCTATCCTTGCAGCTGATATAGCTAGGAGATATCTTATAAAAGCTGGGCTTGAAAGATTTTTAAAAGATTTAGGAACAGGAAAAAATTTATTTATTAGTCCAGGAGCTATTCAATTTATAGGAATAGTTTATGATGCTTCTTATAAAGTAGCTTTGCGTTATTTAGACAATAATGGAAAAAAATAATTATGAAAACTTTTATATATATCTAATTTAATTTTTTAGTAAGAGGTGTATTATGGTTTGGTTAGAAGTTGAAACTAAGGCAATTGTTAAAGATCCAGGTGATATGAGAAAGAGAATTAGGAAGATTGCTAATTTTACTAAAAAAGAAAAAAGAGGCGATGATTATTTCGCTATAAAACAAAAAGGATATCCTAAGAAAGCATTTAGAATTAGAAATACTAAAACTACACATGTTGTTAATTTTAAGAAAAGGTTGAAGGAATATTATGATGATTACATAGTTGTAAAACAAGAATTTGAGTTCGAATTAACAGATAAAGAGCAGATGGAGAATTTTTTGGCATTGTTAAAAGATTTAAAGTTTGAAGAGTGGATTAAAAAATTAAAAACTTCTGAGTCTTATAAACATAAGAAAGATAAGAGATTGATTATAGAATTGAATAAGGTTAAACATTTAGGTTATTTTTTAGAGATTGAGTATTTATGCCAGGAAAAAGAGATGAAAAAAGCTAAGAAAAAAATTATGGGTGCTTTGAAAGAACTTGGTGTTAAGAAGAAAGATATTGATAATACTGGATATACTAAGAGATTGTATGATAAGGGAATTAAAGATAAGAAGTTTTTCATAAAATGGTGAAGAAAGTAATTAAAAAAGGGAAGATATTTTGGCCTGGAAAAGAGATAAAAGAAAGAGCTTGGGTTAACAATAAAAATATTTATAAAATAGCAGATAAAAATCCTGTTAAATTTTGGGAGAATTTAGCTAAAGAAGGAATAACATGGAATAAAGAATGGAAAAAAACATATGAAGAAAAACCGCCTTATTTTAAATGGTTTGTTGGTGGGAAATTAAATGTTTCTGTGAATTGTTTAGATAGACATTTGAAAAATAGAAAAGATAACACTGCTTTGGTTTTTGTTCCTGAACCTACTAAAGAAAAAACTGTGAAGTATACTTACCAAGAACTTTATGACAAAGTAAATAAGCTTGCTAATTTGTTGAAGAAGTTGAAAGTTAAGAAAGGTGATGTGGTTGCAATTTATTTGCCTTTGATTCCCGAAGTTATAATTTCTATGTTAGCATGTGCTAGAATTGGGGCTATTCATTCTGTTGTGTTTTCTGCGTTTTCTGCTGATGCTTTGCAAACTAGATTAAAAGATGGTAAGGCTAATGTTTTGATTACTGCTGATGGATATTATAGGAGGGGAGAAGCTTTAGATTTGTTAAGTAAGGCTAAAGAAGGTCTTAAAGGAACTAAGGTTAAGAAAGTTGTGGTTGTTCCTAGATTAGGTAAAAAAATTAGAGGAAAGAAATTTGTTTCATGGAAAGAGGTAGAGAAACAAAATCCTTATTGTGAGCCCGTTTATGTTGAGAGTAATGATCCGTTGTTTATACTTTATTCATCGGGGACAACTGGAGTACCCAAAGGAATTTTACATGATAGTGGTGGATATATTACACAGGCTTATTGGACTTGTAGATATGTGTTTGATATGCATGAGAATGATATTCATTGGTGCACTGCAGATATTGGTTGGGTGACTGGGCATACTTATGCTTGTTATGGTCCTTTGGCTAATGGAATTACAACTTTGATTTATGAAGGAACTCCTGATTATCCAGATTTTAGTAGGTGGTGGAATATTGTTGATAAAAATAAAGTTAGTATTTTCTATACTGCACCAACTGCGATTAGAATGTTTATGAAAGCTGGAAATAAATGGTTTAAGAAGTATAAATTAAAAAGTTTAAGATTATTGGGTTCTGTTGGAGAGCCTATAGATGTAGATGCTTGGATGTGGTATTTTAATAAAGTCGGAAAAGGAAATTGTCCAGTTGTAGATACTTGGTGGCAAACTGAAACTGGTGGAACTTTAATAATGAGTTTACCTGGAATTGGTCCTTTTATTCCTACTGTTTCTGGTAGAAGTTTTCCTGGGACTAGACATATGATTGTAGATGATAATGGAAGGAAGGTTAAAGCTGGTAAGGCTGGTAATTTAGTTCAGGTTAGTCCATTTGCTCCTGGAATGCTGCATGATATTTATAATAATTCTAAGAGGTATAGAAAAACATATTGGTCAAGATTTAAAGGAAAATATGATACTAGTGATGGAGCATTTATGGATAAGAATGGATATATTAGAATTGTTGGAAGAGTTGATGATGTGATGAAAGTTGCAGGGCATAGAATGAGCACTGCTGAAATTGAAAATGCAATTAATGGATATCCAGATGTTAATGAGAGTGCTATAGTGCCGATGGCTGATAAATTAAGAGGGCAGGTTCCTGTTGCTTTTGTGATATTAAAAAGAGGTTCTCCTTCTGATGAATTAGTTAAAAAAATCAAGAAACAAGTTGATAGTAAGATAGGACCAATTGCGAGACCTGCTAAGATATATTTTGTTGATGATTTGCCTAAAACTAGATCTGGAAAAATTATGAGAAGAATTTTAAAAGCTTTATTGGCAAAGGAAGAACCCAAAGGTTTGATGACTTTAGTTAATCCTGAAACTGTTGAGAAGATAAAAGAGATAATTGGTTGAGAAATAAATTATTGATCCAGTCTAACTAAAGGGACGAAACTTCCATTGGTAATTGCTTCAAATAATCCATTGGTAATTGCTTTTAGTTTAGGATTTAATGCATTATATTCTGCTAATTTTTCTTCAAGCCTTCTTATGTCTGACTCGCTTAAATCAATTTCACCTTTATTGTGAACATTATACTGATTATTTGAGGTTATTCCTTGAGAAACTCTAATTAAATCGTCACGCATACCTACACTCATTTCTTGGTGAGTAACTTTTCCAAATATTGGTTTACTCATAAGATTCTCTGTTCTTGCATAAAAAGATACCTCAAGTTCTGGAATATATAGATCTTCTTGTATATGCACGTCATGAGCTGCTCCGCTGGACCTTTGTATTTTATGTGCTTTCATGGATTCGGTATTTTTGGGAGATTTATAAAAGTTATGGTATTGAACGATTATATGTGCTAAAATAATGGTTATCATTATTATGTTTGAGAACCAGATTTTTTATATAATATGAGACTGATTATTTAATTATTTAAAATGGGAATAAAAAAATGGCAGAGAAGAAGTGGATATAAAATTTCTGAATCTATATTTCCTAAAAAATTACTTGATCAAGAAAATATAATAATTAATCCTTTTTATGATGATTGGATAAATTGGAGAGATGGTTTCAGAGATTGGTTTAGGGATTCTAAAATTATTAAGAGAATTAATCGTAGTGTTAAATTTTTTAATAATGAATTATATGAAAAAAGGATTAAAATGAATATAAAACAAAAGAAATTGCAGGAAAGGAGAAAGGCTAGAAAGTTAATTGGTGATAATCGTTTTGATATTTAATGTATTTTTTTCGTAAAATAGAAAGATTTAAATACTATTGGTTCATATATGGTACATATGGTTCAAAATAGAAACGATATGGAAATGGATATTATTTTATTATTGATAAAAAGAGAAAGCCATATTAGGGGTCTTGCGAATAATTTAGACGAGTCTCATTCTACAGTTTTTAGAAAGTTAAATAGATTGCTTGAAAAAAATGTAGTTGATTTTAGAAAAGAGGGGAAAAATAAGGTTTTTTATTTAAAGGACAATATAATTTCAAAAAGTTATATTCTAAAAGCTGAATTACACAAATTGATAATTTTTTTAAGTAAACATCCAGAATTAAGTGTAATTTTTGAGGATATATTAAAGAAAAATGATAAAGATTTGATTGTTTTGTTTGGGAGTTATGCAAAAGGTATAGAGAAAAAAAATAGCGATATTGATATTTATATAGAGACTAAAGATAGAAATGTTAAAAGAAATATAGAAAGCGTTAATTCAAGGATTAGAGTTAAGATAGGGGAGTTTGATACAAAATCTCTACTTATAAAAGAGATTATTAAAAATCATATAATAATTCAGGGAGTTGAACATTTTTATGAAAAAAAATAAATTTTTGAGTAAACTTAAGAAAGAAGAGAAATTGGAGTTAATTGAACCTACTGAAGAAGTTTGTGAATCTTATTTAGAGAAGTCGGATAATTGTTTATTTTCTGCAAAATTATTATTGAAGAACGATTTATATGAAAATTCCATTAGTATGTCTTATTATGCTATGTATAATTCTCTGATTGCTCTTCTTTTTAAAACAGGAATAAAGTGTGAAAATCATGCTGGTTCTATATTATTATTGAAATTATTATTTGGTAAAAATGATTTGTTTAAGTTAATTTCCGATGCTAAGGAAGAAAGGATTGATAAACAATATTATGTGACAACAGAAAAAGATGATATAACAAAAGAGATTACACAGGAATTATTAAAAAATACTGAAAAATTTGTTATACAGACTAAGTTAATTATAAAGAATTTGAATAATGATTTTATTGAGAGAGTTAGAGAGAGGTTAGGAGATTTGATTGGAGATTAGACAACTTTATAAATAATAAATTTCAAATTTTAATAAAAGAGGATGAGATTAAATATTGTTATAGGTGGAAGTGCTGGTCAAGGAATTAATAAGATTTCCGGCATTGTATCTAAGATTATGATTAATCAAGGATATTTTACTTTTAATTATAGAGATTATCCTTCAATAATTCGTGGTGGACATAATTTTAATATTTTGAGTATTTCTGACAAAAGAGTTGGAAGTTATGAAAGTAAAATAGATGGCATTATAGCTATGGATAATAATACTGTTAAAGTTCATAAAAAAGATTTGAAAAAAGGAGGATTTATTATTAGACCTGATGATTTTTTGGAGTATGGTAGAAATTTAAATGTTGCATTAGCTGGATGTTTAATTAAGATATTGGGATTTGATAAGAAGATTTTGATTGATGAGATTAAAAAAGAATTGAATAATAAAAAATCTATTAATGCTGCGGATAAGGGTTTTGAAGCTGAGAAAAAAATATTTAGTTTGAAAAAATTAAAGAATAAGATTAATATTATGTCTGGATCTCAAGCAGTTGCCATTGGTGCTGTGAATTCTGAGATAAATTTGTATATTGCTTATCCTATGACTCCTGCTACTGGAGTTTTACATGAGTTGGCTGCTAAACAGATTAAAAATGGTTTTATGGTGTTTCAACCTGAAAATGAAATTGCTGTTGTGAATGCAGGTTTGGGTGCTAGTTTTTCTGGTGCTAGAACGATGGTTGGAACTTCTGGAGGAGGTTTTGATTTGATGTGTGAAGGTTTGAGTTTACAAGGTATGAGTGAGATTCCTTTAGTTGTTTATTTGGCTGCAAGGCCTGGTCCTGGAACTGGTGTTCCTACTTATACTTCACAAGGTGATTTGAATATTGCTTTAAGAGGCGGGCATGGAGAGTTTCCTAGAGTTGTGATTGCTCCTGGTGATCCTGTTGAGGCTATTGAAAAAACTAATGAAGCTTTTTATTTATCTGAAAAATTTGGTTGTTTAAGTATTTTATTGTCTGATAAACATTTAGCTGAATCTGAATTTAGTTTTGATGGAAAAGCTAAGAAAGCTTTGAAAGTTAAAGTTAATAGAAAAGTTCCTGGTGAATGTATTGTTAAAGCTAGTGGTTATGAACATGATAAACATGGAAATACAACTGAGGATGCTTCTATTACTGAGAAAAATGCTATTTATAGATTAAAAAAATATGTTAAGATTAAAAGAGTTGCTAAAAGATTTGAGATGATTAAGATTTATGGTAAAAAGAATAGTAAGAATTTGGTTATTGGTTGGGGTTCTACTAAGGGTGCTATTTTAGATGCTATTGAAGGTTTGGATTTTAAGTTTTTACAGGTTTTGTATATGATGCCTTTGTCTGAACAAATTAAAAAAGAGATTTTGAAAGCTAAGAATGTAGTGTTAGTTGAAAATAATTTAACTGGACAATTAGGTAGATTAATTAGAGAAAAAACAGGAATTAAAATTGAGAAAAGAATTTTGAAATATGATGCAAGGCCGTTTTTATCTGATGAATTGAGAAAGGAGTTGATGAAAGTAAGATGAAACTAGATACTAAAAATACAATAACATGGTGTCCTGGATGTCCTAATTATAAAATTTGTGAGGCTGCTAAGTTAGCTATTTCTAGATTGATGAAGAATGGTTATAAACAAAAAGATTTTGCAATGGTAACTGGAATTGGTTGTCATGCTAAAATATTTGACTATTTGAATATTGGAGGCATATATGGATTACATGGAAGAGTTTTACCAACTGCTTTAGGTATTAAGTTAGGAAATCCCAATTTGCATGTTCTTGGTTTTGCTGGTGATGGAGATACTTATGCTGAAGGAATTTCACATTTTATACATGCTTGTAGATATAATAATGATATGACTTTGATTGTACATGATAATAGATCTTTTTCTTTAACAACTGGACAAGGAACTCCTACTTCACAATCAGGTTATAAAAGTAAAGCAGAACCTCTTGGTTTGGTTAATTTAACTCTTAATCCTATTAAGTTAGCTTTGGTTTCTGGTGCTAGTTTTGTTGCAAGATGTAATGCTAGGAATGTTAAACATACTGCTATGATGATTGAAAAGGCAATTAAACATAAAGGGTTTTCATTTGTTGAAATTTTACAAGATTGTATAGTGTTTAATTTAGATATTAATAATTTGGATAAAAATATGTATATAGTTGAGAATAAGAATAATATGAAGAATGCTATGGAATTAGCTGATAAGTGGAATTATGATAATATTAAAGGAAAGATTCCTATTGGAATTTTATATCAGGCTAGGAGAAAGACTTTGGATGAGAATTGGCCTCAGTTAGTTAAGTTGAAAAAGAAGAAAGTTGGTTGGAAGAGGATTTAATTAGTAAGATTTATAAATACAGCTTGTTTTTTAATTTTATGGTAAATACATTATTAATTGTTGGAATTATAGTTGGAGTGATAGTATTATACATTATTATAGCTTTTAATGTTTTGATTGCTTTAAGAAATAGAGTTAAGAATGCTTGGAGCCAGATTGATGTTCAATTAAAGAGAAGATATGATTTAATTCCTAATTTAATGGATACTGTTAAAGGATACATGAAACATGAGAGAGAAGTTTTGACTACTATAACAAATGCTAGAGCTAATTTGATGAAAGGAGATATTCATAAAAGAGCTGAAGCTTCTGATCAATTAACTAATGCTTTTAAGTCTTTATTTGCAGTAGCTGAGAATTATCCTGATTTGAAGGCTAGTGATAATTTTAAGATGCTTCAAGAGGAATTATCTGGTACTGAGAATAAGATTTCATATGCAAGACAATTCTATAATGATAATGTGATGGATTTCAATACTAAGATACAAGTTTTTCCAACTAATATGTTTGCTAGAATATTAGGATTTAAGGAAGAAGAATTCTTCAAAACTGAAGGAAAAGAAAGAGAGCCTGTTAAGGTTAAGTTTTAGTTTTAGAAAATGGCAAATATGTATAATGAGATAAGCAAGAATAAATGGAACTCTTATATTTTGATAGTTTTCTTTGTGTTGATTGTTAGTGCTATTGGTTATTTTTTAGGTTATTATTGGGGGAGCCCTTATTTTGGATTTGGATTGGCTTTTTTTATTGCTGTAATTTATACTGCTATAACTTTTAGTTCTGGGGATAAAATGATATTATCTAGTACTGGAGCTAGAGAGTTGAAAAGAAGTGAATATCCTTTTTTGTGGCATACTATTGATGGATTAGCTATTGCTGCTGGGATTCCAAAACCCAAAGCTTATGTTATTGATAGTCCTGCTTTGAATGCTTTTGCTACTGGAAAAAGCCCTAAGAGTGCTTCTATAACTGTGACTACAGGTTTATTAGAAAAAATGAATAGACAAGAATTGGAAGGTGTTATTGCACACGAGATGAGTCATATTAAAAATTATGATATTAGATTTATGATGTTTACTGTTGCTTTGGTTGGTGTTGTAGTTTTATTGAGTCATATATTTTTGAGGTCTCTATGGTTTGGTGGACATAGTGGAAGAAAAGATTCTGGTGGTGCTAATATTGTGTTTATTATAATTGGTTTGGTTTTGGTTATTTTGAGTCCAATTTTGGTTCAGTTAATTAGATTGGCTATAAGTAGGAAAAGAGAGTATTTAGCTGATGCTTCTGGTGCTATGTTAACTAGATATCCTGAAGGTTTAGCTTCTGCTTTAGAGAAAATAAAAGAAGATCCTAAATCTAAAATTGAAAAAGCTAGTAAAGGAAATGCTGCTTTGTTTATTTCTAATCCTTTAAAGAAAGAGAAAAAATCAGATTCTTCTTGGTGGAGTACTCATCCTCCATTAACAAATCGTATTCAAAGATTAAGAAATATGTAATTGTTTATAAATATCTTCTTTCTCTTGCTTCTTCACTGCCCTGAATTTCTTTTCTTAGTATTTTGTAGGTTTTGTAAGGATCATGATATGTTATTCTTGCTGTCATTGATCCCCATTCTTTGATTGTGAGGACTAAACCATTTAGAATATTAATAGCTTTGGCATCACGATCTTTTTCATAGAATTTAATATCTTTTTTTACTATATAGGGTTCTCCATTCCTTTCTTTAACTCTTTCTACTTCAATTGTTAATTCACCATCACCTATTTCAGTTCTAACCATATCTACTAAAGTTATACCACATACATAAGTACGAGTATTAAAATCAAATATGTTTGCTCCTCCGTTTCCGACTCTGTGTTGTAATGTTAATGCCATGTTTTTTAAGGAAATTAGTACTCTTTATAAAATTATCTTAATCTAATTATCTCTAAATTCTTTGGTGCTGTGGTTTCAATACGTTCTGATTTATGTATAGAACTAGCTAAGTCTAAAGTTTTTGAAGATTCACCATGAATTACTATTACTTTTTTTGGTTTTGGACTTAATCTTCTGATGAAATTCATTAATTGATTTCTATCTGAATGTCCTGTAAAACCATGAATTGAATAGATTTCTAGTCTAACTTTCACAGGCATTTGTTTGTTGTCTTCTTGGAACATAATTTCTTTTTCTCCTTGTTGAACTCTTCTACCTGTTGTTCCAACACCTAAGTATGATGTGAAAACAATGGAATTTTTTGGATTGTCTGCTAAATTTTTGAAGTATTCTACAGATGCTCCCCCTGTTAACATTCCAGATGTTGCCATTATAACACATGGACCTTTTTCTTCTAATACTTGAGTCATTTCTTTTCTTCCAACTATTTCTTTAAAGTATGGAGCTAAGAAAGGATTTTCTCCTTTATGGAATATTGACTGTTTGATTTTATGAGCGAAAAAGTCTGGGTATGTAGTGTGGATTGCATTAACATCCCAAAGCATTCCTTGTAAGAATACTGGAACTTCCTTTAGTTTTCCTTCTCTTATTGCTTTTTCTAAAATTACTAAAATTTCTTGGGCTCTTCCTACACCCAAAACAGGAAGTAAAACTTTTCCACCCCTTTCTATTGTATCTTTGATTATATTTAATAGATAAGATTCACATTCACTTCTTGTTGCTAATACATCTTCTTTTCCACCATAAGTTGATTCTATCATTATGGTTTCTAATCTTGGAAATTTAGTTGCTGCTGGAGCTAATAAATTTGATAATTCATAATTTAAATCTCCTGTGTATAAAAAATTGTGTAACCCTTCTCCTATATGGAAATGACACATTGCGCTTCCTAAATTATGGCCAGCATTATAAAATGTTAATCTTACATCTGGAGTTATGTCTGTAACTTCTTCAAAATTTAGCGTGATGGCGTGTTTAACCATTTCTTTAATTTCTGTTGATGAATATAATGCGTTTTTAGCATCTTTTTTGCCTATTTCTAATAAGTCTAGACATAATAGAGCTGCTATATCTCTTGTTGGTTCAGTACAATAAATAGGTCCTTTGTATCCATATTTAAATAATAAAGGAACTAAACCACAATGGTCTAAGTGTGGATGTGATACAACTACTGCATCTAATTCATTAATCCTGAATTCTGGTGCTGAAAAATATGGATATTGGTCTTCTCCTTGTGCTGCTACATCTATACCACAATCAATTAAGACATTGGATTCTTCTGTTTGCAATAAGAAACACGATCTTCCTACTTGCCTTGAAGCTCCTAAGCATGCAATTCTAACCCATTCAGTTTGTTTATTTTTTCTTTTTGGTCCGTAAATTCTTTCTCCAACTTGGTGAAGAAATTTTTTTCTGTAATCATTATTTTCATACAAAACATTTCTAATATTAGTGATTAAATTTGCTTTTATTGCTGGTATTCTTCTTACGTAGGGAACCCAGAAAGTTTGTTTTTTTATTTCTTTTAGGTTTTCACCAGATTTTCCAATTGCTATTCCTGGTTTTTCAGCTTCTATAATAACTTGAGATCTTTGAGAATCAAAAATAATGTTTAATTTTCCTGCTTCATCTTTGATTATATTATTTATTGTGGCTTCTGCTTTTTCTAATTCTAAAGTTAAAGAAGGATCTGCTCTTAGTTCAACTCTTTTTTTGATTTTTGAAACTATTTCTTGGATTAATCCATTGTTATCTAGGAAGAAGTCTTTATTTTTTGTATAAAGAACTATATTTGCTCCTTCAAATGAGATATTAGAAATATCAGCATTTTGCGGAAGCATCTCTTTGATGTCATCCAATATTCTTATTGCCATTTTTTATGAATTCTACTAATTTAGAATAATATGAAATTTAATTTATTTTAAGACTTGTTCTACTTTGTAACCTGCTGCTTTTTGTATACCTTTTTCTGTTACTATGAATATATCTAGTCCGTCTCCTGTTGGCATATCTCTTTGCATAGCAGCACCTATTGCTTTTTTTGCTAGCTCTATGCCCTCTTTTATAGTTATATTTTGATTATAAAGCGCTTCAAATACACCATAAGCCAATATACTTCCTGATCCGTTTGATACGTAATCATCTGATGGTGTGATTGAACCGTCAATTCCTATTTCGTATAAATGGAATCCTTTTTTGTCTACTCCACCTAATAAGAATCCAACTATTCCTGGAACCATACTCATCTTTCTTATATTTTGATACAATATGTTTCCTAGTAAGTTAGCTATTTCTTTTGTAGAAGGATCATGCTCTGTTCTTATTTTTTTAAGCTCTATTTCTGCTCTTGCTAGTTTAACTATTAATTGTGCATCTGAAACTAAACCAGCCATAGTGACTACTGCTTTGTCTGATATTTTATGGATTTTATCCATCTTTTTGTTTGCTATTAAATATCCCGCACTTGCTCTTTTATCTGCAGCTAGAACTAGACCGTCTTTACAGACTATACCTACAGTTGTAGTTCCTTTATGAACTGACTTTTGAATATCTTGTTCTTGGGTCATTAATTTTTCACCTTGAGAATGAATTCTAAAAGTAATAAAAGATAGTTATTTATAAAGTTTTTGGTTGTTAAATATATTGAAATGAAATTAGGCGTTTTATTTAGTGGAGGAAAAGATAGTACTTATGCTGCTTATTTAGCTAGTAAAGAGCATGAGTTAGTTTGTTTAATTAGTATGAAATCGGATAATCCTGATTCTTATATGTTTCATACACCTAATATTGATTTAGTTTTATATCAGGCCGAAGCTATGGATTTACCTTTGGTTATTGGAAATACTAAAGGTGAGAAAGAAGTTGAGTTGGAAGATTTAGAAGAGACAATTAAGAAAGCTAAGGAAGAATATAATTTAGATGGAATAATTACTGGTGCTTTATATAGTGATTATCAAAGAGAAAGAATTGAGAAGATAGCTGAGAAATTGAATTTGAAAGTTATCTCACCATTATGGCATAAAAATCAGGAAAAATATATGAGAGAATTAATTGAAAATAAGTTTGAGATTATATTTAGTTCTGTTGCTGCGGATGGATTGGATAAAAGTTGGTTAGGTAGAATTATTACAAATGAAGATATTGATAAATTAGTTGAATTGAATAAGAAAAATGGGTTGAACATTGCTTTGGAGGGTGGTGAAGCTGAAAGTTTTGTTTTGAATTGTCCTTTATTTAAAAAAAGATTGAAGATTTTAAAAAGCAGAGTTGTTGAAGAAAATAAGAGTGTTGCTAAATTAATCATTGATGAAGTTAAATTAAACTAATCTTCCTTAATTTTTCTTTAATAAAATCTTTTTTTATTAGGACTTTAGAAAATTGTTTTGGGTCTGTGAATTCTCTTTTTATTATTGTATATATTATTCCTTTTTCTGTTTTTGTTCTTTTCCATCTTTGTTTGAATGCTCTTACGTGCATCTTTCTTTTTAATTCTGGTCCGTAGTGTTTTTTAGTTTTTGATAATTTTGGAATTTTAAACCAGAAGTATGCTTCTTTATTCCATTTCCAACCGTAATCTTGAACTTCAAAATCTTTTTGTTCGAATTCTTTTTTCATTCTTTCTAATGATGTTAGTAGTTTTGCTCCTATGATGTCGGATTTTCCTCCTTTAGGTTCTACTTTAAAAATTAAATAGCCTTTTAGTTTTTTAATATCAACTTCTTTTTTCTTAAAAAATGATTCTGAATTATCATAGATTTTTGCTAGTTCTAATAATTTTTGGAATTTCTCTTTTCCTAATGCTGCTGCTGCGTTTCTATTTGGTTGAACAGGATCTATTAGAATTAATGGAGATTCTGCTTTAGATTTATTTAATAGAGATAAGAGTTCTTCTTTTGATTTATAAAATTTTGAGGGATCTATGATAGTTTTGGATTTCCATCTTTTTGCTGCTGTTAATAAATTTTTAAAAGATTTGTAGTAAATGATTAATATTTCTAGTACATAACCTGAGAAACCTTTAATGTATGATTCAGCTCCATATAGCTCATTTGCTTTACAAAATTGTTTTAAGATTCTGATTTGATCTTGAAGTTTTTTATTTGTGTGTTTTTTTACATAATTAACATGTAAGGGAGAAACATCCATTACGTTTTTAGCTTTTGAGGGATTTTCAATATCCAATACTGGTACAACTTCAAAAATTATATTTTTTTGTTTGATATGGAAATAATCTCTTGAGCCGTGGATTGTTTTTACTCTTTTAAATTTTTTTAATAGTATTTTCTTAAGATCTTTTGAGATATCTTTATTTTCGTATTTTTTATAATTGAATTTTGCAAAAATATCTATATCTATATTTCCTGATATCCATGTGTTTTTTGCATATGAACCTCCAGGTGTTAATTTTATATCTTTTAGTTTGAATTTTGATATGAATGACTTTAGAAGTTTTTTATTTAATTCTATTTCTTTGTTAGATGGTGTTATTTCCTTTAGAATATTCATTTTAGGCTTTTATATTAATCCTTATTTGTGGTTTTTGATCTTTAACTGCTAATATTACATCTGTATTTTTTGCAGGAATGCTTAATTTTAATTGTTTAGGTAGTGGAACTACTAATTGTGCTGGGGTGTATCTTGATATTTTAGCTTGATCTTCTAGATAATTTCCTGCTAATTCTTTTATTATTAATTTCTCTGTGCTTGATAATTGTAATTTACTTAGGATAGAATTTATTTGAGGGGTTCTTAAGGATTCTGAAGTGCTTGCTGCTTTTTGTATATTTTCATCTGTTAAATCTAAATCTGGAGATTCAGTTGTTTCTGGAATTATTTCTGAAGTTGTAGTTCCTAAATCTTCTACAGCAAAACCTGTTATTTGATTTCCCATTTCTTTTATTTTTGTGTTTATAGGTGTAACTAGGAGTAATAAGATTGCTATTGTGCTTATTGTCAAAGTGAATATATCTTTCTTTTTCATTAGAATTTAAATATGGTTCTGATTATATAAATGTTTTTATAAACCTAAACCTAAATCTTGTGTTATGATTAAAGTAGGTCCTTCTGGAATTGGTGGTGCTAAAGAAGCTGAAGATATTTTAGATGAGTATAAAGAAAATAAGATGGATTTGGCTGAGATTGCTTATACTTATAGTGTTTATCTGAAACCTGAAGATGCTAAAAGGATTGGTAAGATAGCTAAGAAAAATAAAATTGAATTGAGTATTCATGGTCATTATTTTGTTAATTTAAATTCTGAAGATAAGAAGAAAGTTTATATGAGTAAGAAGAGGATATTAGATTGTTGTGAAAGTGCTCATTATTTGGGAGCTAAAGTGGTTGTTTTTCATCCTGGATTTTATGGAAAAAGAGATCCTAAAGTTACTTATGAAAATATTATGAATGAGATTAAAAATTTAATGAAAACTATTAAGGAGAATAAATGGGATGTTCTTTTGTGTCCTGAAACAACTGGAAAGGTTAATGTTTTTGGCAGTATGGATGAAATTTTAAGATTAGTTGAGGATACTGGATGTAGTTTTTGTGTGGATTTTGCTCATTTGAAAGCTAGAAATCTTGGTAAGATTGATTATGATTCTGTTGTTGATAAGATTAAGAAGTTTAAACATATTCATTGTCATTATTCTGGGATTGTTTATGGAGATAAGGGAGAGAGAAATCATAAGCTTGTTGATATTAAAGAGTGGAAAGAGTTGGTTAAAAGCATGAAAAAAGTTGAATGTGATTTTAGTGTTGTTTGTGAGAGCCCAGATCCCTTTGGAGATGCGTTGCGGATGAAAAGTGTTTTGTGAAGTACATAAATCTTTAAATACCAAGATATTGTATGTTTTAATAGTCAAATAACACAATATATTGAGGTGATGCTTATTAAGTGCCCATATTGCCAAAATTTAGGAAGTAAGGTAATAGATAAGAGAAATTCTGTTGATTTTGAGAGAATTAGAAGGAGAAGAGAGTGTTTAAGGTGTACTAAGAGATGGACAACTGCTGAAAATCTTAGTAAATTGAGCTTATTCGTTGTTAAGAAAGATGGCAAAATTGAGTCTTTTAATAGGGAGAAATTATTGAGGGGTTTATATGGTTCTTGTGGTAAGAAAAGGGCTGAAATAGGTAAATTTGAGGCTTTAGTGGATGAAATAGAGAAGGAATTAAGAAGTAATGATATGGCCCAAGTGCATAGTTCTTTGATAGGTTCTATGGTGTTAAATAGGCTGAGAGAAATGGATAAAATTGCTTATTTGAGGTTTTTAAGTATTCATAGAGATTTAGATGTTGAAAAATTAAAAAAAGAAATAAAAGAATTATAATTATCTTCTGTCTTCTCTTTTAATTAAATCCAGTTCTTTTTCTCTTAGGATTCTATATGATAGTCTTGGTGGGCTACCTTCACAAATTCTACTTCCAATATGAACTAAACCATATCTTTTTGTGTTTCCTGTGTTTTGGAGTTCTTCATGAAATTTTAAGAATTCTCTGGGTGTCATTAATCCGTCTAGTGTAATATTTACAGTATCTTTATTTGGAAATTCATATTTTAACATTTTTTGTCCTCCAATTTGTTATTTTTGGACAGTTAGTCTGTTTAAAAAGCTTACGATTTTATGAGCTGTTAAGTTAAAGTCACCTAAAATGATGTATTTTTCTTTCAGGTACAGACAAATTTAAATACTTCATATTCCTGAATTAAATTATGAAAATAAGAGAAGTCTTAGACAAGAAAGTAGGAAATACTGAATATACGAGGTACATAACAACACTGCCAAAAGATGTAGTTAAAGACTCAAAACTCTTAGGTAAAGAGCTAAAAGCAAGAACCGAAAAAGGAAAAATCATACTAGAAGAAGTATAAGTTTTTCATGTACCGAAAGATTTATATAGTTCATGTACCTGAATATAGGTATGATTAAGTGCAAACATTGTTCAGGCAAGAATTTTCTAAAAAAAGGCTTTAGAAAAACAGAACACCGAGGGAAAATTCAAAAATATTTCTGTAAAGATTGCCACAAATATTTCACAAACGATGATGGATTTTACAGAATGAGAAATAAACCTGAGATTATTACAATGTCTATTGATATGTATGTCTCTAATTTATCAAGTAGGAAAATGAGGAACCAATTGAAGAGGCATCTAAGCCATAAAGTAAGCCACGTTTCTGTTTTGGATTGGGTTAGAAGATATACTTTGAAAGTTCATAAATTCATAGAAAAACAAGGTTATAACTTAGGAAATAGCTTCTATGCAGATGAAACTTTGATCAATAGAGAAGGTAGGTTAGATAGGTTTTGGTGTTGTCTTGATTGGGATACAAGACTAATAACTGGATTTCATTATTCTCTATCTGCAAATCCTATTGAAGCCCAAGAATTTCTTATAAAGTCTGTAAAGAAAGGAAAGCCTAAATATATACAGACAGATGCAGGAGTTTTTTATCCGAGAGCATTTAGAAAACTCTTCTATTCCAATAAGTTGGGTGGCTTAACAATAGAGCATAAAATACAAAATGTAAGGAAGACAAAAATACACAATTATAGAATTGAAACTGTTTTTATGAAGATTAAAGATAGAGTTATAGATTTTAGAGGTTTAAAAGCCATATGGTCTGCTCCAATTCTGATGACTGCAATAATTATCCAACACAACTTTATAGAAAATCATTCTACCACTGATGAAGTCCCTTCTGAAAGAGCAGGAGTTAGTTTAGAATTAGGAGAGAATAGATGGTTAGATTTGATAAAACTAAGTGCCAAATAAAAATTCAATCATTAAGAATAACTGGTGGAACATAAGTTAGAGCTAATTCCTCAAATACTAACATAGATTCATAAAGAAGAATTACATCTTCATAAGAATTTTTAATATCAAAAAGAAATTTTCTAAATTCTTCTGTGTCCTTTACATGAACATCCAACATCACATTGTATATTCCAACTGTATTAGTAACGTAATAAACGTGTTCATGTCTTTTACAATATTCTATAAAACCTTTAATTCTCTCTTCAGAAACAGAATTGAATTTTATTAAAAGAAGATGCCACTGCATTCCTAATTTATGAATATTTACTTTTGGTCTAAATCCTTGAATTAGTTTTTCTTTTTTTAATTTTTTTATTCTATGATGAACCGTATGTAAGGGTAATTTTGTTTGTTCTGAAAGTTCAGTTATAGCCATCCGCCCATTTTGGTTTATTATTTGAAGAATTTTTTTATCAGTTTCATCAAGAGAATAAATTTTACCTTTTGGTGTTGTTTTTAATGATTCGCTGGCAGAGGGTCTTAGAAACTTATAGCTGATATGCTCTGCTTGAATAAGTGTTGTAAAAGTGTACTCGTGAAGATGTGATCCTAGAAGTCTTTTCAAATCTTCTAATTGCCCATTAAAATCTGCTATAGTTTTAGCACAAAACAAGAGTACTGCATCCCATCTCCCAACGCCTGTAACCAACCAAGCAATCTGAGGAAGTTTTAGTATTTTTTGATAAATTTTATTCTCTTCTTCTGAATTTAGCCCGGTTAATTGAACAAAAACATAGTAGGAGTCAAATCCCAATTTTCCTACATCTAACATTGTGTAATAATTATCAATTATTTTTCTTTCCTTAAATCTGTTTAATCTGTATCTTACTACTTGTTTGCTTGTTCCAACTTTTTTACCAATAGCAGCTTCTGGCAACCTTGCATCTTCATCTAGAACAGCTAAAATCTTTGAGTCCAGCTTGTCTATATCCATAGTTTTACATAATACCTTATACTATATAAATTTTGTCATTTAGTTAAAAAATTGAATAATAAGTTTTATCATTATAGTAAATCATTAATTTGTTATGGAAAATCAAAAAGTAAGAATGAGCAGTTTAGTTACAGCTCAAAAATTAAATATAATAGGAGGTAAATAAAATGGAACGTGAAGTAACAAGTCTTGAAGATTTAGCAAAGATTGTACGTAATGCACCAGAGTTTAAACACTGGGAGGTGTATTGGGATGGTATGGTTGCATACAGACCACCAATGGAAGAAATATCAAGCGAAGCTCTGGAAGCTGAGTACGAAGGCAATAAGGTATGTATTGAGTGGATGTGGTGTGGGAAATTAGAAGATGGAAAAGGTTTCCGAGATAAATTTCTAAGGTCCATTAATGGTCTTAAGAGAGGAAAACTTGAGCAGGGTTACACCTTGTATCATCCTATGTTTCATGACTTCATGGAAAATCCAGAAATTATAGAGATGGCATTAGTCGCTCGTGAAAAATATCTATCACAGATGAAAACTTAGATAAAAAATAAATTTTTATTATAAAATGAGACTAGAAGAAAGGATAGATGAAAATGGCACTGAACTGCCAGTTGAGAAGAAATCGGTAGTTGGAAGAACAGTAGATTTTGCCTTGCGTGGTTACGAAAGAATGCACTCTTCATATCCTCTTGTCACCAATTATCTATCCTCTGCAGTTGGAACAGTCGGAGGGGATGCAATAGCTAAACAATTTACTGATAATCCAGATGTAACACCGAGAGATGTGGCATTTACAGCTACTGCAGCAATAGCTTATAGTTACTTAGCTCCAAAAATGATTGAGTGGTCAACTAAAGCAACAAACAAGGTTAGCGAATCATGGAAGGCATTAAAGAGTAATAAGACAACTCATACTTTGTTCAATACATCTTTATTAACAGCCATGTATTTCCCAGTTAATATGGTTTATTGGAATTATCTAACAGTTAAAAATCAGGCTCCTATCACTTTAGAGGATAATTTAGCGGGAGCTATTACTCTTGGAATTGCCACTATTCCTTACCTCGCAGCCGATTATGTAGCAATTAAGAAATTTAGCCAACCTAAGACACAAAAGTGGTTACGACCATTTTATAGCGTTGTGGAAATAGCCTGGAACACCCTTTTTGCGGGCGGGAATTATTTAGCCAAAAAACCTTAAATTTTTAGAAGAAAAAGTGACGCTAACTTTACAGCTCACGATTTTAGTATTTTAGCTACAAAGAAACCATCTGTGTTATTGTCTTGTGGCCAGATTCTTAGGCATTTTTTGACTTCTGGATCGAATTTTTGGTCTTCAAATTCTAATATTGCTGGGCTGGATTTGATTTTTATGTTTATTTTTTCTAGTTTGGCGTTAGGATAGTTTTCTAATAAGTGAGATACTATGCCTTCGTTTTCTAGAGGTTCTAAAGTGCAAGTAGAATATACTAAGATTCCGCCTTTTTTTAGATTTTCAAATGAGGTTTTAATTAATTGTCTTTGGATTCCTGCTATTCTTTTTATATTATTTGGGTTCCATTCTAAAATTGTTCTTGGAGATTTTCTAATAGTTCCTGTTCCTGAACATGGTGCGTCTAATAATATTTTATCAAAATTTAAATTTTTGAAAAATCTTCCTGGCATTTTTGTTATTATGGTATTTGTTATTCCAGATCTTTGTATATTCATATTTAATGCTTTAATTCTTTTATAATCTGGGTCGTTTGCAATTATTAATCCTGTATTTTTCATTAGTGCTGCTAAGTGTGTTGTTTTTGAACCTGGTGCAGCTGCTATGTCTAAAACGAAATCTCCTTTTTTTGGGTCTAATGCTATAGATGGTAACATTGACGAAGCTTCTTGAATGTAAAAATAACCTAGACCATGTTCTGGAAGATTTCCTAAGTCTGTTCTTTCTCCTTCAACCCAGAAACCTTCTTTACACCAAGGTATTTGTTTTAGTTTGAATTCTTTTAATCTTTGTTTTAGTTTTGTTGGTGTGATTTTTAATGTGTTTGTTCTTATTGATTTTGGATGTTGTTTTAGAGAAGCTTCTTTGAATTCTTGAAAATTAGTTAGTTTGGAATATCTTTCTATGAATTTTTCTTTGAATTCTGGAAATTGAATCATAAGAAGAAAGTTTTAGAGTAGGTTTAAATAAGTTTTTATGGTGGTGGTAATTCTGATTTACTACAATGATAAATAATATTTATGTTTAGTTCATCATCGTCACAATAGCCTGTAACTCCACTATAATCTATTTTCTTTTTTATTAATATTTCTATGTTTGTTATTTTATCATCTCTTGGTTCTAGTGGAGTATTTTCAGGATCTGATATATCACTGAGATCTACACTCATATTATATGTTCTTGTGGTGTATTGGTCTAGTTGGTCTTGTCTATTCGTAACCTTAATTTCATTCCCAATAACTTTAAAACCAAATTCTTCTATTGGGATTTCTTCTTTGTTTTTAATTGTTATATTTATGTAATTATCAGTTGCGTCTTCCCAAAAACAGAATGAATCATATTCAATATCAACGTTTTCTAAACAAACTTGTCCTAGAAATAATTTATCTTCTGATCTTGTTGTTTGATCATCTGTTACACCTCGAAGAAAAATCATTAAAACTGTTGCTAAAACTACTGCTATTCCAACTAATAAAACTGTAGCGATTAAAGGACTGATACCTCTTTTTTTCATGATAATATTTTGAAGAAGAAGGTTTATATAAATTTTGGTATTCTTTTTTAATGAAAATGGAAATTATGGCACCAGTTGGAGATTTTGAAACTTTGCAGTCTGCAATTAAGGCAGGAACGGATTCTGTGTATTTTGGAATTGGTGATTTGAATATGCGTTCAAGGGCTGCTATTAATTTTACAATTGATGATTTGAAAGAAGTTGTGAGAATATGTAAAGAGAATAAAGTTAAAACTTATTTGGCTTTGAATATTGTGCTTTATGATGATGATTTAGTTGAGATGAAAGCTACTTGTGATGCTGCTAAAGAAGCTGGAATTAGTGCTATGATTTGTAGTGATTTTGCTGCTATTGAGTATGCTAAAAGTATTGGTTTAGAAGTTCATGTTTCTACTCAAGCGAATGTTTCTAATTTGGAAGCTGTGAAGTTTTTTTCTAAGTATGTAGATGTAGCTGTATTGGCTAGGGAATTGAGTATGGAGCAGATTAAAGAGATTTGTGAACAAATCAAAAAACAGAAAATTAAAGGACCTAGTGGTAATTTAATTGAGATAGAAATATTTGTGCATGGAGCTTTATGTGTTTCTATAAGCGGTAAATGTTATATGAGTTTAGCTAATTATAATTCTAGTGCTAATCGTGGTGCTTGTTTTCAACCTTGTAGAAGAGCCTATAAAGTTATTGATGAAGAGACTGGTGATGAATTAAAAGTTGATAATAAGTATGTAATGTCTCCTAAGGATTTATGCACTATTGGATTTTTGGATAGGATTGTTGATTCTGGGGTTAAAGTTTTGAAAATTGAAGGACGTGGAAGAAAAGCTGAGTATGTTTATAATGTTGTTAAAGTGTATAAGGAAGCTTTGAAAGCAATTGAAGAAGGGAATTATAATAAAGAGAATATTGAGAAATGGACTAAGGAATTAGAAAAAGTTTATAATCGTGGATTCTGGCATGGTGGATATTATTTGGGGAAGAAGTTGGGAGAGTGGTCTGGTGCTTATGGATCTCAAGCCACTACTGAAAAGGTTTATGTTGGAAAGGGTGTGCATTATTTTGGTAAAAAGAAAGTTGCACATTTTTTAATTGAATCTGATGAATTAAAGATTGGGGATTCTGTGATAATAACTGGTCCTACTACTGGATATGTTGAATTTAAAGTAACTGAAATGAAAGTTGAAGATAAAAAAGTTGAAAAAGCTGTAAAAGGAAATAATGTTACTTTTCCTTTGAATGAGAAAATAAGAGAGAATGATAAATTATTTGTGGTGAGGAAGAG
>JBDRML010000044.1:0-3139 GCA_043812195.1 Candidatus Woesearchaeota archaeon | reverse complement strand
GTTGTCTGTGTTAATAATATTGTTATGGGAATTATTGGAGTTGCTGATGCAATAAAGGAAGATTCTATTTCTGCAGTTAGGGAATTGAATGAGCAGGGATATAAGACAATTATGATAACTGGAGATAATGAGAGAACTGCTCGGGCGATTGCAAAGAAGGTTGGAATAGATGATGTGATTGCGGGTGTTTTGCCTGAGGAGAAAGTTAAGAAAGTTGAAGAGTTGCAGATTGATGGAATGGTTGCTTTTGTTGGGGATGGGATTAATGATGCGCCTGCGTTGAAGCAAGCAAATGTTGGGATAGCAATGGGAACAGGGACAGATATTGCAATTGAAGCAGGGGATATTGTTTTGGCGAAGGGGGATTTGACAGGAGTTGTTCAGGCTATTAATTTAAGTAAGGCGACTTTTAGTAAGATAAAGCAGAATTTGTTTTGGGCTTTTTTTTATAATGTTGTTGCGATTCCGTTGGCGATTGCAGGAGTTTTGAATCCTGTGATTGCGGAATTGGCGATGGCGACGTCGAGTATTACTGTTGTTAGTAATGCTAATTTGTTGAGACGGGTTAAGATATAGGAAGGGTTAAAAATAAAGATTTCTTAGATTAGTTATGGGAATTAGAAATGCAAGACATAAAGGTCGTATGCATATTAAAGGAAGACCAAAAGAAGTTGCTAAAGCAGAAATAATGGTGATGAAACATCAAGATAGAAAAGAAGATAAGACAAGGAGGAGAAGATTATTTACTTTTTTAGATATAATAATTATAGTGGCTTTTGGATTAGCAATCTATTCTGTTTATATTTCTAATTATGTTAATGCTATTTTCTTTTTGATTATAGGAGGTTCTCCATTAACGTATTTTATAATTCGGAGAATGATGAAGGATAAGAGAAAATAAAGTATATTTCTGAGGATAATAATTCTTATAAGATAGTTTTGGTTTTTATGGGATGGAAGAAGAAACAACTTTTAGGAAGTTGAAAAAAGGTTTACTTGAATTATTAAGAGGTTATCCAGATTATAGGTTTTTTGGAAAAATTGAATTTTACTTGAAAAATAGAGAATCTTCTATCAAAGTGTTAAATTATGATGGGATTATAGAATTGGCTCCAGAAGAAGAGGAGAAAATGCTTAATAAAAAACTTACGCCCGAACAGATTCTTTTATTAAAAAAAGAGGGTAAGGAGAAACCTGATTGTTGGTATCGCCTTACATCAAAAGGCGTAGATTTAGCGATATCAATGATTAATTTAGATTCTGGTGAGAAAGTATTAAAATATGCTCAAGAAACAAAGTATTTCTCAAGGGTTTTAATTTGGCTAACATACCTAATCATTTTTCTTACTCTCGGACTCCTAATATTAGGAGTTCTCCAAAATATAATTTCTTTATGGTTTTAACTATTTAGAAAGGTTTTTTTATATTACTTTATACAATTTAGTTTTTCTCATAATCCAATCAAAGAAATTTTGATATGCAGAAATCAAAAGCCCAATAATTATTAAAATCCCAATAGAAAAAATTCCCCAATCTTCATTATTAGGATATTTTATTAAAAGTAATGCTAAAACTAAGAAAAAAATAAGCAAATTCGCTTTATTTAGATTACCTTCTTTGTTCAGTCTCTTCGAAACTTTCCAATGATCATTTTTTGATAAAATAATTAAATTATCTTTATCAAAATTTAACTTATCTCCATCAACATGATGAACCACTTCATTTTCTTCCAGTTTTCTAATATGTTTTTCTGCTTGTGTTTTATGAACATATTCTTGAGAATTTTTCCAAACAGGATAGCCTTCCTTCAACTCCATTTCAGAATATTTTGGATTTTTTTTATGATAATAGAAATTTTTATTTTTCATCTTAACACCACATAACCAACAACAACCAATATAATTAAAACAATTACAAGCCATTTAAAATTCCAACGAATCCATGATTTAAATTTAATTTTTGAAGTCAAAACAGGAAATTTATCTTTAAATTTATTCTTAAATTTCTTGGATTCAATTTCTTCCCTTTCTTTTCTTTTTTTTGATTTTTTTATTACTTTTCTTAGTTCATTCTTTTCTTCTTGTGTTAATTTTCTTTGTTGATGTTCTTTAGAATAAACAAATTCTTTTAGTCCGCCTGTGTGTGTTTTTGTTGTCATTGTCGATTATCTAAAAATTCCTTCCAGATTTTTCTCCTATTTTCTACTTCTTCTTTACTTAATTCCTTATTGGTAAAAATATCAAAATAGTAATTTTTACTCGCAAAAATTGGAGGGTCGATTTGGATTTGTTCTGTTTCAGAATTGTGACTACAACTAAAAAAATCATAATTAGGAATTCCTCCACAACCACCAACATTCTCTTTTCCTAAAAGAGAATCACAAAGATTACATGCATATTCAGATGACCAGTCTTTTGTTACCTCTAATTTTTTTTTATAACGATCTTCTGTTACAGAAGAATCATTCTCAAAAGGGTTTATAGATAAAAAAATTAAAAATAAAAAAATTGAAACTAAAAACATTTTAATTAAAATGTTCAGTATTTTTTTATCTTTTTGTTTTTTCTCAAAATTTTTTTCATATTTCTTTACTCTCTCTTTTCTTTCCTCAGTATTACAATGAAAACACTTTCCTCTATGATTTATCACTCTTCCACAATCCAGACAATTATATTTCTTCTCTTTTTCGAATGATTTTCTGAATTCTCTTGCCCCTTTTATTAATTCTTCTTCATCATAATCTTTTCGTTTAAAATCTAACTTTTTTTGAGGTTTATTCAAAAAAGCATTAATCTCTTTTATATTTTTGAATTTTCGCTTTACTCTTTTTTGTTCATCATGGATTTTATCATGTTGCTCTTTAGTACAAATAAAAAGATTATCTACAGAAAAATCCTCTTTATCTGTGTTAATATGGTGGACAAGATAATCGCTAAATAATTTTGGATATTTATCTCTATTTTTTAGATATATCTCAGAATAAGCTATTTGTCTATGTATTAAAGGGGAGGATTTTATTGGATAACCTCTTTCATCATTAACCATAAATTATCTAAGAATACAATATCTTTAAACTTTACTAAAACAATTCTTTTCCCCTTCTCCTGAACAATTCTTTTGAAGGCAAGTTGAGAAAGAG
>JBDRML010000043.1:0-2137 GCA_043812195.1 Candidatus Woesearchaeota archaeon | reverse complement strand
TATAAAACACAAAAAATAAGCTTTCTTTATGAATAAAAGAGGACAGTTCTATTTAATCATAGTAATAGTTCTAGCATTAGTTATTTACGGAGTAACATATCAATCAAACACAATACAAGAATCCAAAACATTTGAAGATTTTCACGATATATCTCAAAACTACTTAGTAGAATCTAAAAAAATAATAAATAATAACCTACAAAAAAGTCCACTTGAAAGTCCATTAGTTAATTTAGATATTTTTACAATATCATTTTTACAATATGCCAAAGCAAGAGATCCAAATTTAGAATTATTATATATTTATCGAGATGATGAAGAAAACAAAATCTTTTTACAAAATTATTTAGGAGAAAATGTAGATTTAAACTATAATCTCAGTATTCCCGGGGCAAATGATCAAGTTATTCAGGAAGTAACAATCGAAGTTGGAGGACAAACTTACACCTATCAAGTCCCAGTTTCATTAGGAGAATTTGGAAGTGAATGGTATGGTGCAGAAGTTCCACAAGAATTTGATTTAAGTATTGGAGGAATAATCCACAAATTTGATCTTTCAGACAATTCAGAAGATTTCAAAGTAATTATACGCACAGAAACAGATGCAGTAACTTTAAGATGTGATGATGTTACTTGTACAGATGTTTCATAATTAAAAACATTTAAATAAACAAAAATAAAATTATTAAAAATGAAAAAAAGAGGAATATCACCATTAATATCTTGGGTTCTACTTATAAGTTTTGCAATAGCAATGGCATTACTAGTTACAAAATGGGTTATAGATAATGTTGAAAATATAGATATAGGTGATGAAGAATATTATTGTGATGATGTTTCTATTAGTATAAAAAATGTTTGCATAGTTGTAGAAGGCGGAGGGAATACAGGTGATATAGAAATAAAAATGAAAAATAATGGAAACTTTAAAATCACCAGGCTTTCTTTAGGTAGAGAAACCACAGAAAAACCAGAAGAATGGTGTCTTAAATTAAATGTTCAAAATCTAAATCCAGGACAAGAGAATGAACCCCCTTATTATTTAACAATAGGTCCAATGTCAGAGAATTTAATAGGAAATGACACTACAGTATATCAAAATTGTGATGAAGTTGAACAAGTATACAATCCAGAAGATGAAAAAGTTATGTCAGTAGCAGTAGTTCCTTGGATAGAAATAGAAGATAAATCAATAGCCTGCATAAGTAAAAAAGTTGAGATAGATGGCATTGTTCCAGATTGTTTATAGTAACCATAACAAATATAAAGGAGTAAGTAATAAATAAAATGATGAATAACAAAAGAGGTATTAGTCCATTAGTAGCAACAGTATTATTGGTTGCTATTGTAATTATAATAGGATTATTAATTTACTTCTGGTATTCTAACGTTTTAATAAAGCAAACAGAAAAAGAGCAACTTACTTCAGAATTGATTTGCGCTCAAAAAATAGAGTTTGAACTTAAAAATATAGGATGCTCAATTCCTTTAAATTCATCAGACCCAACAGCAGTTATATTCAAAGCAACAAACACAGGATCAGCACATATAAATAAATTCCAAGTTGTTGTAAGATATAATGATGGAGATGTAATAAATGTGCAAACAGGAACAGGAGTGAACTATCCCGAAACAGAACAATTAAGTGCTGAAGTGCCAGACCTTATATCCGGAACAGTTTTAGATATAGAAGTTACACCAATAATAATTAATCAAGGAACAGCAAAAGAGTGTACAGAACAGATGAGATCAGCAACTTATACTTGTCCAACTCCTTAATTTTTTTTAAATTCACTTTTTCTTTATAAAGTACAATATCGAAATATTTAAATAAGGCACAATTAAAAATAAATAGACAACATATTTAAAATAAAACACAAAAAGGAGGTGTAATAAAGTTGTACAATAAAAGAGGAATTTCACCATTGATTGCAACTGTTCTAATTATTGGTTTCACTATTGTTCTAGCAGTTCTAGTTATTGCATGGTTATCCGGAGTATTTGAAGGAGAACTAGATACTGAACAATGTAGTGTTGAAGGACAGAAATTTTGTTCAGATCTTGGTGGCATTGGTGGATTATTAGATGTGACAGCAACACAAGCAGGAGATAACGCAACGATTGATGTAAGAGCTGT
>JBDRML010000042.1:0-5447 GCA_043812195.1 Candidatus Woesearchaeota archaeon | reverse complement strand
TAAATAATGTAGAGAAAAGCTTTTTTAATTGCTTCTTAATCCATCTAATTGGTTTAAGGACCATAGCAAATATGGGTTCTGCTCATATTTGCTATTTTCTATTAATTCTTGAGTAGAGAATTCTTATTCGGAGATGCTGTTCTATTTTTTGTATATTTGGGGTTTTGTAAATCAAAAGTTTTAAATAAAGATTTAATTAGATAATTATTATGGCGAAGTTTGATGTTATTATAGAAAAGGATGGAGATGGATATTATATTTCAGAGGTAATTGGGCTTCCTGGGTGTCATACTCAAGCTAAGACTATTGATGAACTTATTAAAAGAACAAAAGAAGCTATTTCTCTCTATTTAGAGTGTGAGAAACCTTTTTCAATAAATGAAAAGTTTATTGGGTTGCAAAAAGTAGAGGTATAAATGGCAAAATTGCCTCTTGTTAGTGCTAGACAGTTGGAAAAAGTTTTATTAAAATTAGATTTTAAACTTATAAGACAAGAAGGTAGTCATATGTTTTTTAGACATTTTGATGGAAGGACTACTATTGTTCCTAATCATCCTGGAGAAAAAATTGGAAGAGGATTGCTACTAAAGATTATTAAGAAGGATTTACATATATCTCGTGAGGAATTTGAGAAGTTATTATAGGTGTTATTTAAGATGAAAGAGAAATTTCCTATTCGTTATAAAGTATTGAAAGGTAAAAAAGTTCCATTGTGTGATTATCATGGTACTTGTAATAATAAGGTACATTGTGAAGTCTATCCTTTTTTGATGGGCGGAAAATATAAAAATTGGGGTTGGAATTATCTCTGTAAAAGACATCTTAAGGAAGAACAAAAGAGATTAAAAAATAAATTACCATTTTGTTATGTTTAGTAAAATTTTGAAATGCAGGTGACAGGGTTCGAACCTGCGTAGGCACTAAGCCACTAGAGCCTTAATCTAGCCCGTTTGACCACTCCGGCACACCTGCATGGCTAAATTAAGTTAAAATGGGCTTTTAAGTGTTTCTAAGTGTATTCGAATTTTAGAACTAGCTTTGTTGTTTTGAGATTATACCAGATTATGAATGATATTATAGAACCTATTATTCCTATGAAGAAGGATAATAATATTAGGTTTATGGCAGATGTTGACATATTTAGGGCTGTTGTTATTGATAAAATAATAACCATTAGAATTGGAATAAATGCTGTTGAAATGGCTGTTCCTGCAATTATGTCTATTTGTATATTTTTTATTTCTATTTTAAAAATTAAGAATATTAGCTCAAAAATTATGCCAGCAAAGAGAAATACAATTACTTTATCTAAACCTGTTATTCCAATATCATTTACGTTTAGAGTTATTATAGATCCTATTAAATAAAATAATGTAGCTGATCCTGCTTTCCTTACTAAATGAACTGCGAAAGACATTAATAAAGTTATAATTATTAGAGAAATTATGTATGTTATTTGCGGGTCAAATGCTAAAATATTTATTGTTATTTGACTTAATAACCACCAAAGTGCTACTAAAATCATTATGGCTAAGATATCTTTGAATCTAAACCTTCTGAAACTTTCTATTGCTATCATTTTAATTATTATCTTCTGTTATGTTTTCTTCGTATTTTAGTAATTCAACTATTGCTGTTTCTACAGCGTGAGATTTATTACGATATTTTCTAGATTTAAGAAGTTTTTTAAGCCTGATTATAATTTCTTTATCTAGAGTTACAGAAATGCGTTCTTTCATAGGATCACTTATATATATAAATTATACTTTATAAGTTTTTCTATTATTTAGTAATACTTTTAAGAATTTTAAAAATCTTATGGTTTTTGTTAATTTATTATCATGAAAAGAAGTAAAGAGAAAGGAAGAATAATTTATTCTTCTTCTTTTTTATCTTCATCGTCTGTAGTTTCTTCTTCTTTATCTTCGTCATCAGTAGTTTTTTCTTCACCTTCTTCAGTTGGTTCTTCTTCAGGTGTTGTTTCTTGATCTTGATCTTCTGGTTGATTTTCTTTTGCCATTTTTTTACCTCCCTATTATTGAATAATATTTTAGGTGATTTTAAGTTTATAAGGTTTTATGTATTACTTTTTTTTAGGAAATTTGATTTTAGATGCTAATCTTTTTTTATGAACAGCTAAATATCTTCTTAAAAAGTAGTTTACGAATCCTTCTTCATCTTTTTGCAAGGCTTTATAATAAGATTTCCTTTTTTTATATTCTATTATTAACATTGGATAATTATTATGCCAAAGGATATGATTCATTATTAATCTACCTATTCTTCCATTACCATCTCCAAAAGGATGAATTTTTTCAAATTTATAGTGTGTTTTTGCTGCTAATTTAATGGGATTTACTTTCTCTTCATTTAGGAATTTGATGAATTGGTTCATAAGGTTTTTCACATCTTGCCAATCTGGTGCTATGTAATCTCCAACTCTTACGAGATAATCTCTATACTTCCCAGCTATATCTTCTTTTGTGTTCTCAAAAATTTCTTTATGCCATTTTAATAATACATTATTTGTAACTTTTTCTTTTTTATTTAGCATGTCTAAGAATATTTTGTAATGTGCTTCTGTTTCTTTAATATCTTTTAATGATTTATTTGGAGCTATTTTATCTTGTGTGATTTCTCTCACTTCTTCTAGAGTTATTGTTGAACCTTCTATAGCATTTGTGTTATATGTGAAAGATATAGCTATTTCTTCTTTTTCTTTTTCTTTTATTGAGTTTGGATAATATTTCCATTCCTTTTGAAAATTTTCTTTTATTTTTCTTAATTTTTCATTAATAATTTCTTCTTTTTCTTCATTTAATTTCTTCTTTATTTCTTCTATATTTTTCGGTATTTTTTTCCCAAGATATTTTTCTTTAGTTATAATTTTTTTCCCTTTTCTAAAAGAATCTTGCAGATAGAAATACTCTTTTTTATTTTTCTTCCTTTTAATTATTCTCATGAAATTTTATTACCATTACAAGTATTTAAATATTTCGTTTTTATTTAAAAATGTAATGGTATAGAATTATTTCTTTTTTGGAACTTTGATTTTAGATGCTATTTTTTGTATGTTGTTTGGCTTTGAATCTTTTAATTTTTTAGAGAACTCATCTAATTTTTCATTGAATACTTCTAGAGCTTTTGTTAAAATTTCTTTTGGTTTTAGTTGACCGAAGGATTCTATATGTAAAATAAATTTATTATCATCATACTCAACTTTTATTATATCATCACATATTCCTTCACAAACACCTTGTAAGTTATTATTAATTATTTTTTCTTCATTTAATTTTCCATCTTTAAATGCTTCTTTAGGATACTTATCTTTGAATTCTGAAAATTTGCTTGAATTGTTATTTATTTTAATTATTGGTTTATTAATATGATATATTATTCCTGGTGAGAATTTCATATGATCTTTTCCTATTCCTAATTCTGCTGTTGCAAGGAATTTTAGTTTTTGACCTTCTGTAAGAATTGTTATTGGTGTTTTTGGATCTACAGCTTTAATCTTAGGATCTTCGAAGACTAAATCAGATGCATAAACTGTGCATGGACCTTTTTTATCTAATTTTACTGTTGCTTGGCATATTACACAACCCTTTCCTTTGCACTTACAATTTTCTTTTATATTGTATGATTTTAAGTCTGTGATTAATGGGATTAGACCCAATCTATTTGCTAGAATTTCTTCGTATAATGCTGATGAGTTTTCTATGAATTCAATATCTTCTATTGTTAATGTTGGAGTTTCTGCTATCATAATTCTTCTTAAGGAATTAATTTCTGAAGTTGTAATATCATTTATTTCTAAGACTAATTCATTTTCATTTTGATTTAATTTTTTAATTTCCATTTTTATACACGTCTTCCTCTTCTACCGCCTTTTTTTCTACAGGTATCATGTGGAACTGGTGTTACTTCTTCAATATTCCCTATTCTTAAACCTGCTCTTGTTAAGGTTCTTATTGTTGCTTGTGCTCCAGGTCCTACACTCATAGGGCCATTGTGTCCGCCAGGCGCTCTTACTTTTATATGAACAGCGTTAATGCCTTTTTCTATTGCAGATTCTGCGACTTGCTTTGCTGCTGACATTGCAATTGTTGGTGAACTTTCTAATCTGTGCACTTTTGTTAACATTCCACCTGAAGTTTTTGCTATTGTTTCTGAACCTGTAATATCTGTAATGTGAATTATTGTATTATTATAACTAGAATAAATATGTGCTACTCCCCATCTTAAATTTTTTGGTTTATTTAACATCTTTCTTTTCTATCTTAAGTCCTTCTTTCTTTTCTATCTTAAGTCCTTCTTTATTTTCTTCTTTTAGCTCTTCCTTTTTCTCTACTTTTGGTTCTTCTTTTGGAACTTCAACTTTTTCTTGTTTTGTTTCTTCTTTCTTTTTTATTATTTCGGATTTTAGTTTATCATCTTTCTTGTTTTCTTTTTTTAATATTATTATTGAAGGATCTAATGAAATTTTTGATTCTTCTTCTAATGGAATTAAATATGATGGAATTGTAACTTTCTTATCTTTTATTTTAATATGCCCGTGTGTTATTAATTGTCTTGCTTGTTTAATTGAATTTGCGTGTCCCTTTTTGAAAACTATTGTTTGAAGTCTTCTTTCAAGAAAATCTTTTGTTTTTAATTCTAGAACTTCTGCTAATTTTGTGTCTTTTTTTATTAATCCATATTTTAATAATTTTGCTCTTAAGTTTTCTTTTTCTAATGTGGCTTGTTTAGGATTCTTAGCTGCCACTATTTTTTTAACTTGTTTTGTAACATTTCTTAATTTTGATTGGAATTTCCATAATTCTTTTTTGTTTTTTAATCCATATTCTCTTACAATTTCTTTTTCTTCTATAATCCTATCTTTTTGCCATGGGTGTGGTGGCGTAGAATATTTTTTCTTTGCTTTTTTAGTTTGTCCCATTTTATGCTTTCTTACCTACTTTCTTTTTCTTAACACCCAATGATTTTCCTTTTCTGAAATGGCCTTTTGTTCTTTGACCTCTTACTGGGAGTCCTGCTGCGTGTCTCATACCTACATAAGATTTAATCTTTCTTAATCTTTTAATATCAAATTCTTTTCTTAATCTTAAATCTGTTCCAGATACATGATGATCTTCATTTGTTTCTAAATCTTTTTGTCTGTTTAAAGCCCATGTAGGTATATTTATTGATTTTGGATCTTTAATTGATTCTTCTATTTTTTTAACTTCTTCATCTGTTAAATAACCTATTTTTTTGGTTTTGTCTAATTTTAAAACATTACAGAGCATATTAGACATAGAATGGCTTACACCTTTTACTTTTAACAAGGCATTCATGATTGATTTATTACCATTTACATCAGTCGTTCTTATACGTATGATTGGTTTTAACTTTTGTTCCATTTTTTAAAGTTTGAGTTTAATAGAGGGTTTATAAAGGTTTTTGTT
>JBDRML010000041.1:0-33759 GCA_043812195.1 Candidatus Woesearchaeota archaeon | reverse complement strand
TGTACAAGATCCATCATTTAAACATACATTTCCAGTTGGACACCCACAAGCACTACATTCTTGAGATGATTGTTCATCAATGCAAATCCATGGTTTCGATGCTAATACACAGCCATCTGGAAGTCCAATACAATTAGGGGCTGGCAGACTTGCTAGACCAGTAATTTTGTTTGTTGTTGGATTGATATTTTTAATAATTAAAATGCTTCCAATAAGAATAATTAAAATTATTGAAGTTATTATTAGTTTATTGTTAATGATACTTTTTATTTTTTTCATTAATGAAAATTAAATTTTTTAATTTATATTCTTTTTGTTTATATATTTATAGAATTATTGTTAGATTAATAACCTTCTTCAGGAATATATTGTTGGTATGGTAATGTTTTTCCACCCAATGGTTTATTGTTTATTATAACATTTACTAATTCTGTATCTTCTAATTCTCCATCGCTTGCTGTGACTTCAAACTGATAAATTCCTTGATCTTGATAACCCGTGGTCCAGCTAAACATCATTTTTTGAATGTCTCCGTCTCTTGGAAGTGCTGTGCTTTCAAATCTTGAATCATTAATTGAAAATATTATTTCATCGTTATTCGGATCTATTGCTTCAGCTATTATTATTACTGGCTCTGTTTCTTGAATTATTATGTTATCTATTGGAAATAAATCTGGCGCATAGTTTGGTTCTGGAGTTGCAAGCAATGCTTGATATGCGTTTATTCTTCCACCAATTATTTCCGGGAAACCTGTTACTGGATCTGATGTATCAATTAAAATTTGTCTTACTTCCTCATTACTAAAATCTGGGTTTTTTGATAGTATTAGACCAATTACGCCAGAGACGAATGGTGTTGAGAATGATGTGCCCCAACCATAATTATAATTTCCTAAAAGATAGGTACTCCATATATTAATTCCTGGTGATGCAACATCAACCCACGTACCATAGCTTGAAAAAGTTGTCTTGACATCATTTTCATCTGTCGCAGCCACACCAATAACTTCTGGAAATGCTGCTGGGTATCTTGGTGTATTGTTGTTATTATTACCAGCACCAGCAACTAAAATAACACCCATAGCATATGCGTCTTCTACACCCCATCTAAGAAATGTGCTTGGGGATGAAAATGCAACCTGCATTGATATTATATTTGCAATATTCTGGTTTTCAGGTATGCCTTCTAAATTATTCGGATTATTTAAAGAATATTCGATGGCATAGTATATATTGGATGCTAAGAAAGAGTTATTTCCTGCTTTAACTGGTAAAATCATACAGTCTGGACATGTTCCTGCGATACCTAAATTATTATTTGTAGATGCTGCTGCTATTCCGGTAACCATTGTCCCGTGACCAGAGGTATCTTCTGGAATTAAATCATGATTAAAAACATCCCAACCTGGAAGCAGTTTATCAACTAAATCTTCGTGATCTAAATCAGCTCCTGTGTCTATTATTGAAATTATTATATCTTCAGAACCTGTTTCAAGATCCCATGCTTCTGGTGCATCTATGTCTGCATCTGGTGTTCCGCCATTTTGGCCTGTATTATGCAAACCCCATTGATCTGAAAATAAAGGATCATTAGGTATAGAAGTTAAATATCCTATATATTCCGGCTCTGCTATTAAAACCAAAGAATTTTTAGATATTATATTAGAAACATATTTTGGATTTATATTTTCATTAAAATTTAAGGTGAACATTCTTTTACCATGATTTCTTGGACTTGATTTTAAATCATATTTATGCAATTTATCTATTGAGTTTATTGAAACTGGACTTGCTTGTCTTAACATATTTTCAATTTGAGTGTCTCCTAATCTATTTTCTTTAATTAAAACTACAACCTGGCCAGGTACATAATCTACATTAGAAAGATCTTCAACATAAATTCCGCTTTTTTGAATAACTGCACAACTTGAAGCTGCTAATGTACTTGATATTAATACAAATATTAAAGTGTATAATATTATTTTATTTTGCAATTTCATTTTATTTTAATAAGTATATACTATTTATATCTTTTGCTATTTTGTGGTACTAGCTAAACGGTTACCTTTCCATTCTTCTTGATATGTTTACATTTGCACTTTGAACAGCAAAGATTTTTATACTTATTATCTTTTACATTATTGGATTTCATTTTATCTTGACGGATTTGATGGGATCTAGGGATTCTTCTGAATCCCTTTATTTACTTAACTAATTAATAATTATATAAGTAAGTTAATATATATAAATCTTTCGGTAGTAAATTAATAACTATGTAGTTAATACCTATTAAAGTAAAGTTTATAAAGAATAAAAGTTCTAAAAAGTTATATGTCAGAGATAAAAATACAAGTAAAAGGATACAAATGTGAACGTTGCAAACATGAATGGATTCCTAGAAAAAAAGAATATCCAATTTTATGCCCAAAATGCAAATCTGCTTATTGGGATAAACCAAAGAAAAAGAAGAAATAATTTTTTTATTCTCTTTAGCACCCTCTAAGGTAACAATGCAGGTAAGAGGGCTCTCTTAAAGTTTCCCAAACACCAGGAAAGGGTTTATAAATGGCTTTTTATTGCCTTTTTTTATGGTAAGAACGAAATGTGTAAGTGTGTAAGAAATTGGAAATTGGGGGAATATCTAATATTCCTGAAGAAACTCTTATAGATGATAGAGGTTTTAGGCTAGAAATGGAGAATTAAACCATAATGAATAAAGAAGAAACATTAGCTTTTTTGGATGATGCAAGAAAAAGAGCGGGAGAAAAAGCTATAAGAATTGAAAGGGAAAAAATAATTTTACTTAAAAAAAGAAAGATATTTATTATTTTTTTCTAAAAGATTTGCTTCATCCCAAATATATTGGTTAAATCCTTCTTTTTTAGTTTTTTCTATTATTTCGATTAATTCTTTTTTTGTGAGTATTCCCTCCAATATTTTTTTAGTTAATAGAAAAACTATAGCTTCAAGTTTTGTATTGTCGTATTCTTCATCCTTAAATAACTTTGAATAAAAATCATTTTGTATAAGAAGATTATGAATTAATAAATAAATAATATCAAATAGTAAATAATTGTTGCTTTCATTTACATTTAAAAAATTTGGAAATGGACTGGTTGGAAAAGTGCCACCTATTATCCAGATGTCTAATGAATCTCGTTTCCAATCTAACTTTGTTATTTTTTTTAACATTTTGAAAATGTATGATTTATTATTATTAAATAATTTTTTTACTTCTCTTTCTTTTTTCTTCTGATTTTTCTCTTGCCCTGTTTTCAAAAAGAAATCATTCAATATCCAACTAGATTTTAGATTAATTTTTATCATATTTCCCTAAAACTCCCATATATAAAACTTGTTCACTTTTATCTAAATCTAAAAAATTATTTATTTTTTCGTCACTAAATCCCCCTATTGTGCAGCAACCTATTTGGAGATTGGTAGATACTAAGTAAATATTTTGAGCCATATGACCTAGATCTAATAGAATATATCTATAAGCTCTAGTACCATATTTTACTTGTGTTCTACTAAAAACTCCGGTTAGGAGAAAAGTTATTGAACTTTTAATTATCATATCTTGATAGGTTACTCCATTTATTTTATTCATATGATTTCCTGGAATCATTAATTCGAGATAATGTCCTTTTACATTATAGTGGTAAATTCCTGGTTTAATGCCTTCACATTTAAAAATGGCCAAATAGATTTCTATAGGATATCTTCCTCCTGCTGAAGGATATGATCTTTTAGTTTCATCTATCGATTTTGAATTATGATAATTCGTAATTCCGCATGAATAATATAATATTTCAGAAATTTCTCTTATAGTTATAGATTTTTTATTAAAATTACGAATAGAAGATCTTGATAAAATAACCTCATATAATTGTTTGCTTATTTTCTTTGGTTTTGGTAATTTTATTTTTTTAAAACGTGGGTAATTTTTGTAATATATTTTAATCCATGATTTTGGATATTCTTCGTTTTTATAAGATGGTTTAATTTCTATTTTCGTTTCTTCATGTATCTTTCTTAATTTATTTTCCATTTTTTAAACAAAGGGGTGGACTTCTTTATTTAATTTTTTATTATGTCCTAGTTCAATTGGAACTTTCTTTAATCTTTCGCTATATAAGTATTTACATTCTTCAAATAAAAAAAGAGGATGTAATTGTGGAATAATCGTTTTTATTACTTTGAATCCGGCATCTTCAATTTTTTTTGTTGTGATATCTTTATAATAAATATTGTATTTTTTATCTTCTATTATTTTTATTATATCTTTAAAATTAGAGTTTATATTTGATTTTTTGCTTTTAACTTTTTTAATTGATATTGTTTTTTTTGAATTAATCATATAATCTAATTTTTGGATTTGTTTTTTGTTTGCCCAATATAATGCTCTATCTTCAGGACTTTTAATTTCTTTACTACTTTTTATTTTTTCACCCATAATCATTTTACATCTTATCCATGTTCTGCCATGTTGTGCTTCTAATATTGATCCTCTTATTGCTTTGTAGATATTTAAATCTGATTTAGCTCCAATGGAAATTGCTGGGCCAACTCCTGTTCTATCAATTAGTATACAAAGAATTGATGGAACTTTTAAATTTGTAGTAATATTTAAAAGGTGAACTTCTAAAAAATATTTTTTAAATCTTGATATCATCTCATTTATTTCTTTATTTTTTATAGAGTTTAAATTTATTTTTTCTGGTGAAATTTTATTTAGATAATATATCATAAAAGAATCTCTTTCAATAAGCTCGCATATACCTTTATATATTGTTTCTTTTTTGCTTTCGGCACAGGCAGCTCCGCTACTTAATGGAAGTCTTATAGTTGGTTCTTTTGCATAATATGGAACATATATTAATTGAGAAGGAATTAGAACTTTTCTATTTTTTAAAAAATCATAACCTTCTGACCAATTTATTTTTTTATTTTTTATTTTGGAAAAATATTCTTCTGGTTTATTTGTAAAGTTAATTAAATCTAGTATGTTCAAAATGTTAGTTTCTTTTGATAATTTTGTATACTTTTCTTTTATAAAATTTTTATTTTGAAATATTGCAAGGCAATATCTTTCAATACACTCTCCAATTGTTTTTATCTTAGCTAAATCTTCATCTATATCTAATCCAGATCCATAACATTCTTCTTTATCAAAGGGGGCTGAAGTTTTTTTTGAATAATTATTCATAAATGCTGTGTATTGAAAAAATTTAGGTTCATCTGTAAACTGTAAGGATTTGTGAATACTATTGATTATTTTTTTAGTGCCAATTAATTTTTTCATTTTGTTAAATGTTTTTTTATAATTCATTTTGAAATAACATATTTCTTACTTTTACACCATTCAATTATCGTCGTTTTAGAAAAATCTATTTCTTTTTCTAATTCTCTTACTCTAATCCATATATACTTATAAGATCCATCTAGTTCGGATAATTTACACATTTTTTTTAATTTTTTTTCAGAATATATGTTCTTAAAAACATTTAAAGTAATTAATTCAACAATTGCTTCTAATTCATTTGCATCCCATCCTTTTATTTTATCTTTTATATTTAATTCCTTGAAATTTATTAAATTATTATGAATTAATTCATGAACTAAATTAAAAAAACAAAAATCTAGATTATATTCATAAGTATTCAAAAGAAGTGGATAAGAGATAGAAGATTTCCAACCTTCGAAAAGCCAAACATCAATGCTTTTTTGTTTCCATTTTATTCCTGTTAATCTTTTAATCTCGTTTAATATATATATTTTATTTTTATTAAATAACCTTTCTAATTTATTTAAAAAATTATCTAGTTTTTTCCAATTGTATGGGCAATTAAGTATATTGAATTGAAGTTGGTTGCTGTAAAAAAAATTTATTTTCACCATTTTTTTAGAAAGAAAAAAGAAATCGCGATTATAATTCATCCGCGATTTCTCTATCTAATGAACATTTACTACATTTACCACCACATTTTGTACATGTACTACATTTTGTACATTTTCCACCGTATGGCGTTTTGTATTCTAAATTTATCGGGTCTTCAATAAAATCAGCCAAATATTCTTCTTTGCCCACATAGATATTTTTCATTTTCCCCCCTGAGTAAGTATATACTCTAGCATATATGTTGCAAGGATGTATTTATAAATGTTTTGTTTGCCTATTTCTCAAAAGAAAATTTTCTGATAACTTCTATTTTGTCTTTCTTTTCTTCAGAAATATTACATTGCCAGACAACTTTGGCATCTTCTTTCATTATGTCTGTAAATTTTCCTACTATAGTTTTAGCTTCATCTAATAAAATATTATTATCTCCTGTAATGAGTATCTCTGCTTCACTAATGTTTAGATCTCTTTTTTTTAAGTTGGGTTGTGAATTAAGTTCTATTTTTAATCCTTTAGCCTTTACTAATTTTTCAAATTCTTTTTTTGTGTTTAAATCTTTTCATAACATTAATGCTTTTATCCAAAAATGTTTCAAAGTCTTTGTCTTTTCTCCAAATTTTGGTTAGTTTTTTCCTTAATTCTCTATGCATAGGATATCCTTTATCTTCATATCCCCCTATATCATTAAATTCTTCATTTAAAATAAATGTTAGAGCTTCTTTAAGATGGCCTGTTAGTTCTTTGCCGATTTTTTTCTCGCAATAATCCCAATAGTGCCAATGAAACATAAAATGCATCATTTCATGCATCATAGTTTTAATTTGTGTATCAGGAATTGGTGAAGATCTTATAGAAATCTTAAAAAATGGATCATCTAAACTATAATTATAGTCACATCTTCCCAAAACAGTAGCATAAACTGTAATTTTTTTAGGTAAAAACTTTTTTTTCATTATTTTCTCTAATCTATTAAAGAATTCATCATTTATTCTCATCCATCCCTTTTCAGATTCTTTCAGTACAAATTCAATTCTCTCTTTATCTCTTTCATAAGCAAAATCTATTTTCTCCTTAATTATTTCTTTCACTTCTTCAAAAGGTTTATCTTTTATTTTTTTAATGAAATCTTCAGTAAATGACTTAAAATAAGTGCCAAAACTTTTACCATTTATAGCATTATAACAATTAATAATATCTAATTTTTTGTTTTTCTTAAAAACAAGTTTAGGCACCATCAAATAACATAGTTAATTTAGTTTAAAAAAGTATCTCCATAATTAATATAAACGCCACAAATTCAGATAATTTATGAAAATTGATTTACACACCCACACGATATACTCAGATGGCTCATTAAGCCCAAAGGAAATTATAGATTTAGCTATAAAGAGAAAAGTAAAAATATTATCAATTACTGACCATGATGTTGTTTCTGCCTTATCAAGTGCATTAAAATATTCTGAAGGGAAGGATATAGAAATCATAACAGGAATAGAAATTAGTTCCAAAGTAAGATGTTCTAAAGAAAAAATTCACATGGTTGGATTATATTTTAACCACAAACATAAAAAAATAAAAGAACTATCAAACAGAAAAATTAAACTAAGAAAAATAAAAATAAGGAAAATTTTAAGATTAGTCAATAACTATTTCAAAACAAACATAACTTTTAATGAAATTAAAGCCAAGACAAAAGGATTCCCAAGTGTTCCACACATTGCCATGGTTCTTTTAGACAAAAAACTAGTTAAAAGCATTAAAGAAGGCATAAAAGCATTAATCAAGGGAGGTCCATGTTATCTTAAACAGCTATATGATGAAATTTATGCAGATGAAGCGATTAAAATAATTCATGAAGCAGGGGGAATCGCCGTTTTAGCGCATTTATCCATGTATAAATATGAAGATAAATTTAAAACTTTTAAAGAGCAAGAAACCCTAATCAAGGAGCTCATAAGATATGGATTAGATGGGCTAGAAATCTATGTTCCTAATACAAATAAAGAGGAAATAAAATTCGGAGAACACATGGCTAAAAAATATAATCTCAAACTTTCTGGAGGAAGCGATTTTCATGATGAAAAATTTATTCCCCAAAATAAATTGGGGTTTTTAGACATTAAAAAAGAGAAAATTACTGTATTAACAAAATAAAAACACATCTAAACAATGAAAACAGAACTAAAAAAATTAAAGCATCATATGCAAAAGATATTGCAAAAATACTTTCAGATAAGGAAATATTAAAGACACTTAATCCAGTTCATCCATATCCAGTTCCCGAATCTTACATAAAAGATAAAATATCCAAGGATATAAAAAACTGGAAAACAGAAAAAGCATGCAAATTTGTAATCCTAGTTAATAAAAAAGTAGTTGGACAAATAACTATAATTAAGACATTTTTTAGAAAACATTAAAAATAAGGTATTTTTAAATAGTATATGAGCAAATTAAAATTCAACAAAAAGAAAATAGAAAGAATTATTCAAAAATCGTTCCCAAAAGCAAATATTAAATCTTATGAAGAATTTTCCACAGGTTTAGTTAGTTCAACTTTCAAGGTTAGAATCAGCAACCATCCTAAAATAGTTGTTGCAAAATTAAGTAAGTTAAAGAATAAAAATAAAATTCACCAAAATAACAAAATTCTCAATTATTTAAATGAATATAAAATTCCTGCGCCCAAAGTATTTTTTGATGGTGTTATTGATAAGAAATTCATTTCAATTATGGAATATTGCTTAGGTGACGTTGCTAGTAATGTATATAAGAATAGAAATCAAAATTTACAGAAAAACATTCTATTTAATGCCGGAGAAAATTTAAGAAAAATTCATCAATTGAAAATTCCATCTTTTTGGATTCATCAGCATCATGAGATAAAAAATCAGCAAGAATGGAAAAAATGGACACTGCTAAGAGTTAAAAAATATCTTAAATTTTTTAGTAGAAAATTTAATAATTATTTTGATTTTTTAGAAAAAGAATTAAGCGAATTTTGGGAAATCTTGAAGAATGAGAAAATAGACTTTGTTCCTCTTCACTGGGATTATCATTTATCAAATCTAAATGTAAATTCTAAAGGAGATACCACTGGAATATTCGATTTTGATAATGCTATGAAAGGCCATAGCTTAGCAGATATTGGACAAACTGCATATTGGATAAGATTTAAAGTTGATGATAGCAAAAATTTTAAACATTTTTTAAGAGGATATAAAAAACATTTCACAAAAAAGGAATTGAAGCTAATAAAAGGATATTTTCTTTTACATTTGTTGGCTGTTTCCAGAACAATTTGGTTCAAGCAAAAAAGACTTGGTTGGATTTTAGATGAACATAGGCAAATTCTTAAGGAATTTGAACAAGGAAAATTCTAAAGAGTTGCATTTTTTCCCAATTCTGATACGTTTTTCCAGTCTTTCCAAAATTCTTTCATTTTCCTTAAAATTTATACACTATACCTAATACTTTTATTTGTTTAAATGCTCTTTCAACTTTAATTTTTATGAGCTCTTAATTCATTAAATAATAGTTTAGTTTCGTTTATGAAATCCCGAACTAATTGTTTGTTTGATTTATTATTATAAAAAAACCATAAACATAATTTACAGTTATCAAAAATAATCAAAGGGATTATTAACTTTCTTCGTACAGATAATTTACTAACTTTTTCATATTCATTTATGAATTTTTCTATTATCTTCAGTATCTCCGCAAGGAGATACTGGAGAAACAATTAATTTTATATACTTTATCATTTCTTTAAAATTATGAGGCTTTTTTTAATAAGACATGGACATACAGAAATCCAGGAAGGAGAAGCAAAACTTAGCGAAAAGGGAGTTTTGCAATCTAAGGAATTAGCTAAAAAATTAAAAAAATTAAAAATTGATAAAGTTTACACAAGTGATTTAGAGAGAGCAAAAGAAACTGCTAAAGAATACTCTGAAAATTTTGTTGAAGACAAAAGATTAAGAGAAGTTTATAGAGTTTTGGTCGGAGGTCCTAAAAAAGAAGGGGCTTCTCCAAACAGAGAATTGGAGGATAAAAAAAGAGCAGACGATTTTCTTGATGAAATTATTGAAAACGAAGGTAACTTTGCTATTTTCTGCCACGGGAATTTTATAAGATATTTTCTAAACAAAATTATTAAAAGCAAAAAAAATCTATGGAAAAACCTTGTCTTAGACAACTGCTCTGTTTCAATTATTGAAAAGAATAAAGATGGATTGTTTATTAAAGGAATTAATTTGAAGGGTGATTTTGAAGAGAATATAAAGGATTCTGAAAATGTTTATTTAGAATAAAAATTTGTATTCATATTTTGTGAACTGCCCTAAGGTCAAAGCAGGAAAAGTTTTCTTTCACAGCTTGCTTTTAAAAACCGTAACAAATTTTTATTTTTCTTATTATAAAATTTATCTTTTACTCTTTTTCTACCATATTTTCCCATTCCCAGATGCGCAAATCAAAACAATGATGCATGAAATGATGCATTTTATGTTTCATTGGCATTATTGGAGTTATTGTGAAGAAAAAATTGGTAAAGAATTAATTGGACACCTTAAGGAAGCTACAACTTTTATTTTAAATGAAGAATTTCGTGACTTATTGAAAATTAAAGATAAAGGATATCCTATGCATAAAGAATTAAGAGAAAAATTAGTTAAAATCTGGAGAAAGAATAAGGATTTTGAAAAGTTTTTAGATAAGAGTTTTTCTGTTGTTAAGAAATGGGAAGAGAAAAATCTTAATTATTTCTCCAATGTGGAAAATATTCATTGTGATTGTTATTTGTTATTTTTGTAATTTTATAATCTTTGGTATCAAACAAAGATATTTCCATATTTTCACTTTCTTTATTACTAGAAACTAATAATGCTTTTTTTCCAGCTTTATCCCATATTGCTCTGTTGAATCTTCCGCTAACATATGTAGAATTTGTTAATCCTAACTCTTCTCCGCTTAAAAAATCTCTAACTATAATTTTTGAATTTCCTTCATTGGTTATTTCTTCTATTGTGTATAAAAGTTTTAAACCATCGTTACTTAACAATGGCCAATAGGCGTTATAATCTGAATTGTTAGTTATGGCTATTTTATTGCTGCCATCACTTCTCATAGTATATAGGTTGCTTGCCCCTGTTTTGTTTGATACGAAAAATATCCATTGACCATTATTTGCCCATGATGGCTGCTCATCAACCCAATTATTTTGTGTTAATCTTCTTAATTCTTCTCCATTTAAGTTTATAATATATATATCTAAATTTTCCTTGTTCTTATTTCCTTTTAAGCCAGTTGAACTAAATGCTAATTTGGAACCATCTGGGCTCCACGTTGGATCTTTAGTAATGGTTTCTAAGGTAGTTAATCTAGTTTCTTCTCTATCTGAATCTATTAAGAATATTTCGCTGATATCTTCTCCAATTTGCTTAATATAAGCTATCTTGGCACCATCTGGGCTGAAGGTTGGCTGCATACAAGAATCACAGTCTAAAACCAATCTTTCATTTTCACCGTAAATATCGCTGGTGTATAATTTTCCTATAACTCCATCTTCTCCTCTTGTATATATTATATTTCCTATTTCTGATTGTGGCTTAGAAGGTATTTTATTGGTATTGCAATCAGTTAAAAATATTGATGAAGTTAATATTGGAATTGCTATAAACTTTATTGCTTTTCTCATAAATTTCATTCTTTGGGAGTGGTTTTTAGGTTTATAAAATTTTCTTTTGTCTTTCACTGGTGCGTTAATTGGTCTTAAATATGCTTATTTAGAAAGACTTAAAAACTTCGGGCACCTAATAATTCTATGAAAATTATGAAAGTTTTTGATAAAAAAATTGGAGATACAACTTATATTAAATATAGAATTAATCTTCCTAAAAAAATTGTTGAAGATAGTGGATTAAAAAATAAGGAAGTTAAAGTAAGACTCGAAAAAAAGAAAATAATTATAGAAGAAGACTAATTCTGCTTTTCAATTTTATTTTAATTAATTTTCCTCTTCCATAATTATTCGGGCACCGAAAGGTTTATATAGTTCGGGTGCCTAATAATTCTATGAGAATTAAAGAGATTAAATGTCCGTATTGTAAAAGAAAAGAAGATGTAGTTAAGCGGGGCTCTTTCAAAACAAAAGCACACGGAAAGCAACAAAGATATTTCTGTAAATCTTGTAATAAAAAATTCATAGAGAGAAGTGGTTTTTATAGAATGAGAAACAACTCTCAAAAAATAACCTGTGCTCTAGATTTGTTTTTCAGAGGATTATCTATTCGTGGAGTGCAGGAACACTTCAAAGCATTCTTTCCACACAATTCAGACCACAGCACAATATTGAGATGGATTAGAAAATACTCTGTTCAAATTTTAGAATATACTGATAAACTTCAAATTAATTCTGGCTCTTACATAGAAGTTGATGAGATGGAATACCATAGAAGATTAAGCCACAAAAAAGGCAGTAGAGGAATAGATAAAAATTGGAGTATAAATGCTATTGATGTTAAGACAAGATTTTTAATTAACTCTACTTATGCAAAGAACAGAAACAAGAAGGAATTAAAATCTGTTCTAAACAAAGTCAAAGATAAAACACAAGAGAGAGTTAAAATTGTTACAACAGATGGATTAACAACTTACACTAATTTAGTTAAGAAAACTTGGGGTTATGATAACAACATAGGAAAGCACAAGATAACTCATAAAGTTGTAAATGCTTCAAAAGGAGAAGGATTTAATATTTGGGTTGAGAGAGTTCATAATTCAATAAGACAAAGAACAAGAGCATTTAGAGGATTGCACGGCTCAATTCACTCTGCTTATTCATTAATGAAAGGAATTGAGATATATTACAATTTTATAAAAAAGCACGAAGCATTAAATTACAAAACTCCTTCAGAGGTTGCTATACCTTCTTTGAAGTTTAAGACAGCAAATAAGTGAAGAGAATTAATAGAAATATCAAGCAAGATTTAATCTATTATCAAGCTTTGCTTCTTTTATTTTAAAAGAAAATCTCTTATTAATTGCTATTTTATTTTACACCTGATTCTAGTATTGTAAAACAATTTTTTTCTGAATCTAAACTTACTTTAACCCCTAAAGGAATTGTTATCTTAGGATCAGAATGGCCAATATCAACATTGAACAAAATTGGAAAATTATTCCCTCTGCTATTTTCTAACATTGAACCTTTTAACTTTTTTAAATCATCTTCATTGTAACCAAATCCTCGCCCGAATACAATTCCTTTAATCTTTTCAAAAACGTTGGAAATTCTTAAATCTGTTAAAAATGCATCTATGTTTGCAATTGATTCTCCCTTATCAAAACTTTCTCCTTCAGGAGTTTCTAATAACAAGATATTCCCTTCAAAATCTGGCCAATATTTGGTTCCTCTTGTATGCATCATAGAAGTGATACATCCCCCCATAATTTCTCCTTCTGATTTCCCTTTCTTTAGCCATTCGTAACCTTTATTTAGTTTATATTTCCTTTCGATTTTTAGGTCTTCTTTTTCAAGCCAATTCAACTCTTTAAAATCAGTCCACTTCTTTGAGGGCTTAACTTCACCGATAGGTTCAGAATTAGCAACTGCTTTAAAGAAATATTCTACAGTATATTTTTCCAAGTTTAATGTTTCTCCAAATTCAGGTATTACTGTCGGACCGTAAAAAGTAACTAAATTACATATTTTATTAAGAAAGAAATGCAAGGAAGTTATATCTGAATATCCGCAAAATATTTTTGGATTCTTTTTTATTAAATCAGCATCTAAATACTCTAATATTTGATGTGAGGAATTTCCCCCTATTGTGCAGATTATTGCTTTTATTTTTGAATCCCGGAAAGCATCATTAAAGTCCTTTGCACGATTTTCAGGAGTGTCTGAACTTAAGCCTATATTTTTAGTAGCAGTTGGAAATATCTTTACTTTATACCCTTTTTCTTCAAAGAATTGTTTGGCTTTTTCAAGCCTATGTGGTACAAGTGCTGCAAATCCTGAAGCAGGGGCTATAAATGCTATTGTATCGCCTTTTTTCAGCTTGTTTGGTTTAAGTTTCATTTTTTATCTTTATAAGGGAAAATATACAACCTCTTTTATATTTTTTGTTTCTGCATAAATCATCATAAGCCTTTCTAGACTTAGCCCTAATCCACCACAAGGGGGTAATCCATATTCTAATAATTCAGTAAATTGGTTATCAATATCATCTAATGATTTTCCAAGATATTCTGCTTGATTAGTTATCCTTCTACATTGCTCTTGTGGATCTGTTAACTCCGTCATCCCACCACAAAAAGAAGTACCTTTAACAAAGTATCTAAACTCTTCCACTAGTGTTGGTTCATTGTCAAATGTTTTTGCTAATGGAGAAACTTCTAAAGGAACTCCATGAAGTACAATATTTTGTTCAGGATATTTTTTTAGAAGGCTCCTAAAAGTGTCATAAATATAAAAGGCTCTCATTGCTGGATGATTTGAATATTCTTTAAAGATCTCTGGATGTATTAATTCCTTAATTTGTTCTAAAGAAGCATCCCTCATATCAGTCTTTGTTTCTTCCTGAATAAAACCATATAAGAACACTTCCCAAAAATGGGTAGGTTTTGATTCTGGTTCTCCAACTTCTTCATTAATCCTATCCATCATCCCAACAGTTAAATTTAATATATCTTTATAATCTAAATATGCCCCATACAATTCTAATGCAGTGAATTCAGGTAAAAATTGTGATGAAACTCCTTCGTTTCTAAATTCTTTTCCTAATTCAAATATCTTTTCTAATCCTCCAACCATTAATTGTTTTAACCTCATTTCAGTAGATTTTCTTAAATATAGTGGAGAGGATGTCCAATTTCCAGTGGTTACAAATTCCGCAGACATTGAAGTATCAGAAACTGATTTAAGTATGCCTGTGTCTACTTCTTCATATCCTTGTTGGTGTAAATAATCTCGAACCGATCTTCTGAGAAAATTAAGTCTCCTAAATTTACTTAAAGCATTCTTGTCCGTCAATAAATGTAAACCTCTATTAGTATACTGATTATAATTATTTAAACCCTTATCCTTATCTGGTAAAAGCTTTCTACATTTTGTCAAAATATCCACCTCTGCTATTGCTAATGTTGGTGTTCCAGTATTTGAAAGACTCGTTATTCCATCAAGACTTACAATGTCCCCAATACTCAATCCTTTTTTTAATTCTTTATAATTCTCTTCTTTTTCGAAAGAGCCTCTTTCTAAAGAAACTTGAACTAATCCCTCATCATCCTTTAATGTGTAAAAAACTCTCTTTCCAAAATCCCTTTTTAAGATAATCCTCCCCTTTAAACTTACTCTGGTCTCTAAAGGAAGTTCTTGAATTTGGTTAGATTTTACTCTTGCCATTTTTTATATTTTTACAATCTTTTTAGAGGTATATAATTCTGGATCTTCCCAAAGCCTCTTGTTGGATAAAATAACAATACTAAAACCCATTTTCGAGAGATTATCCCTAAATAAGAACATATAATCCTTATATTTCTTATTTAAAACTTCTAATGCTTCTTTATCTAATTTTTTAAGGTGCTCTCTTTTTAATATCTCTTCAACAAATTTTTCAATTGCATCATCCCCTATATAATCAAATTTATAGTCTTCACTGAAGTACACTTCTAATTCAGGAATATTAAAGAAAACATCCCAATCTTTCTTATATAAAGGGCTAATATTTACTTGAATTGCCCTAGAAATAGACCTAATAATTTTTTCTGAAGGAGTCTCAACATAGAACATTGGAACAGAAACAATAAATCCGCTTTTTTTACATACTCTCCTACATTCATTGAAAGATTTTTCTTTATTTGACATTAATGAAAGTACATTTCCAATAATTACTAAATCAAATCTTTCATTCTCAAAGGGGAGTTCATTAATATCTGCCTTTAAGAATTTTATATCATCAAAGCCTTCTGAAATTGCTCTCTTTTCAGCTTCTTTTAAACTCATTTCATTAATATCAATTGAAGTTATCTTACATCTTACTAATTTGCTCAGTTCAATTGCAGTAAACCCGGTGCTAGTTCCAATTTCTAATACCTTGCTTTTTCTATCCAAACAAATCCTATTGGCAATTTCAAATACAGTTTTTCTTCCACCTGGAATCCTATTTGTTTCCTTGGTTAAACCTATTAATTGGTTATAATCCATCCCTTCTATATCTTTAGCAGTTAATTTTTCTATTTCCATTTTAAGGTTTCAAAGTCCCATCAACTCTTGGAAATTGGTTAGCACTCCATATGAAAGGCATTTCTAAAAGCCCTTGTAATAATCTTTCCCAACCAAGCCCAAAACCAGATGTTGCTTTATAATTTTTTGATTTTCTTGTCTGAAGATAAGGTTCATAATCTTCTTTAGGAAGATTAAATATTTCTGATTTTTCTTCAAGTTCTTTTTCTGATCTTACTCTATGACCGCTTCCAATTATTTCTCTATACCCTGACCAGATTATATCAGCATTATTAGCCACTTTTGGTTCTCTTCCATCAACAACTGCATGATAAAAAGGCACTTCTAATAGAGGAAATTCTCTAATTAAAATCATATTGCCTAATATTTCTGTTATTTTGACCTCTTCCCAGGATTTAAAATGTTTAAGACTAAACTCCTTATATTTTTTATTGCCTGTCTCTTTAAAAAGTAAGTTAAGTGCTTCTTTAAATGTAATTTTTGGAATATCCATTATTTTCTCTGCAAATTCTTCAAGTTCTTTTAGTCTTTCATTAGATAAAAAATATTCTAAATCTTCCTTATTATTTTTTAAAAGGTCTAAAATTATTCTTTTTATTAAACCCAAAGCAATTGTTTCGTTCTTTATTTGGTCTACTTTTCCTTCATATTCAATGTGGTGAAATTCAGACAGATGTGTTGCATCTGCTTTTTCTTTTCTGAAAGAATTATAAATTGAATAAACACTATCTATTCCTTTTTGCATTAAAGCTAATTCTAAATAGATTTGTGAAGATTCTGAAAGAAATGCCTCATTTGGCAACTCAAACCATTTAATAGTTATAGGGCACGTATCTGTTGTATAATTAACAGCTTCTTTGCTATACACTGCTCCTGGTGATGAAATCATCCTAGTTGTTGAAGGCAATGCTGTAAATGTTGAACCTAATTCTTCGAAGTATAAATTTGCTGACATATTTATTTGATGGTTGATCTTCGCTATATGCCCCCACATTTTATCTGTATTAAACTGTTCTACTCTTTTTTCAAATTCCTCAATAGGAACATCTATAGAATTGATATTTTTTATAGGTTTAAACACTTTATTTCCCTTGTAGGAAATTGTTCCATCTTTGTTTGTAGTGTATGGACCTAACATATTAAATTTGAAAATAAAACCCCCCTTATAAACTTTTTTATTTTCTATCTTAGAGTAATAACATATCTTCAAAACTTTGATTTTAACTGTTGCTAAAGCCCAATTAATGCACCAGATTACTTTTGTTTATGGCCATGACCTTTTGTTATTATTTAACAGAAATTTTTTATCTGGAATACTTAATTTTTATAGGTATATTAACGCCTAATTGAGAATTTTCATTAGATGGAGTATCATATGGAAGTGTTGGTTTTCCCCCTGATAATCTTTCTTTTATTTTAATATTATCACACCACACAGTTCCGTGTCCAGATTGTCTTGGTAAAGGAGTATTATAACAAAGTACTTCAACAAATTTTGCAACAACTTTTATGCATTATTCTAAACAAATAGGAGGCACCTTCAGCATGGATGATTTTGTTCCTGGGGGGGGAATTTACTAATAATATATATTATAACGAATACCTTCCTCACGAGATTGGTGCAGATATAATGATTAGATAGATTTATCTATTTTTTAATTTTAAGATTTGTTGAAATTCTTAGACCTACTTCTAGTTTATTTTCATTGATGGGAAATTTAGTTTTTAAGTTTTTGATATCACTTTTAAAATTTATATGTTTAAATGAGTAAGCTCCTATTAATTCTATTCCTTTGTATAATTTTTTTGCACAATACACTTGAAAAAGTCCTATTGTGCCGATCTCTGCTGGTCCATCAATTGTCCCATCATTATCTTTATCTACTTCTCCTGGAAGAGTGAAATAAAATTGCCCTTTTGTACCAACAGTTAGATAAATTGGGTTTCTTTCATCAACAATTAGGTTAATTGGGTTTATTTCTGTTCCCAACCTAACTCCAACTGTTCCTCCTGATAGATATGGAAGACTTTTCTCTCTTCTAATTGATCCATGTATTCCTAATCTAAAATATTCTGATGTAACTGGAGTATAAAATACACCTATTTCGAGGTTTCTGGAGAACTTGTTTCTGTAGTAAAATATGCACTAAAATCTCTTTTAGCATTTGCTAATGGTGCTAATCCTATTAGAGCTGTTAGTGTTAATGGTATTAATTTTTTTTAGCATTTTTATAATATTTTTATATTTGTTACCTTTTTAAATCTTTCTATTTTTTACTTCTTAAAGGTGGTTACTTTTTCTTTTCAGTTTCTTTGAATGCAGAAATAATATCTATTACGTATTTGCCTTCGCCTACTTTGCAGACAATTGGCTTTCCTTTGAACATATCAATTATGTCTATTTCGTATTTGCCTGTTTTTGGATAAGACTATTTAAATAGTGAAAGAATAGTAGTGGTAAAAAATCATATCTTCTCTATGAAACAACTTTGATTTAAAGCAAATATAATTTCTAATTAGTGATAACAAAATGGAAAGGTTTATAAATAATTAAATTATTTTATAAAAAATGAAACAAAATGCCTTTTTAGGGCTAGCGGGACTTGTTTTAGGAGTAACTTTGTTAGCAAGTGGTTGTGATAAAAATCCTGTGATATCTCAAAGAAATATTAATCCTAGTCATTCTGTTAGGGATAATATAGAATATTGGATAAGAACGGATAAACAAGCTTATATTCAAGGAGAAGATTCTATGCAAGTTTGTTATAGTATAACTAATCTAGTTGACAAAAGAAGAGAGATATGTGAAGTGGTTGATGTGGAGTATGCTAAATGTGACTTTTCTGTTGAGAAAGAAGCTGGTGGTCAAATCTGGAGAAATTTTTATGACATTCCAGATTCTGATTTTGTTAAACTTTATTTAAATCCTAATGAGACTAAAGAATTTTGTGTAATATGGAATTTGAGAAATGATAATGGGACACCATATCCTGAAGATGATTTTCCTGCAGATACTGGAACGTATCTTGTGAAGGGTGCGTTAAGAGAATATAATGGTCTTGAAAGGGTTGGTCTTGAGATACCGATTCATATTATAGAATAACTTTTGATATTTTATTTCTTTGATTAGGGAAATAGAAAATTATAAAAGCCAGAATATATAAAAATTTCATTGAGAGGTAATGATAATTAAAAAAATATCAATTGAACTTATTATATTTATTGTTGTGTTAGTATTTATATCTGGCTGTGAAACTGATTTTGGTAAAAAGTTCCTTTCTCCGATACAAGATTCTGCAATAAAAGATTTGCCTGAATTAGAGTATCTCACATCTCTTCCAGAAGGAATACCCTTTGAAAGAACAGTAATCAATGATATTGATGTATATTATTATCAAAGAAAACTAGGAGATGCTATTGTTGAGAAAGATCTATTAATATATAACTGGGATCAAGATTTAGATAAATTTGTTGAAATTAATAGACATTGGAGAGATGATATCCCTAATAAGTTGCCTAAAATTAAAGTTTCTAAGGATGAAGCCGAATCTAAAGTGAAAGGGATTCCTCTAAGAAGTAGTCTTTATATTATATCACCAGAATCTGATGTTTATCTAATTGAGCCAACCCCTAAAGATCCATCTTGGGTAGTAAGAAGCATCTATGATTATGAATTGATTATTTCAGTTATTGATGCCATAACTGGAGAATTTTTAGGTTATGGAATTCCACCACCATATACAGGATTTTCATTAACTGGACCACAACATGAACAACCCTGTAGTGGTTTATGGAGCGGGCAGGCAGAAAATGCTAGGTATTGGTTTGATGCTATGGGATATTCTACGAATTATGAAGTGTGGCCTACTGAAAGTAAAGTAAGGAGCCATATAGAATCGTATGATACTGCTGTATTTTATGAGACAGCACATGGTGATAGCTTGAGTTTTAATAGTGGTTGTATAAATGGAGAACATTATGAATATACTAGTGCATATGAAGTTGGGGAATGGATTGAGGATTATCCAGCTATGCCTTTTACTTTTATAGGTAGTTGTGATGGAATGTGTTACACTGGACCTGGAAGTTTTTCTTATGCTTTCAGGAAGGGCCGAGATATTGGAAGTGTAACGGTTGGATATTGTAAAATGCATGAAGACCAATGTGATATTTGTTGGGATTATGCTGTTATGTGGCAAAATAGAATGTTTCAACTTATGGATATTGGTTGGACAGCTGGATCATCTTTTTATAGCTCTCTAAATGATTATTCTCCCTGTGCTGAATGTGTTAAAATAGACGGAGATAATTATCTTAAGCTTGTGACTCCTTATCCAATAAAAAGGACGTATGGCTGTGGGGATGAAATTAGAACTAATGTTGTGTTGAACTATGATTTGATTGATTGTAGTGCTGATGGTGTTATAATTGGTGCTGATGATATCACTATAGATTGTGATGGACATAGGATTAATGGTATTGGGGAGGGACTCGGGATTAATATTAATAATAAGAATAATGTAAATATTAGAAATTGTGAAATATCTAATTTTAATGTGGGTATTTCATTGTTAGATAGTTCAGATGCTTATTTGTATGAAAATAGACTTATCAATAATGCAAGAGGAATAAGTTTAGTTTATAGTTCATCTAATAATGAAATTAATTCAAACACACTATCAAATAATGGTGATGGTATTTATTTAGGTGGTAACGATGTTCACAATAATCATATCTCATATAATTTTGGTTGTGATAATGATAGAGATTTGGTTTGTGTAAATATACCTACAGACAATACTGGTTATGATAATAATTTTTTAGTTGGATCTGGTTGTGATAATATTGATTATTATTCTTGTTCTTGTGATGGTAATTGTGAATGTGGAAACAAGATATTTAGAGACACTATACTTCAAAATGATATTATTAATTGTGTGGAAAATGGTTTGGAGATAGTTAGAAATGACGTAACTTTAGATTGTAATGGACATAAGCTTACTGGTGTTGGTAATAGTAATGGGGTATCAGTCGAAGGGCGATATGGGGCTAAAGTGGAAAATTGTTTAATTGAGAATTTTCGACGCGGAATTTGGATAACTTATAGTGAAGACTCTGATATTTATAATAATAATATTAATAATACATTTGTTGGAATACATTTATATGATTACGTGAACTACAATTATATTCATGGTAACATAGTGTCGGGTAGTGATTATGGTATCGTATGCGAATCTAATTTTTATGACATTTATAATGTTATAGATTATAATGTGGCTTGTAATAATAGTTATTATGATTTATATTGCTCAGGTAATAGTATTAACAATTTTTGGGGATATGGCAATAAATTTGGTGAAGTTTTTAATTGTTCTGATATTAATTATGATTTTTGTTATGTGGGGCTGGAATGTGGTGATGGAGAGTGTAATGACAATGAAATTTGTTCAACTTGTCCTGAAGATTGCGGTGCTTGTCCTAGCTGTGGAAATGGAGAATGTCAAGAAGGAGAAACAGACATCAATTGTCCTATAGACTGTGGTTGTCAGGCTACTGAGTGTGATGAACTTGCTCCCGGGGGTTGCTGGTGTGATTCTTTATGCGTTGAATATGGAGATTGTTGTTCAGATGCATGCTTAGAGTGTGGTTATTGTCCTGGTGGAAAAAGTTTGCCATATGAACAAGCAATGATTTCAGAAGGTGGCCCACTTTATTCAAATAAACAAAATACAATTGATAAAATATTAAATATAATAAAAAGAATATTTACATCTAAACTTTATTAATCTCTATTTTTACTACATGCCCATGGTAAAAAATAGAAAGATTTAAATATAACTTTAAAATTTAGAAAATTGGGAATAAACATGAGAAAAATTGGAAAAGCTCTTGCAACAATTCTTTTAGGATTACCTATACTAAACGGGTGTGGAAGTGGTGTTACAAGACCAGAAATACCGGTCTCCCTTACTAATGTCAATTCAATTACATATCATGATGTTCTTTATCGTATGGAAGCAGATAAATATATTTACAGTCTCAATGAAATTGTTGATCTTACTTATAGTGTATCTAATTTAACAGAGAGAAGATTAAGTTTGGGGCCGATTATGGCCTGTGAAAATACGTTAATGTATAAATTTTGTGTTGAACAAGATAGCGATGAGGTTTGGAAGAATATTCGGATTATGTCTTCTTGTGATACAATAATAGATTTTAGTTTAGATGCTTATGAAACTAAGAAATTTCAGACCTATTGGAATATGAAAAATGATAATGGAACTCCTGCAGAAAATGATGATTTTCTAGTAAAATCTGGCAGATATCGAATTATGGGTGAATTAAATTTATTATATTGGGGAGGTGTTGAGGTTCCTATACAAATAAAGATAAATTAATTACTTTTTCTTTCCAATAGACTCTTTAAATGCAGAAATAATATCTATTATATATTTGCCTTCTCCTAATTTGGCTACTATTGGTTTACCTTTGAACATGTCTACTATGTCTATTTCATATTTTCCTACTTGTGGAACTCTAATATTTTCTATATCTAAAAATACTGGTGAATCTGTATCCTCATCTGATTGTTCTAAAATTTTTTGGACTTCTTGCTCTACATGTTTTCTATCATCAGGTGTTAGAGATTCTGAAATTTTCTGAGCTTTTTCAACTGAAGACTTTTTAATAAAGAAGAAAAACTTGCCATCACAATCTGTACACCCCTTTAATAAATGGGGAGTTCCATCTTCATATAATTTTCCACATCTGACACATTGGTGAGGCATATGTTTGGGGTTAGATAGATTTTGTTAATAAATCTATCTTATTTGGATTTTTTCTAATTTCGGTCACGATCGATGCAGGACCAACAATAGTTAAGCAATCTCTGTTACCTAATATTAAATTATAAATTAAGTTTTTTAATTTTGTTTGAATCTGGTTGGGTTTTTTAGTATTGTTATTTTCTGGGTATATGGTGCAGAATGAAATTCCTGGGAAATCTTTTGTGATTTGTCCCATGGTTCTTTCTATTAATTGTGCTTCTTCTGAAGATTTTAATCTGCCCTGCATTAGAACTATCTTATCTTTTCTTACTATTTTTAAAATTTTGCTTAATTTTTTTTCAGTATCCAATCTTGAATGTTCTCTATAAGGGATATATTGGAATGAAATCATTTCACTTAACTAATTTAAATACCTCTTTATAAAAGTTTTCAATATTTTCTCTCATTTCTGCTGAGATAGCTATAACAGGATATTGTGGAAATGCAGCTTCTACTTTCTTTACATTAGCTGATTTTAAATCTATTTTGTTTGCTACTATTAATACAGGAATGTCTCTTGCTGCTAAATTTCCTATAATAGTTATGTTAACTTGTGAGTAAGGATTTTTAGTTGCATCTAAAACTACAATCACGCAGTCTACATTGTCTAACCATTTGATTGCTTCTATAACTCCTTTTGTTGCTTCTCTGGCTCTTTTTCTTGCATCTTTTCTATTGACTTTGAATTTCATGAAATCTTCATAGTCTACTTTTGTTGCGATTCCAGGTGTGTCTATAATATTGAAAGAAAGTTCTTTTCCATTAGATTTCATGGTTACTTTTTCTTTTATTTTAATCTCTCTTGTTTCGTGAGGGATTTTAGAAACAGAACCCATTTCTTCACCAATCCAATCTTCGCATATTTTATTACACAAAGTGGTCTTACCAGCATTCGGCGGCCCGTAGAAACCCAGTTTGATATGCTTCCTTTTTTTGAATATTCTGTAAAAAAAAGATTTTAGTTTTTTAATCATTAATTGTCTCCCCTTTTGTATTCTTGAAAGGTTGGGCTTTAGAAACTTATAAAGATTTCGTTATTTCTTTTGCTCTTTGTAAATCCTTTTAAAGTATTTGTCTGGAATAAATGCTTTAGTTTTTAATTTTTGAAGTGTTTCTTCTAAATCTATTAGTATCCATGAATTGTTCTTTTTTTGTTTTATTGCTTCATTTATTATGTAATCCCAGTCAATTTCATTATCTGTATTGATTATTGTTTCTATATCTTCATAGTCTCTTTCTCTGCTTGTTATTGATTTTAAAAGAATTAGGTCTTCTTTTGGGAGAACGTAAACTATTAGTTCTTTCTTACCTAAAAAATCATTTCTCTGGATTATTTTGTTTATATCAAAATCTAAATTGAAACCAAATACATTTTTAACAAATAAATCAAATCTTTCATCTCCTCTTGAAAATAATAATGGTTTGTTTTTGCTGTCTTTTCTTTTTTCATCGTAAATTCCTAATAGAGATTTTTGCTTGTATCCAATCTTTTCAATTGCTTTAATAAATATATTTCTGTCTTTATTAGATTTGAAAACTAAGTCAATGTCTTTTGTTGCTGTTTTATAACCAGAGAACATCATAGCTGTGCCTCCAATTGCAATGCATTCAATATCTTCTTCAAGATAGTCTACTATTAGCTTAAAGAGCTGTTCTTGATCTTTTGTATTTATCATTATTAAGATACCTCTTTGGCATTTTTTTAACTTTAGTGGTTTTTCTTGCTATAAAATATAAGTCGTATAATTTTTTTTCTACTTTATGTTTTTTTGCTAAATTAAAAAGTCTTTTCCAGCTTGATATGTGTCTAAAAAGATGTGTTGCTGCATCAAGTGTTCTTTTGTCTCCTATAAGTATGCTATCTATTAGTGCATTTTCAATAGTGTATTTGCCTTTTATAATATGTTTAAATTTGGGTACTAATTTTTCTGGACTGTATTTATTAAGAATATCGTACAATCCATTAGTTTGTTTTTGTGGAACTTTTGTTATGGTGTATATTCTTTTCTGTTTTCCTCCGCCGCTGACAGTTACTAAACCTGATTTTTTAAGTTTTGAGAGTAGATTGATAGCTGATTGTCTTGTTAGATTTTTTTCTTTGGAGAAAGTTTCTACTGTGTATTTTCCTTCTTTAATCATTATATTATCCATAATAACTACTATATAAACTTTTCTATTTTAATGTTATGTTAAAAGATTTATTTTCTCCATAAATAAAGAATGAATAATCTTGATTGATATGAATTTTCTGGGTTTTCTGTTTCTTCTGAAATTATTATACTATCTGCGTAGACTTTATCTGCTGCTTGAAAATCAATATATTTTGGGTCTGTATCGATATTGCAATTTGTGTTTACATCATCACATGATTTTATTATAAAATCTAATGTAAAAGGCAATCTATCATTTATGAATGTATATATATCGCTACCTATCCCTATGTTATCATTCTGGATTTCTGTTCTATAAACTTCATTATGTTGTATTTGGTTTAAAATAGTATCTTGCATTAATTCTATGTCTTGTGGTTTAAGATCTTCTTTTGATGGTTGCACAGATAATATTGCGAATAAAGCTACTAAAAATATTACAATAGCTAAAAGAGCTTCTAGTGTTTTCATGTATCCTCTTTTATTCATTTTTTTACCAAGTTAGTATTCTTATTGTAATGGGTAGTAGATTAGAGTTTTTATTAATTTCCCATGTGCTCCATTGAGTTGCATAGACTGTATTATTTTGTGTTTTTATGTCTGGTTGTATTGATAATGTATTTTCTGGTATAATTTCTCCTAACTCATTATAGAAATAAACATCAATTGCTATATTCCTCTCTGCTGGGTATTTTAGTACTTCTTTTATTTCTTCATAACTTAGAGCTTTTAATTCATTGAATTTTGTTTGTGATAATCCAGTTAGAACTTCTGGGACTCCGAAAGCATATTCGTATTCATTTATTGGATCTTCTCCCCCCACATAAGGAATTGATTCGTATATTTCTTCTGATATTATCATGTAAATTGTTTTTGTTACTTCTGCGTCTATATTTGGAATATGAACTGTTACTTTATCTGGATTTGGAGTATTATCTTCTATTTGTGCTTCTATTTGTGTTAGGTCTTCATCGTAGATTGCTGTCTTAAGCTCATTTAAATTTATATTAGAAGGTGCATCCATTGAGAATTGATAATCTATTCCTGCATCATGATGTTTTATAAAAATTGGATATTTGTAAAGAGTGTTTGTTGTATTTTCTTGAAATCCTGTTTTTGCTAATGTTTTTAGATAATCTTCTGAGTAATCTTGATTTAATGCTGGTGCAATGTATATGAATAATCCTATTAAGTAAACTATGAAAATTGCTACACTTATTGACCAATCTATGTACATTAGACCTTTTTTCATTTTAAAACCCTGTTGCTAAGGTAAATATTAAGTAACCTAACACAGCTAGTATTAGAGAATGTCTTAATCCTGCTTTTAGTTGTCCTTCTGCAAATTTTCCTACCATTAGTCCTGCAAAAAAGCCCTGTATTAATATCATACCAGTAAATATTGTGTTGAAATCTATTATAGCTGCTGTTGCTTCACCCTCACCTTCATAGAATCCTGTTGTGATTCCGGATTCTATTCCTGTTAATACTGTTCCACTTATTTCTGTTAGCTGTGGCATTAAGTATACTTGTAATATTACCATTATTCCTATGAATATGAAGAATACAAAATAACCTTGTATTAATTGTGAAAATGCATTTGATCTTCTTTCTTCTTTTATTTTCTTAATTTGAATTACTGAATTTGTGACTGCTATTAAAACATCTTGAATATTTCCACCACTTTGCTCTGCTTCTATGACTATTGACATTGATCTTCTGATGACTTTGTTTTCTGTGTTTTTTGCAAATCTCATGAATGCGTCTCTTAAAGGAATTCCCCATTCTATTTGGTAAGCTAATTTTCTTACAAATGGTGATAAAGCTCCGTAGTCTGCGTGAGAAACTTCTATTATAGCTTTTGGAATTGGAATGCCTGCTTTTACAGAATCTGTTATTGATCTTACAAATTCTAGGAATTTTTCTTCCAGTTCTTTATGTCTTTTTCCTTCTTTTATTATATCTAACCAGAAGGGAAGTATCATTGATAAAATTGAAATTGCGATTAGAGGTTTGAATAATCTTGATTCCATTTGAAGGAAAACTATTAAGTCTATTATTAATAATAAGAAACCTATTACGAATCCTGTTAGGTGTATTGATTTAAGTTTCATATTTCAGACCTCACTGATTGTAGGAATAATATGTAAAATATATTTAGCAATGGTAGGGCTAGGAATACAGATAAATTGGCTATTAATCCTATTGAAATTCCTCCTAATTCTGGAGATATTTTTTCTAAGATTGCTAAAGTTACTATGAATAATAATGGTCCTGCTATTAAAATTCCTGTGTAAATATCTGAGTATGTTGCAAGAGCTTCTAGTTTCTTTTTTTGATCGAATTTGAATTGCATCAAGGCGTCTTTTGATTTTTCTTGTAAATAATCTTTTATGTCTCCTCCAGTTTCTATGGTTGAGCTCATTCCGTGTAATAATTCTTTGAATTCATCTGAGGGTGTGGTATTAGCTACTGCTCTTAAAGAAGTTGATAGACTGTATCCGAATAAATTTATGTAATTTAGAACTCTTTGGAGTTCTCTTTCTATTGTTTGATATTCATGTGAGTCTACTAATAATTCGAATATTTTTATTGGATGTGCTCCTGAACCAGCAACTGCTGCCATATGAACTATTGCAAAGACTAATTCTTCTTTTATTTTCTTACTTCTTTCTGTCTTTGCTAAGTTTGGATATGACCATGTGAATGCGAATGTTACTATTGATGCTAAAATTCCTATGCCGAATGCTAATAATATATTGAATGATGAAGCGAAGAATGTTATTATTAAAGCTAGGGGAAATGCTATTATAGTTGAGAATAAGATGATACTTAGATAAGTTTCTGATAAGATTCTTATTCCTGCTGCTCTTATGTCATAAAATAGAGATTTGAAATTCTCTGGATTTTTTCTTATTAATTTAAAAGATATATTTTCTAAGAAATAATTTGCTAGTTTTGCATAGAAATTTGTTTTGTAAATATGGGATTTTATTTCTTCTTCTTTTTTAGGTTTTTTGATATCTTTTGCGAATTTTTTAACTTCTTCTTTTGTTAATCTTAATTCTTTTAGATATTTTCCTTTCTCTTCTTTTGATGTGGATACTTTCTTTTTTTCTACTTTGTCATTTTCTATTATGAATTGTAAATCTTTTGCTGCAACATTTATTTTTTTAAGAAGATCTTTATGTTTCTCTAAATCTCCCTCGTTTTCATGTAGTTTAATCTCTTCTGAAAGTTCGAGTATTTTTTTAGTGTATTCAAGTATATCATTTGGCATTTTATTCTGATAAATCCTCTATGCTTCTTAATAAATTAAGCATGTAGATTTTTATTTTTTCTGATTGTTTTTTTACTTTTGAAGTCTGTTTTTGGATTTTAAGATCTTGATATTTCTCTGCTAATTCTTTTAATGTTTGAGCATTTTTATTTATGATTTCGTATGTCATAATTGAACTCCGTACTCTGCTAATACTTTTTCTGGGACTTTACTATATGTATTGATTATCTTTTGCACTGTACTAAAATCGAAAATTCCTTGGTTGTATAATTGGATTAGTAATGCTGTTCTTCTTCTGAATTCTCTTGTTAGTTCTTCTTGTGGGATTCCTTCTTGACTTGTTAATTCATTGAATATGAAACTTCTTCCTGAAAAGGCAAATGTGTCACTTGTTGGATTCCATTGAAATACATTGTTTGTTGTTGCTTTTGAACCAGTTACAGATATTATTTCTGTTACTTCTTTTACTCTTCTTACTGCTTTCCCTGCTACTTTTGAATGGACCATTACACACACTGCATCCATTGTTTCTACTAATGATGGAGATAGATTAATTGGTGGAGTTTCAAGTCTTTTAATCATTGTATCAATATCATTTGCGTGCATTGTTCCGAAAGATGGGTGTCCAGAATTGTGCAACATTACACCCCCAAACCCTCCTATAAAATTCCTTGAGCCCTGAATTGAAATATCGTATACTGGCTCTGGTTTCTCTAGTTTTATTTTTTTAATATCTTTTATTTTGTCTATATAAAAATCATTTATTATATTTTGTTTTTTATTTGAAGGATTTCCTATTGGTAAATTTTCTCTGATTGGATTCATGTATTTTAAAAATTCTTTTTTCTGATCATGTCTGTAGAAAATAACTTCGTAATCTTTGTTTTTTCTCCTTTTTCTTTCTCTTATGATAGGAACTATTCCATAAACTAATAGTAATTTTGCCAGTTTATCTGTTAAGCTCTTTGATATTGTGAAATAACCATAATAATTTTTAGTGAATGTACCATCTCCAGAATATAGTGCACTTAAAAATTGCCCGATTCTTTCTTTTGAAAGACCAAAAATGAAATCTGGTATTGTTTTATTAAGAGATCCTTTTTTGCATAAATTTTCTATTAAAGATATTAGTGGTTTGTTTGAAAAGCTTAACTCTTCTGAACTACCATATCCTCTTTCACATTTTCTTTGTCTTGGATCTTCTTTTATAATTTTAGTTATACATTGTTTCATATCTTCTAATATTTTTTCTCTTTTTGCGTAAAGAGCTAATTTAGAATTCTTTTTTTTGTTTTGCAATGTTCCTTCACTAGCGTAATATCCTAGTAGTCTTAATAATTCATCACTTATTTCAAGTTTAGCAGGCAAACTTTTGCTGTTGTTATCATATTTTATTCTTAAATCTTCTATTTTATAATTTATTTTGGCTTGCTTCATTAATTCTTTAAAACTTTCGATATTTAGTGATGATGGTTTTGATTTTGAGAAATTGCTGTAATAATCTGAAATACTCTTTATTTTGCATATATTGCTTGCTTTGTCGTATCCTAATTTTTTAACTGCTTCTTTGATATATTTTGGGGCAAATACTCTTGCATCAGGTAATTCTTCTAATAAATTTAGATGTGATTCATTTGCATAATTGCATGGGATTTTGGCAGGTATTAAAATCTTTCCTCCTTTCTTGAGATCTTCTGCATAATCTGATTTGATTTTATTATTTTCTTCTGTTAAAATTGAATGGTTTGGTGTTATTGTAACTTTTCTTCCTGTTTTTGTTGTTATTTCATATAACTCATTTCTTGCAGGATGCACTAATCTTTTTTTAACAGGCATTATTTTCATATTGCCTTCTTTGTCTAAAGAAATTGCTTTATATATTATGTTTGGCTTTAAATCTTTGATTGCTATATTCTTTGGTTTATCGTGGTTTAATAATAATAAGGTTTCATCTCCTTTAATAGAAGCCATTCCTTGGAATAAAACATAAGCTTCTTCTCCTCTAATTTCTCCTATAATAACATAGTCTGGGTTCATTCTGAAACTTTCTTTTAATAGATTAAATAATGTGATTTCTCCGTATTTTTGTCCAACTAAATTTGCTAATCCAACTCCAGATCTTGCAACTGATGGAAGCCAATTTAAGTGTTCTATATTTAATTCTCTTGTATCTTCAATTGAGACTACTCTTGCTTGTGGTGGTATGAAGAAACTTAAACCATTTAGCAAAGAAGTTTTTCCTGAACCTGTTCCACCTATTACCATTATGTTTTTTTCGTATTCAATTAAGAGCCATAAATATGCTAGCATTTCTGGTGATACTGTTCTTAAGTACATTAATTGTGTTGGTGTCCAAGGTTTTTTTGTAAATTTTCTAATTGTAAAAGTAGGTCCGCGAGATGAAATATCTTCTGTGAATGTTGCATTAATTCTTGAATTATGACAGCAAATGCCTCCAGTTCCGCTTATGAAATTCTCGTGTCCTTTTACACTAAGGTCATATACAAATTCTGATGTGGATTTTTTTCTGTTTATCTTTTTTACTTTGGCAAACCCGAGATCTGAGTCTATTATTTTGTTTATTGTATCTATTTCGCTTAATAATTCATCTCCTTTATCTGTTAAAATATTTCCTTGAATAAATCCTCTCTTTGTCCATTCATTTAAAAATTTTCTATCTTTGGTGTTTTTTAGATCTCTAAATTTGTTGTATCTCTCTTCATTTAATATTCTTTTAAGTCTATCCCTACTCAATTTTTTGTTAATAAATCTGTGGTGAGTATTTTTTAATGGATTAAACATTTCCATAGGAATCATGTGTGAATGGTCATTTGATACTGATCTAACAAAGAAGTTTGTATAAAATTCGTGTGATTTAACTACCCTATTGTCTATTATTGATTCTCTTTGTCTGTCATAAAATGCTACTATATCACTATTGAATATAGACAAATAACTTATATCATTTTGCAGCATTTTGCTTGATGTGCTTCCGTAATCTCCCAAACTCCAATATTTTAGGAATTCTTGTTGTAGCCCGATATTTGCATTTAATACTATTTCTGGTATTCTTTTATTCTTTGTCCCTTTAGACAATTTTAAAACTTCAGTTAGAAGAATCCATAATATAAAACTATTTACGACTATCTTTACAGCATTAGATTTTTCTGGTTCAATATAAGCAGAAATATTAAAAGTTTCTTTTAGTGCATCTTTTAATTCTTTTATCAATTCTAATTCGTGTGCTCCTAAGCAAAAATATAAACGATAGTGGTTCTTAATTCTTGATGTCCATCCTTCTGCAATGTATAACCCCAATACTTTCATCAAATTTTTATCTACTTTTAGGAATGTTGGAATGCCTACGGCTGAAGTTGTTTTAATACTGCATTTTCTTAATGTTTCTTCTTTTAAAATTTTGTATAATTTAAGTGGTAGAATTTTTTTTCTTCTGTGTTCTATGAATGTGTGTCTCGGCATTTTATAATTTTCTTTTAAAAAATCCATAACCTCTTCTTCTTTCTCTTCAAATATTTTTGCAGGTATATTATTTAAAATTAATTTGTTTGAGTGCTGTGTTTTAGAAAGTTTTTCCGCCATATTGATTTCTTTTATGTTATTTATTTGGGGTATCTTTAAAGGGTATGCAACATAATCTCCTTCTTTTAGATCTTCTGTTTTGGTTGGTTTTACCCCCTCTTTTATTAAGCTAAATATACTATGGGCTCCTGTTAATTTTATTTTTTTCCCATATTCTAATATTAATTCATATAAATTCTCATTTATTTTGTGTCTATATACATAATCTACTGGTTTCCAATTTATTTTTAGTGTTTTTTGATCAAAACAGGGTATTTCTATTTTTTCTACTTTTATTGGTGTATTAGATTTGTCTTTTTTATAGAATTTATCTACAAATTCTCCAATTTTACTTATTTTTATTGTATTATTCTCTTTAAAAATAACAGGTTCTTCGTAATCCACACTACCGTCTGGCAAAGCTGCGTCTAGTAAAGGTGTTGCATAAGAAATATATTGGCCTGATTTTTGCGCTAGTTTTTCTACAAATGTTGCTAAGTCTTTTGTTTTTTTGAAGATTATGTTTGTCTTTAGATTTCTGAATTTTCTGTGAACTATGTATATTGGGTATTCTGTTCCATTACATTCGATATCTTCTATAAAATAATCGTTCATTAATGGTTCTATTTTTCCTAAGCCTACGAAATCTCTGTAAATGTAGTACATAATTTTTAAGTAGGAATCTTTTGTTAATGTGATTCTTAATTCTGTGAGCATGACTTTCAGATTTTTTTCTAAGTATTCTATGATTGTTTCTCCTTTTTTTAATTGTAAGTAACTCATATTTACTAATTCTTTAATTCCATCTTCTAATAAATTTAGAATTTTTCTTTCACTTGCTGTTAATTCTGGTTCTTCTAAATAGTATACTATTTCTTTTGCTTTTTCATCCCAGAAAATATGAGCATAAGCATAAGGTGCTAGTAAAGAGTATCTTATATCTACATCTTGTTTTTTTACATCTGCAAATGTTGGAATTTCTGGCTCTACTTCTATTTTAAATATTGTTCTTCCTTTTTCTGGTAATTCTGGTAGTTTTCTCATTTTTAGATGTCTACTTGTTCTAGTAGTATTTGAGTTTTTGTTTGATCATCATTTGGCCCTGTGTTCAAAATTGATATTTTATTTGTTCCTGAGATTATACTTTGTGAGGATGTGTAATTTAAGTCTATATTTTCTGAATAATCTAATGTTATTGTTACAGTGTATTCTCCTTTTACTGTTTTTGCTTGTGTTAGGATTTGTAAATTTCCTTCATTAATTGGGGTGCATACTTCTCCTAGTTCACATGGTGTTGATAGAAGTGCTTTTGTGTCCATGCTCCATTGTATTTCTTCTGTATCAGCTATAATCTTAAATTCTCCTCTGCCTATTTTTACTTCTACAGTTCTTTTTGAAGATGGACCTTCATTGTATACTGTTCTGATATTTTGATCTAGAGTGTTCATTACATTTTTTGTTTGTGTTAAAGTTTGTCTGTCTTTCATTTTGTTTACTACAGGCAAACCTGCTGCAAGAACTATTGTTAGAACTACTATGCCTAAAGCCATGTATAATACTGCTGAAATCCAGATATCCCCTCTTTTATTCATTACGTTAGAAATTTGATTAGGGTTTATTTAAACATTTCTATTATATTAAAAAGAAAAAAAGAAAAAAATTAAGTTTATGCTGTTTGTTCGACAGTTATATCAATTGGAGTACATGTCATTTCTTCACATACAACGCCTGCAACTTCTGGTGTGTGTAGTGCTCTAACTTCTGCATTT
>JBDRML010000040.1:0-8544 GCA_043812195.1 Candidatus Woesearchaeota archaeon | reverse complement strand
CACTATTTACAAAAGTTCTAAATCTAACAAACATACAATAGCAATTGATGCAACAGGATTTGAGAATCATCATGCATCAAAACATTATTGCAGAACAATAAATATTAAGTTTTCTCGTCGTAAATACGTAAAACTAAGCATTGCTATAGATACAGATTCTCAATTGATTTGTTCACACAAATCAAGGGTTGCACCAGCAAATGATACAAAAGATTTCATTCCATTGCTTAAAAAAATTAAGCAAGGAAAGATTAAGATGGTTTGTGCAGACAAGGGATATGATTCTAAGAAAAATAGATTTTTTGTATACAAAAAACTAAATGCAATACCAAACATTCCTAAAAGAAAGATAACAGGTGCTAACTATTTAACAAAGATGTATGATGAAAGAAATTATCACCAGAGAAGCAAATCTGAAACAGTATTTTCTGTTATGAAAAAACTATTTGGATCTTGGCTTAAATCTAAGAAACTTAAAACACAAAAACTAGAAATAGCATACAAATGTCTCGCTTATAACATAAGAAGACAGGTTATAAGCTCTGAAATGCTACTTAACGGAGGATGTCAGTAAAGCCCGGAAATTAAATGAAAAGATTTATATACGGTTTGGATTTCTTTAGAGACTATGGCAAAGATGCAAAATAGATCAAAAAGAAAAGTAAGCGGAAGCAGATATGTTAATTTAAGAAAGAAAAAATCTTTTGAATTAGGTAGAGATCCTACTTTTACTAAAGTTGCTAAGAAAGTGATGAGGACAATAAGAACTATTGGTGGAAAGGATAAATGTAGTCTTCTTAGTAATGATGAAGTTAATTTATATGATCCTAAAACTAAAAAGTATAAAAAAGCTCAAGTGAAAACGGTTAAGGAAAGTCCTGCAAATAGAGATTTTGTTAGAAGAAATATTATAACTAAAGGGACTATTATTGAAACTGATTTAGGTTTAGCTAAAATTACTAATAGGCCTGGTCAGGATTGTATGATTAATGCTGTTTTGATTTAAAAAAATATTATTTAAATTCTATGAATTATTCTAGAACCGAAAGGCTTATAAAGGGATGATGAAGTATCCTTATAAAGCTTATTACACCGTTAATAGGTGGTAAAATAAAAATGCCAAGTTATATTAAAAAATGCCCGGAATGTGGTAGTATAAATTTAGTATATAAGGATGAGAGAGGCGAAGTTATTTGTAAAGATTGTGGTTTAGTTATTGAAGAAAAAATGATTGATTTCACTCATGAATGGAGAGAATTCGATTCTGATAGCGCTGGTAAAAAAGGAAGAACTGGAGCACCTTTAACTTTTACTAAATTTGACCAAGGATTAGGAACTAGTATTGGAACTGGTTCGGATATCTATAAACTTAGTGGAAAGTCTAAAAATAAATATATGAGATTGCAGAAATGGCAACATAGAATTTCTACTGCTATTGAAAGAAACTTAAAATTGGCATTAGCTGAGTTAAAAAGAGTTAGTTCATACTTAAAATTACCAAATTCAGTTCTAGAAGATAGTGCTGAAATTTATAGAAATGCTGTTCAGAGAGGATTAGTTAGAGGAAGATCAATGGAATCTGTTGTGGCAGGGGTTTTATATGCTGCTTGTAGGAGACATGAAATTCCAAGAACTCTTGATGAATTAAGTGTTGCTTCTGGTATTGATAAAAAAGAAATTGGAAGAACATATAGATTTGTTACAAGAGAATTAGCAATTAGAATATTACCAAGTAATCCTATTGATTATATAGCAAGATTTGCTTCAGCTTTGAAGTTAAGTCCTGAATCACAAAGTAAAGCTATTGAAATTTTGGATATGGCTCAAAAAGTTGAGTTAACTTCAGGAAGAGGTCCAACTGGAATTGCGGCTGCGAGTTTGTATGTTGCTGCTTTGATGAATAATGAGAAAAGGACTCAAAGAGAAGTTGCGGATGTGGCCGGAGTTACTGAAGTTACAATTAGAAATAGATATAAAGAATTGTTAGCTAAGCTAGGTTTAGAAGAAGAAATCAGAAAAAAGAATAAAAGAGTTCTTGATGAGGAAGAGTAGAAACCTTTTTATATTTGATATTTAATTTTAATTTAACTTAAAAAGAGGTTGATATTCATGCCGGCTAAAAAAAGAAAAAAGAAAAGTTCTACAAAAAAGAAGAAAACTACTACCAGAGCAAAAAGTGCAATAAGCAGTTCTGATAAAGAATCAATAAATAAATTAGTTCAAAATAATTTAGAATTGCAGAAAGTTAGTTTGAAACTTGCTGAATCTACTGACCAACTTAATAATAGAATTGGCAGACTGGTTGGTTTATTTGAGGAAGCTGCTAAGAATGTTGGTGTTGTGGATGAATTAAAAGTCAAAGAAGAGACAGAAGGATTATCAAATAGATTAGATACTTTATTACAACAGAATAAGGATTTGGCTAAAGGATTATTATTGTTAGAGCAATATGTAAGGGGTAGAGTAGCATCTCCTGCACCTATGAGGGAATTGAGGCCAAAACCGTTACCAATACAATGAATGAAAAAGAAATTCATTTTATAAATGATCTTAATATGGGTAAAAGGAACTTTTTTCTTAAAGAGTTTGATAAAACTATAGATTCTGAAGGATATAAAAGAAAAGTTTTTTTAAGAGAGTTTATGCTTGCTTTATTTAAGGCTGTTCGTGTGGAAAAAGTTGAGAAGCATTTTGAAGTTCCTAGTTTTCAGTTAAGTTCTATGGATAAGATTAAACCTTTAAGAATGAAAATATTTAAACCAATGGTTGTAGATCCTATTTATCCTAAAGCAGTTAAAAGAGTTCCTTATCCTAGTCCTATACCAATGCACCAGTTGAAGCCTGCTATTAAGAGAGCATTAGCTAAAAAAATATTGCCACCATTAAAACCTAAACATAAGAATGTGTATATGGTTGAAGGTAATCTTTATTATTCTGCCGAGATAGTTGATAAATCCTATTTAGATCAGGTTAAGTCTTTATTAAATTCTCCAGGAGTTAAAGCTGTTTATATTGATGGATTACATAAGCCATTATTAGTTGATTATTTAGATTATAGTCAATTGTTGACTGAAATAGAGTTTAGTGATGGAAATAGATTGAATAATATGATTAAGAAGTTTTCTAAAGAGCATGGAGTTAGGTTTAGTAAAGAAAAACTAGCAATTTTAGAGAAGTTAAAAGATGGTTCTTTTTTACAAGCAAACTTAGGTGATGATTTTATTGATCCTAAATTTATATTGAAGAAAGGAAAAATTTTATAAAGATAAGAGTTTCTTTTTAATTTATGAAAAAAATAGGTATGTTTTTTATTGTTGTAATTTTGCTTTGTGGAAGTGTTTCTGCTTATAGCTTTGAAAATTTTATAGATGATATGGGAGACGCGTTTAGTGACTTTTTTTCTTTGACTGGATTTGCAATCTTGAGTGTTGCTAGTGATAGTGCTGGAGGTAGTAGTTCAAGTGGAGGCGAAGGCATAAGTATACCAGAGCCACCTACTGTTGCTGCTGAGGAAGAAGTGATTGTGAAAGAACCTACACAAGAAGAATCTGTTCAAGATGATACTATAACTGAAGAACCTACACAAGAAGAATCTACTAGATCTGTAGGTAATATTCAAGAGGAAGTTAGTGTTTCAACATGTTCAGATTTTTTAGATAATAATGTAAACTATTTTAAAAAAGGCACTTGCAAAAATCAAGATGGTAAATTTGAAGATAGATGTAGTTCAGATGGTAATAGTGTTTTAGAATATGGTTGTAGTGGAAATAAATGCTCTGGTTCATGGTATGTTTGTCCTAATGGTTGCTCCGATGGTTTTTGTTTATCTGAGAAAATTGTTGAAATTAAACCAGATTTAAAGATTTTATCTGTAAATAATCATAATGGAAAAATGTTAGTATCTGTCAAGAATATTGGTAACAAAGGCAGTTTTTTTAGGACAAAATTAAAAGTTGGTGATGATGTTGTTCAATCTAAAGTAGATTATTATTTGGATTCTAATGAAATAGTTGATGTTGAAGTTAATGATGAATATTATGGGGTTTATGTTATAGAATTAATTGTAGAAAATGATTTGGATGTTGAGAATAATATATTATCAGGAGATTTAGTTAAAGAAGAAAAAGAAGAGTTTTTTAATGATAGAATAACTGGGGGGGTAGTAACTTCAAAAGAAAAAGAAAAAGAAGGAATTTATGTTCTCATAAACAAAATTTATGAATTTTTTAAAAGTCTTTTCTAAATTGGTATTTTAAAATCAAAAGCTTTTTATATAATAGGTATAATTAAATAGATATGAATAAGAGAGTTTTAATATTGGGATCAATTTTGTTAATAATATTTGTTTTGAGTTCTATTCAGATTATTAAGGATTATAATCTTGAAAGCATAACTGGAGGAGCAATTTCTGGAGATTTTGACATAGAAAAAGTTAATGTTGCTGACCCTCCAACTCTTGCTGTACTATTAACAACTGAAAATAATAAATTGCTTTCTGAGGAATTGTTACCTATTTCACAAAAAGATGGTGATTTTTTAATAGTGTCTCCTACTACAATTCCTGCTAGAAGAGATGATCATTATTTGCGTTTAGAATGGAATAGAAGATTGATGATATTGTCTTTATATATGAAAGCTGATGGTGGGGATGGTACTTTTGAGGTTTGGAGTGAAAATAATAAAAAAATAGCCAGTGGTGGATTAACTAGTGAATTTAAATGGTATAATTTTGATGTTTCTGAAAGAGAGATGAGCTCAGAGATTTATGCATTATTTAATTATGGTGGTGGTTCTAGTGATATAATTGTAGATCAAATATTGGGTGTTGCTTATCCTGAAAGTGGTTTAACTAAAGTTACAGGTTTATTTACAACTCAAATCAATTAGGAAAGATTTTATAAGCTTTTTTGTACTACCTTATTTATGTCTTGGGGGAGATTATTTGTGATTTTTATTGTGTTTTTATTAGTGACTTGCATTGTAAATGGTGATGGATTTTCTTCTATGAACATTGAAAATACTTCTAATAAAGAGAAATTAGAGAATAAATGTTTAGATTTATTTGAGAATCTAGAAGATTGTCCTAAAATAAAAGAGAAACCTGAAATTATAGATCTTGGAGATGAAGAACCAGAGGAAACTATAAAACCCACTATTAGTTCTGATGATTTAAATGAAAATCATAGTGATTGGAATTCAAGTTCGGTAATAGTTGATGATATTAATAATAGTTTTATTAATTTAACCCCTACGCTATGTTCTAATTGCAGTGATAATCTTAATTTAAGTATTAATAAAACAATTGAAGAAAATGAGAGTCTAAGAGAAGGATCTGATTTTGTTTCTGGACATACAACAATTTATATTTATGGACATAATTTAATAGCTAGTAAAAATAATAATGAAAGTAGTGTTACTTATTATAGTCAGGATTTTTTGGGAAGTAATAGAGTTACAACTGACGAATATGGAAATGTAATTAATAAAAATGTACAATATCCTTATGGAGATGATTTTAATGAGAAGGGAAGTAAAGAAGGATTAAGTAATAATTATAAATTTACAGGACAGGAAGAAGATGAAGATTTATATTATTATGGAGCTAGGTATTATGATCCTTCTATTTCTAGATTTATTTCTGTAGATCCAATTTATTCTTCTGATATTTCTCCTTATGCTTATGCTGGAAATAATCCTTTGAAGTATGTGGATCCGAGTGGTGAGCAAGTAGCATTTGCAAATAATATTAAGGCTAGAGCAGAACCAATTATTAATTTTTTAGCTAAATTTAGTTATAGTGTAAAAGAAGTTAAGAATAGTGAGTTTGTTATTCGATATTCTATATCTGAAGATTTAAGAAAGAGTGCAAGGATGTTTGGAACAGATCCTGTTAGTTTTGATAAGATTCAACCTAAGTGGGGATATATAGATTCTAATTTTGCAGTGTTTTTAAGAAAAGGCCAAAATGATATTAGATTTTTTCATACTTTAGTTCATGAAACTATGCATGGCTTTGCACTTACACGTGATAAAGATAGTGTTTTAATGAGACATTCAGATGAATTTTATTCTATTTTAGATGAAATAAGAACTGAATTAAAAATAAAGCATGAACTTGGATTAGAGAATAAATTTGATGTTAATCTTTGGAATGAGATAGGATTTGATAAAAATGATTTTAATAATTTAAAATATATGAATAATATACAAATAAATTATTATTTAGATAAATTAAGTAAAATAATTGGGAGAGATGTTGCTCAACAATATTTTAATGGATTAAATGATTATGTTAGACAAAAAGTAAAGAATGGTGAAGAGATTTATTAATTTTCTTTTTTATCATTTATTTTTTTAGCTCCAAAACTGAAAGGTACTTGTACTAAAACTGCTTTTTTATAATCTTCACCAACTACCCTATATCCTTCTAATACATTTTTCATAGCATCTAGTATTGATTCTCTATATTTTTCTGCTCTATTTGGACTTAAAATTTTTAAATCTCTGTCATAAGCATTAAATTGTGTTACTGATGATAAATTATATGGTGTAGTTCTTAATGTATCATCAATGAATTTGCCTAAAACAAATGTTATTTTACCATATATAAATGAACCATCTTCTACCGCTTTTCTTTTTATATTTTCTGGTATACAATCTAGTAATCTTGGAGCAGATATATAAGAGAACTCTCCTGTTGTTTCTGGATCATAAGGTTCTATTTCGGCATGCCATTTTCTTTTATATTCTTCTATTATTTCTTCAAAGTCTGAAGTTATACCAAATGGTTCTGTTAAATTATATACTCTTGTGTTATTTTCTAAAAGTTCATCTAATTGTTTAGAATCTAAAAATCCTGAATCATATCTTTTGTTTTTAATAGCTTGCACTAATGTTTTTCTTTTGCTTTCATCTATTTTATTTGGAGAATTACAATTAACTACATTTCCAAGTAGTAATGCTAAAGACAATGCTCCTATTTTTAGTGCTCTTCTCATGAATTTAGTGAATAAATAAACAGTTATAAATGTATTGAATTGACTATCTTTTAAATTTGTTATATCTTAAATTTTGGTTATTGTATATTTTTTTTAATTCGTCTTTATTTTTTCTTATTATTTTTAGGATAATTTTTTTCAGATTCTGGTTCATCTGTTGTTAGAGGAGCATAATTTCCTTTACGTATTCTCCATGTCTTCCATGCATTAATATTAATTCCAGTTGTAAATCCTGGAAGTTTTAATATACGATCTATTTCTTCTTCTTTTTCTTCTAAATACATTCTGCCAAAACGAATGTGTTCATAAGGAAGAATGGATTTATTAGGAAACCCTACAAATTCTATTGATGCATCTATTGGTAGATATTTGACAAAGCTGTCTGGATAGCTTGCTTTTACATGGCCCCATACTGAAACGTGATACATTTGCCAAAGAGAGTCACTTTCAGCATTATCTAGGTTGTAATCTAATGACATTCTTTCTGCTGATACTTTTAATGTGTCTATCTGGCATGCGGTATCTTCAGCAGCAATGGTTTTTGATTGTGCTATTGCCTGTTGATTGTTTACTGAAATATTTAATAATAATGATACTAATCCTATCTTCATTGCATTTATCATATTCTATTAATTATTAAAAAATATATAAATTTATTTGTTTTTCATACAAAATCAAATATTACCGATAATTATTTAAATTAGTTCATACTATAATTTATATAGGTGTTAAAATGGAAGATCCAGCATATTTTTGTGACCCAAGAGATCCTTACGGGCTTGATAAAATGGAAAGGGAATGCGAAGAACGTATAGCTAAGAAAAGAGAATTGGTAGAAATACAGATTCAGTGCATGGAAGATATTAAGGCAGAGATGTGGGAAAGACGATTAAGAGATAATACTGCTTTGATTGGAATTAGAGAGGATAATAGCCATACACATATAGGACCGACTTTTATTGCTATGCGTGCGGAAGATGATCGAAAAAATCGTATAATTTGGGATTTAAGTATTGATAATAAGATAGAAAGATCTTACAGAGAGTTACAAAGGGATGAACGAGATGAAGAATTTAACAAAATTTTAAGACGATACGCTTAATTTTTTTAATTAAAGCCAATCTACTTTAATATCATCTGTTCTTTGATAAGGATATATTTCAAGTTTTGTAGTTCTGTGGTTTCCTTGATACATTCTTAACCCTGTGAGTGCTATCATTGCAGCATTATCTAAAAGAAATTCGTTTTCTGGAATGAAACATTTTGCTCCTCTTTCTTTGCACATTATTTTAGCCATTTCCTGAAGTCTTTTATTACACGCTACTCCTCCACCTAACAAAAGCTCGTTTTTATTACAATGCGCCATTGCTCTTTCTGCAACTTCAATTAACATTGCGAATGCTGTTTCTTGTGCTGAGTAAGCTAAATCTTCTTTTTTATACCTTTTTGAATCATATTTTTGTTTTAGGTTTGTTAGCATTCCTGTAAATGATACATCCATTCCTTTTACAGAATAAGGTAGTTGAATATAATTATTTGATTTTTC
>JBDRML010000039.1:0-2488 GCA_043812195.1 Candidatus Woesearchaeota archaeon | reverse complement strand
TCACCTGTATAATGTGCTTCTAATTTTGCTCTCATAATAGAAATAAGACTAAAAGATCCTTCTAGAATAACCTTGTTTATGAAAGAAAACTTTTCATTCTCTAAGAATATTGGATAAAACTTATCCGAGTGTGTTCTCATTATATGAATGCAATCACCAAGAGTAGTATACAAATATGCTTTATTTACGTCTGTTACACCATTCTTTTTCATTATAGTCAATATACGTCCGTATATTGATTTATCTACACTATCTTCGAACCAATTTTTATTTTCTGGATCAAATAATATTTTCTTAATAAGTAGTTTGTATTTTTTTTCTAAATTTGAAAATTGTTTAGAATATTGGTGAATTGGTATTTCACCACCAAATTTATCGTCTCCAATTTCATGTCTTATTTTCAAAACAAATTCATTTAAAACTTCAGATTTACCTCCCTCACTTGTACTTCTTAATCTTAGTTTTTTTAATTCAGTCGAATCTGAAGATTCTAAAACTTCTTTCAAAGGATTGGTGTATAATTTAAATTCGTCTTTATTTGGTTTTCTATTTGATTTTTCCATTATTCTTGATACTATTTTTTCAAATAGACCTATCATTACTGCAATTCCACCATTAGTTAAGATAAATCCTTTGGCTTCAAAATCCCAATTATTTGGAAAATTAAGCTTCATTATTTCAAAATAATCAGATAAACTATTTCCTAAATTTTTCACATATTCAGAATGATCTTTAATATAAAGGGGATTTTTTATTTTTTGTTTAGTGAACTCATTTACTAAACTATTTTTCTTAATTGCTATACATAAGGCAGAAATTTTAATTTTATGTGTTTTCTTTTTTATGCCAGTCGATGGGTAATATATTTTAAAAAACAGAGGACCTCTTTCTTCATCATTTAAAAATTTAACTGTGTTGGATATTATACCATCCCTTTCAGATGATATCATTTCACCATTCAAATCCCATAAAAGATCTGCATCCACTGGTTTTTGATTTTTATTTATATCTAAAAAAAACCTGCATTGATCCTCGATATCTAAATTCTCAAATGCGGTTATTGGCATATTAAAGTAAATATCTTCATTTGTATGCATGAATGCATATAATCTGTGTTGACCATCTATTATCCAACAACTTCTATAATCCTTTGGAAATTCAAGAATACCAAAAGAAATTCCTATGTAAGGCCATGCAACACCATACTTTTCTTCTAATGGGTGGAATTTTACAGATATTTCTTTATCAAAAGATATTATTATATTATTTGGGAACGTTCCTCCCCTTTCAATATACTTTGCAATTCTTAACAATCTTTTCTTATCTACAATTCGTTGATAATACCTTTCTCCTTTGACCTCCCTCCTTGCAACAAAGGCCAATTCTAATAAATCCTTTGGATTCATGACAAATGTATATACGTTCCCCTTTCCATATTTTACTTTAAAAGCAGGAATAGTTATAGGCGTTCTTTGCACAGGTTTTATTCTCATCTCACCAAGAAGATTGAATTTTGCGTAAGGTTTTATAAAATCGTAAAGTTTAGTATAATATTCAAAGAAGTTATCATCCCATATGTAAATACTAGGTCTTTCATTCGCGAAATTTATGTCGGGTTTTCTAACTTTTATGTTTTTGATAACCAAAATAAATTTTAAAAAAGTATATTTTTTATATGTTGGATGCTCTTTGAACCCTTGTATAAGTAATGGTATTTTACCTCTAAATTCGTTTATATCAGACCTTAAACTTCTTTTACCCAATTCTTGTTTTGATCTGCATTCTATTACAAGTAATGCGTTTTCCCAACTTCCACAGACATCAACCTGTATTCCATTTATCAAGAAATTATCTCTCGCTCCATCAACATCATTAAATTCTAATTTTTCAAGGAAATGTTTAATTTTTTCTTCAAATTTCGTTCCAAATGATTTATTTGTGTTTTTTGTATAATTTTTTATAAAATTTTCTTTTTTAGACACAAAATCGCAATGTGGACAACTTATTTCTAACAATCTATCAATTTTATGATGAAAAAAATCCTTTTTACATTCTGGACATATACAATTTATAGATTTTGACATATTGATCATGATATTACCTAAAATGGTTCAAATAATTAAAATTTCACTTAAACATTTAAAAGCTTTATTATAACTTCTTCAATTAAACCTCATACCCCTTCCCATATTCAACCATCTTTGTTTTTGGCTTCAGGCGCCTGAATAGGCCTGGATGTTCTGTGTGAATTGGGAAGATGATCTTTGGATCAATTGTTTCTAGAGTCCTCTTGAGATCTGGCCAGTTGGCGTGGCCTGAGACGTGCTTTCTTGCTATTCTTGAGATGTTGAAATGGTTAAGCCAGTTCATGATAATCTGCTCGTTCAATTCCATCTTTGTGTCGAATGGTTCTGTGACAGACCAAATATACTTGCTGGACTTTTTTGGTTGGACATCTGTTAGTTCTTTCAGCTCGAAGAAATCGCAT
>JBDRML010000038.1:0-25256 GCA_043812195.1 Candidatus Woesearchaeota archaeon | reverse complement strand
TTTATACGAATAATCTATGTTTGTCTTTGTTTTCCAACTCTAAGAATATTCTTTTAATTACAGCAGACTCTGGATCTGGTATTAACTTTACTCTATTTTTAATATCTTGAAAATTTTCGAACTCCTTTTCTTCTCTTGATTCTATTATTTCCATGGTGTGCTTTTTACCAATTCCTGGCAAAAGTTCCATTTGATGAATTCTTGTATTTATTGGACCTGCTTTGTTAAAGAACTCAACAAATCTCTTTTCATCTTTTTTTACTAGTTCTCTTATTACTAATTCTAATTCTGATTTTGCAGTTTGTGTTAATTTTGAGAATAGGACTCTTCCAGCTATGTGGTGTATTTTGTCTCTTTTGCCTTCTCCCATGTATACTTCTTCATGAATTTCTAAAAATTCGCCTTTTTTTGGTATTAATTCTAAAAGTGTAAAATAATTCTTACCGAGAGCTTGCGCTATAGGTGTCTTCTGGTGAAGCGGTCTTATATCGAACGGATATCCATTGGGTAGGAAATCCAATATAATTGCAAATTCCTCTCGTTGTTGATTTCTCATCATTTTCTTTTAGTATTATGTTGTTATGCATATTTATTCACTACTTCTAATATTTTAGTCATATCTTCCTTTTTAAGTGTTAGGTTTTCACTTGAAAGTATGGTTTTTAGACTGTCTTCGTCTTTTGGGCAAATGTTGATTATTAGTGCTGTATGTTTTTCTTTTAATCTTGATAGTTCTAAACTTTCTAAATCTTTTTTGAATTCTTTATAATCTTTGATTTTTGTTGCATGATTTAGATAGCCTTCTACTTTTTTTGCTCTGAAATTAAGCTCTTTATCTCTCTTTTTGAAAATTTCTAGCTTTTCTTTCATTTCTGGTAAACATAATGGTGTTTCTTTTATTATTTCCATTTTTTTAAGTGAACTGGATGAATAAGTATTAATTTTTTCTTGTTTCCATCTTTTACTTCAACATAATAGTTTGTTCCTTGTTTTTTTATAACTTTCCCTGTTTTTCCATGAAATCTTGGGAAATACATGCCTTTTTGTACTGCTGGCTCTGCTTTTAGCTGTACACTATCTCCTTCTGACAGTTTTTTAATGTAATTTGTAATGCTGATTTTGCCTTTGTCTCTTACATTTTTTCTTAATTTCTGTCTTGTTTTCCTTCTAAATCCACCGACTCTTTGCATTTTTAATATACCTTGAATTTATGAAAATTAATCTGTTTATAAAGGTTTTTATTATATTTTTTTGACTAATTCTGATAATACCTTATCTAGAACAAAGAAGAGGTTCGGTCCAGATACAATTATTCCTTGGTCTTGAATACCATGTGAAATCGCTTTTATTTCGTATGCTGAATCTGGTGTTAGAGATACAACTAATTTTTTGAACCCTGTTTGTTTTTCTGAAAGTGTTTTTGCATATGTGCCTACAAATTTTTTTACTACTATTAATTTTGCAGGTTCTATGTTGTCAAAATTTTCAAGTGTAATGCTTCCGCCTAGTTCCATATTTTAGTCAAATGCTAGTTTGGTTATAAGTTTTTCTATTTAGAAAGGTTTAAAAAAGGGTAATAGCTCTAATTCTATGTAGGCTAGACCGGGTGGTTAGTCCTCACCTGCAACCATAAATGGGCTATATGATGGGGTTGAAGCTTAGAGTGAGGCTTAAACTTTGAGTGTAAGTCTTAACTCGTACGTTGATCCTTTGTCTTACAGGGTTGGCGTTTTAATGAACCAAGTCAGACCGGGAACGGAGCAGCTTTAAGTTTTAATGTTGGCGCTTGTGAGTAGCAGAGAGGAGGAAAGGTTGGGATTAAACTTATGCTTAATTTTTATTTCGATTTCTAAGCGCGCCTGCTTTTTATTTTAAACTTTAGCTTCTATTTTTTTATTTGTGTTTATAGCGTCTAGAATTGTTCTTCCTAATTGAGATTTTTTATGGATTTTTATTTTTCCATCATTTGAAACTATTGCTGAGAATAAGAATGTGTCTTCTATTGAAAATTCTGCTTGTTTTTTAGCTTGAGTTTTTGAGAATTCTAGTAAAATATATTTCTTTGTTTCGTTTGCATTGAAACTTGTTGTTTCTTTTTTAACTTCTAAAGGTTTTACTGTTAATTTAATTCCTACATTATTTTCTATGTTTTCTATTCTTTTTCCTTTAGTTCCTATTATTGATGCTATTTCATTTTCTGGGACGTAAATTATTGCTCTTGATGGTGATATGATTTCTACTTTTGCTTTGTTTGAATATTGTTTGATTTCTCTTTCTAATTGTTTTTCTGCTAAGTCCATTGTAGGAGACTTTTCTGATGATACTGGAATAACTACTGTTTCTTCACCATAACTATATATTTCATATGCTAATTTATTTTCTATAACATCAAAAACTTCTATTATTGGCCTTGCTAAATCTGATTCTGTCATTCCAGTTGGAACTTTTACAGTCATTTTTAAAGAGAGAACTGAATTAATTTCTCCGCTTTCCATGAAAATTATTGTGTCTAAAATTGATGGTATAACTCCTGTTTCTAATCTTCCAATGAATCTTTGAATAGAGTCTATAGCTGATGCAGAATGAATTACACCTAAACAATTTGAGCCACCTAATCTTAAATCTGTAAATAATCTGAAGTCTGGAGTGTCTCTTATTTCATCAAAAATTATATTGTCTGGTCTTGATAAAAATAATATATCATGAATTTCTTCTGACGTTGTGAAACTTTTTGAATATTGAGTTATGTCATCTGAAACTTGTAAGTCTCTTGGAGATTCTACGGTTTTAACTATTTTATTATCTTTTGAATAATAATTTGCTATTGCTTGTGCGAATGTGCTTTTTCCAGAGCCAACTTCTCCTGCTATTAAGATTCCTCTTGCTTTGGTTTTTATTCTTTCTAAGATATCTTTTGGAACTTTATAATCTGATAAATTTAATTTTGTGATTGGTCTAATTGCTGTAATTTCTATACTATCTGAAACTGGTTGTCTTACTATTACTACTCTATAATTTTTATATTGAATAACTGAAGAACCTGCTCTTGATATTTCTATGAAAGATTTTGGATCCATCTTTGCTTTTTCTACTATTTCTTTTGCTAATTCATTTACTTTTGTGTAAGATAATGGATTTTTTGTTAGTTTTACTAGCTGCCAATTTCCTGGTTTTCCTCTTTTTGCAGTTGGTATTGTTCCTCCTTTAATATGAACTGACATTGTATGTTCATCAAAGAATTTTTCTATTTTTAGTTTTACTTGGGGTGTTTTTTGTTCTATGAATTTTACTTTTAATCCATAGACTGCTGCTGATTGTGATTGTACTCTATCTGCTGTTATTAATGTTGCGTCTTCTTCATAAGCAATTTGTCTTATTAGTGCGTCAATTTCTCCTGATTTTGCTAATTTAATTTGATCGTTAGTTGGTCTTGAGCCTACAAATCTTAAATCTATGATTTTTTCTTTTTTTAAATTTTGTAGTTTTTTTAGTTCATCTAAACCTAAGAATCCAATTTCTCTTTTTTTATTTGCTTGAGATTCTAGTTCTGCTACTACAGCATTTGGAATTAGGATTGTTCCAGTTATTTCTTTCTTTTCTATTAATTTAGATACTAATCCTTCTATTATTACAGAAGTGTCGGGTACATAACTTGCCATTTTTAATAATTTCTTGAGTTTAGTTTAAATATTTATCTATTCATATCAAAAAATGCTTTTAATTCGTTTTGAAGTTTGTACGTTTTATTATAAAGATCTTCTTTATGTGCTTCTATTTTTTCTCTTATTATTAAATTTTCATATATACTTCTGAAGAAATCGCTTTTCCATTTGTCTTGTCTGTCTAAAATTATTTTAGAACTTATGAATATAATTACTAATCCTTTGTTCATTTTTATTTTTCTTCCATCTTGTTCTATTTCTATTTCTGTTAATCCATTTATATTGTATGTTATTGTCATTACATAGCTTATATATTCGTTAATTAGTTTTTCTGCTTTCCATTTGATTTCTATTTGTTTTGCATCGCCTTTTATTCTTTCAACGTATGATTCTTCTCTGAATGTTTTTTCATGATCTCCAAAACCCTCAAAAACCAACCAACCTTTTATGGCCTTGTATAATTCATCTAAATTAAAAATACCCCTTTCATATACTTTTAATCTGCTGGCTATAGTTATTGAATCTGACATTAAATGAAAATTGTGAATTAGATTAATAAGGTTTTTGGTTAGTTTTATATATCTTTAATTCTTATATTTAATTATGAAAAAGAGCGTGATCTTTATAATTTTGTTAGTTATTGCTATGCCTATATCTGTTCTTGCTGAAGAAAAGATATATGTATATGGAGCTAATGGATTAGTTGCTAGTAAGGAAGGAGATGATATTACTTATTATAATCAAGATTTTTTAGGAAGTAATAAAATAGTAACTAATGAAGATGGAGAAATTATTTCTAAAAATGTTCAATATCCTTTTGGAGAAGATTTTGATGAGAAAGGAAGTAAAGAAGGATTAAGTAATAATTATAAATTTACAGGACAGGAAGAAGATGAAGATTTATATTATTATGGAGCTAGATATTATGATCCTTCTATTTCTAGATTTATTTCTGTAGATCCAGTATTTAGTTCTAGTGTAAGTCCTTATGCTTATGTTGGAAATAATCCTTTGAAATATGTGGATCCAAGCGGATCACAAGATGAAAGTACTAATGATGATTGGAGTAGAATAAGAGAATTATATTCTGGAGGAGAGTCGAATCAGAATTTGCAAGAAAATATTTTTAGTGAAGCAGGAAATGATTTATTGGGGGATGTAAATGGTGCTTATGAATATCCAGGTATTATTAGGCCTTTAGGGGGTTATGAAAATGCTCAAATGGAGATGGCACCTGCAGTTGGAATTTCCCGGTTTGGGAGTTTAGGACAATGGTTTAAGGCTTTACGTCAGGCTCGTTATTTAAGAGGAATTGGAGGCATGGTTAAATTTTTGATGAATGGGGGGGAATTTAGTACAAGATTAAATCTACAGCAGAAAAATTTAGTTGAATCTATTACTGTTTCGAGCGTAGTTCCCGGTGATTGCGGTTATTGCGCAATTGGTTCAGCTGTTAACTCATTTTTTGGTAAAAAAGAGACAGTTTATACTATAGCCCAGAAAGCTGGAACAAGATTAAATAATTATTGTAATGGGTTAACCACACAAGAGATGGTTAGTATTTTAGCAAAAAACGGTCTGAAAGGAACAACTTATAATGTTAAAGAACATATGGCAATAGGTGAAGCTCTTAAAGAAGCCGGGGTGTTAGAAGGTGGCGGTTTTATCATTAATAGGATTTTTTGGTCATATTCTCATTCAACATTTGCGGAATTTAAATTAGGTAAAATAACTATGTATGATAGCACAAGAAGTTTGGAGTCTGGAAACTCTATTTTATTAGAAAATTCAATTACAAAAGGCAGTGATATAATTCTTCTTAAGCGCCTAGAGTAGCATATTTTTTGTAAAACTGCATTGTATAATTTTTTTGTTAAGATGAGAAGCAATAGCAAAAGAGATAATTTTCTTAATGTTGGCTGGTTACATTTAAAAAAGGAAATAAATAAAATAATAAATAGATGAATAAATTTATATAGAAAACATTTAAAAACTCTGTTTAAGTTTTAATTTTATTAATATGTTAGAGAAATTTAGTGATTCATTAAAGAAAACCCTGAAAAAGATAGCTGGAGCTAGTTTAGTGGATGAAAGATTAGTTGATGAACTAGTTAAAGATATTCAAAGAGCTTTATTAAGTTCTGATGTTAATGTTAAACATGTTTTTGAATTAAGCAAGGGAATTAAGAAAAAAGCTCTGGAGAAAGATATTCCTAAAGGTATGAATTATAGAGATTATTTAGTTAAGATTGTTTATGATGAATTGGTTAAATTTTTAGGTGGAGAGAGAAAAGGTATTAAGATTTCTAAGAAAAAACCGTTTAAAATTATGATGGTTGGTTTGTTTGCGAGTGGAAAGACAACCAATGCTGCTAAGATTGCTAAGTATTATATGAAAAGAGGATATAAAATTGCTCTTATTGGTTTGGATGTGCATAGGCCTGCTGCTATGGATCAAATAAAACAAATGGCTGAAAAGATTAATGCTCCTTTTTTTATTGATAAACAAGAGAAAGATCCTTTAAAAATATGGAATAGGTATGAAAAAGATTTAGCTGGATTTGATATTGTGATTATTGACACTGCTGGAAGAGATGCTTTATCTGAAGATTTAGTTAAAGAGATTGAAAATTTGAATAAGAAAATTAAGCCTGATGAAAAATTATTAGTTATGAGTGCAGATATTGGACAGGCTGCTGAAAAGCAAGCTGATCAGTTCAATAAAAGTTGTGATATTACTGGTGTGGTGGTTACTAAGTTAGATGGTACTGCTCGTGGTGGCGGTGCGTTAACTGGTACTGTTGTGACTGGTGCTCCTATTAAATTTATTGGAGTGGGTGAAGGTGTTGATGATTTAGAAGAATTTAATCCTGAAGGTTTTGTTGGTCGCTTGTTGGGAATGGGAGATATTGAGGCTTTATTAGAAAAAGCTAAGGAATCTATGAGTGCTGAGCAAGCTGAAGATTTAGGTAAGAAATTTTTGAAAGGTGATTTTAATTTTTTAGATATGTACGAACAGATGCAAGCAATGAAAAAGATGGGTCCATTAAGTAAGATTATGGATATGATACCTGGAATGGGACAAATGAAGTTGCCTAAAGATGTTTTGAATGTTCAAGAAGGAAAATTGAAAAAATGGAAAGTAATAATGCAATCAATGACTAAAGAAGAGTTAGAAGATCCAGATAAAGTTTTTAGTAGAACTAGAATAGAAAGGATAGCTAAAGGTAGTGGATGTACTGCTGGTGATGTTAGAGAGTTATTAAAGCATTATAGACAGAGTAAAAAAATAATGAAGATGATGAAGGGTGATCCTGAAAAGATGATGAAAAAATTTCAGAAAAGGATGCCAAAATGAATGTAAGATCTGGAAGATTGGAAGTTATAACAGGACCAATGTTTTCTGGTAAGACTGAAGAGTTGATTAGGAGAGTAAGATGTTCTGAAAAAGCTAGGAAAAATGTACAAGTTTTAAAACCTGCTATAGATGGAAGGCATGGTGCAAAAGCTGAAATAGTATCTCATGATAAAAGTATTTTAAGAGCTACTTTGGTAGAGAATTATGAATATTTTAAAATAGTTTTGAATTATGGTATGCATGGTTATGCCTTTGACGAATTTCAGTTTTTTGATGGTAGGGTTTTTGATGATATTTTTGAATTGTATTCAGAAGGTAAAAATATTGTGGTTGCTGGGTTAAATCAAAATTATAAAGGCGAGCCATTTAAATTAAGAGATTCAGATAGACATATTGGAGATTTATTAGTTATAGCTGATGATCCTGTTATACTAACTGCTGAATGTGATTATTTAATTAGTGGAAATGAAAGATGTGGCGTGGTAGCAACAAGAACTCAGAGAATTGTAAAAGGGAATGATTTGATTTTGGTTGGTGGAAAAGAAAAATATGAACCGAGATGTTCTAAACATCATTTTGTTGAACATGAACAAAAAATTCATTTATAGGGGAGCGGAAGCAGTTTTGTATAAAGTTGGAAGTATGTTAGTTAAGGAAAGGATTTCTAAAGGTTATAGAAGGCCTGAGATTGATTTGGTTAAGAGAAAATATCCTACAAGGAGAGAAGATAAATTATTGAAAAAATGTAAAGCTGTGGGTGTGAATGTGCCTGAAGTTTTAATGTTTAATGAAGATGAATGTAAAATTGGAATTGAATTTATTAAAGGAGATTTATTGAAAAGTAGTTTGGATAGTTATGATGATAACAAAAGGAAAAAAGTTTGTGTTGAGATTGGTAAGCAAGTTGCTTTGATGCATGATAGGAATATTATTCATGGGGATTTGACTACTTCTAATATGATTTGGAATGATGAAAAAGTTTATTTCGTTGATTTTGGTCTTGGATATATTTCTGAGAAGATAGAAGATAAGGCTGTTGATATTCATTTAGTGAGACAGGCATTTGAAAGCAAACATTTTATGTTTTATGAAGAATGTTTTAAGAATTTTTTATTAGGTTATAAGAAGAGTGAAAAGTATAAAGAGACTATGGAAAGATTAGGGAAAGTTGAATTGAGAGGAAGATATAAGAGGAAAAGCAATTAATTTTTTCTTAATACTTGCTCGTATAATCTATAATGATTTTCTACTACTTTATCTAAACTGTATCTTTGTGTTACAATTTTTCTACCCTTTCTACCAAAGTCTCTTAGTTTTTCTGGATTTTGTTGTAAGATAAATCCAATTCCTTCTGCAAGTGATTCTGGATTTCTTGGTTCTACTAACACTCCATTTTCTCCATGTTCTATAACCTCGGTTACTCCCCCAACTCTTGTGGTGATAACTGGTCTCTCCATGGATAGAGCTTCTAATAAGACTAGTGGTAGTCCTTCTCTGTGGCTTGGTATGATTAGGGTCGATTCACTGTAAATATCTCTTAATTTCTCTTGTGATACTGGTGAATGTATTGTTACTCTATCTTTTAGATCTAACTTATTTATTTTTTCTTTTAAGTATTGTTCAAATTTTTTGTCTTCTGTACTTCCTACTATTACTACTGAGAAATTGTTACCATACCTTTCTTGTGCTATTCTAACTGCATCGACTAAGTCTTCTTGACCTTTTGCTGGTACTATTCTTGCTGGATAGATAAATAGGTGTTCTCCATTTGTACTATCTTTTAAAGGATTGCCATTTCCTTTTTTTGGATCAAAGAAATCATAATCAACAAAGCTACTTATATCTAATGCGTCCTTATTTTTTTTACTTCCTGACCCAGCTGCCATAGCTGATGTTTTACATACACCTACTTTTGCATCAGCAAGGTTGAATATTGATCTTAGTATATATTCTCTTACTGGATTCCCTAGATTCATAAAATCTCCATGGTGTGTTAGTATAGTTGGTTTTCTATTAAATAGTTTAGATACTAAAATACTTGACCAAGCTGCTCTTGCATAATAAGGATAGTTTACCTGAACAATATCTATATCTTCTTCTTTTATTGTCCTATTAAGTTTTTTTAAGAATGAATACCAACTGTTAAATGGGGTGGTGTGGCCTTTGGTTTCTTCTTTATAGATTGGGTAACGTTTTACACCAACTTTATCTACCCTATTTTTTTCTTCTTTATCATTTGTGAAGTATATTGCGTGTACATCTACTTTGCCATCATCTATCATTCGTTGATCTAGTGCTCTTACAAATATTTGCAGTCCGCCTAATGCATCATATGAGTTTATAACTCTTAGTAGTCTGATTTTGTTTTCTGTTTTGTTGTTCATGATCCTGTTTTTCTTCTGCGTTTAGATTCCTCTTTGACTTTTTTCGTTAGATTATTCCTCACCTCTTTTGTAGTTCTAAATGAAATACTTTCAGGGTATCTCCTCCAATAATATAAAACTTTTGGCAGATGTAGGAATTCTACACCGCTTTCAGCTACTCTTAGTAACCAGTCAAAGTCTTCTGCGTAAGGGCAATCTGGATCAAATAAAATTCCTTTGACTGCATTTGTTCTAGCTGCTTTAATGTGACCAACGAAGTTATATCTAAAAGTTGAGAAATGTTTAAAGTTCCAATCTGGTTTTAATTCGTACTCTATGATTTCACCTTCTTCGTTTATTTTAGCATGATCTGAATAAACTAACCCGATTTGAGGATGTCTGTCTAGTGCTTCTACGCATTCTCTAATACAGCTAGGATGTATAAAATCATCAGCGTCTACAAAGAACAAAACATCGCCACTAGCAATGCTCATTGCTTTATTTCTGGCTGCAGATATTCCTAAATTATTTTGTTTTGAATATTTGATATCTACACCATTTTCTCTTATATATCTTGTTATAACCTCTTCAGTTTTATCTGTTGAACCATCGTTTACTATGATGATTTCTAGTTCATTTAATGGGAAGTCTTGATTTTTTATTGATTCTAGATTATAACCAATAAATCTTTCTACATTATATGCTGGCATTATTATGCTAGCTTTCATTTTAACATCTCCTCGTAGATTTTAGCTTCTTCTTTAGCTCTTTTAATTTTGCTATAGTCTTGAACACTTTTTCTTGCGTTTGACTTAGTTATAGAATAAAGATGATTATCTGTAAGTAACTCTATGGTTTTTTGGGCAATGTCATTAGGATCAGTATGGTTGACTGTTAATCCATTGAATTTGTTTGTTATTATATTGTTCATTGGTGGGATATTTGATGTGATAACAGGTGTTTCGCATGCTAGAGCTTCAATGAGTACATTACCTAATCCTTCTGTTTTTGATGATAGGATAAAAACTTTTGCCCATGAATAGTAAGCAGGTAGTTCTTCTTGAGGTATTGTGCCTAATAGGTGAGTTGTGTTTTTTAGTCCTAAGTCTAATATTTGCTGTTGTATTTTATCTTGTAAATATCCAATTCCTGCGTGAATATGGATAACTCCTGGCAGATGTTTGTTGACTATTGCTATTGCTCTGAGTAAGTTTTCAAGATTCTTTTCTTTGCATAATCTTCCTACTGATAGTATTTTGTGAGTTCCTGGAAATTCTAATGATATGGTATCTACTTCTTTTCCTTCCCTTTTATAGAATAAATTTAAATCTATTCCTTCCTGAGCCACTACTAATTTATCTTCTAATATTCCTATATCTCTACATGTTTCTTTGACAACATCTGATATACATAGCACTAAATCCACTTCTTTTAGTGAATCGATTCTAGTTGAATATTGATCATGTACGGATGCTAATGAAGGAATAGAGTATCTTCTTCCAATATAACCGCTTAAGAAAGCTGCCCAGTTTCCGTTATATCCTCTTATGATGTTTGGGTTTGTTCTTTGGATTATTCTGGATAGTTCATCAATATTATCTTCTATTAAGTGCAAAAAGGTGGAATAGTTGGAGTCTTTTAATGAATCTGAAATAGCTTCTCTATGTTTAGTTAAAAAAGGATGGATTTTTATGCCAGCATATTCTGATTCTTGATCTTCCTTCCAACTCAGAACATCTACTTTATCAAAAAAAGAGTCTGGATTAAAATATGTTGTTCTTTCTCTTTCTGAATATCCTTTATCGATGTATTGTTGCATGCTGTCATTAGGAATGATTAATAATGTTTTCATTTTGTTGCGGTTAATAACAAATTGTTTAAAAAGTTTTTGTATAGCTTTGTTTGCAAAGGAGAAACTTTAAAAAGTATTATATTTGTCTTAATTCTTATTAGCCCCGTAGTGTAGTGGTCCATCATACTGCCCTTTGGAGGCAGTGACCCAGGTTCGAATCCTGGCGGGGCTATTATTTAAATTCACTCGGGCCGATTGTTTTTAGAATGTGTTTTATTTCATCTATTGTTTCTTGCTGATTTTTTTTGTCTGACATTCTTACAAATCTAATTAAAATATCTATGAGTTCATCTTCTCTTAAAAATTTAAGCTTAAAACCGTCTGCTATAAAATAGAATCTAAAATTTTCATATTTGATTTCTTTTATAATTATTCCTCCTACAGTTCCTATAGATTTTCCTTTCTTAGGATTTTTTTCTAGAGACTCCATTAAATCAAATATTACTGTAGCTTTTTTCTTAAATCTTTTTTCAATTTCTTCAAATAGACTTTCAACTATTTCGACTTTTGCCATCTTTTGTTATGCTTTTGCCTTGCTTCTTCTAATGAAATAGTATTCTTTGAAGACATCAAGAATTCTCTTAATTGTTCTTTTATTGCGAGTTTGTATAGCCTTTTGATTATGTCTTCATATGTGTCTTCTTTAGTGCCGAAAGTACATATTAGGCTTTTTGTCTCATTGCTTAATTGGATTGTGGATGCCATGTTATAGTTACTATAGTGGCTATAGTATATAAATATTTTGTTTTATCTATTTCGCGTGTGTTGTTTCATAATGTTTAAATATTTCTTATACTAAATTTATAGTAATATGATATCTGAAAAAGAAGTTGAAAATATTTTCAAATATTTTGACAAGATATGTGTTGCTGCTATAGAGGTTACTAGTGATTGTCTAATGGTTGAGGACACAATTCATATAAAAGGACAGAATACTGATTTTGAGCAGGAGATTGAGTCTATGCAAATAGATGGTAAGGAAGTTGATGAAGTTCCTGCTGGAAAATCTGTTGGTGTGTATGTTAAAAATAAGGTAAGACCAGGTGATAAAGTATACAAAGCTTTATAAATGAATATTTTATTCTTTTTTTGAAGGATAAGTTAGTGAAAGCTTGCTTATACCAGAAATAGATTAACCTATTTCTGTACACATAAAAATGGCACGAATGCATTCAAGAAAGAAAGGAAAAAGTGGAAGTGAAAGATATGAAATGGTTAAGAAGAAAGCCTGGGTTAGATATGGTGTTAAGGAGATAGAGAGCTTAATAGTAAAATTAGGCAAGGCTGGAAAGAGGGCTAGTGAAATAGGTTTAATATTGAGAGATTCTTATGGTATTCCTGATGTTAAGATTGTAACAAATGAAAGAATAACTAAAATGTTAGAGAAGAATAAAATTGAGCATGAATTGCCTGAAGATTTATCAAATTTAATCAAAAGACAAATTCAAGTGGATAAACATTTGAATGATAATCATAAAGATGTTGTTGCTAAAAGAGGGTTGATGTTAACTGAAAGCAAAATTAATAGGCTTGTTAAATATTATAAATCTAATGGAAAGCTTTCTAAAGATTGGAAGTATGATGCTGAAAAAGCTAAATTATTAACTGGATGATAATGGATTTCATCTCGGCTATAAAGAAGGGGGTTGAATATTTTAAGGGAACTGAAGGTCCTGTTAGAATTATCTCTCATCTCGATTGTGATGGATTGAGTTCTGCTGCTATTTTAACTAGAGCAATGTATAATGAGGATAGACCTTTTAATTTAAGTATAGTTAGATCTTTGACTGAAGATGTTATTAAAGAGGTTGCATCTGAGAATTATAAAACTGTTATTTTTAGTGATTTAGGTTCTGGTGGTTTGAAAAGTATTAATGACTTATTAAAAGGTAAAGAGGTTTTTATTTTAGATCATCATTTATTTGCTGATGTGGAACTTAATGATAATATTCATTTTATAAATCCTCTTGTATATAAAAAGGATGAGAATGAAATATCTGGTGCAGGAGTTTCTTATTTATTTTCTAAGTTCTTAAATGAGAGAAATATTAAAAGTGCACATTTAGCTTTACTTGGTGCTATTGGAGATATACAAGCTGTTAATGGATTTAAGGGATTGAATGCTGAAATACTTGAAGATGCTAAAGAGAATCTTGATGTTAAAAAAGGGTTGAGAATGTTTGGTGCTCAGACTAGACCCATTCATAAAATATTACAGTATAGTACTGATCCTTTTATTCCAGGAGTTACTGGTGATGAAGGGGCATCTATTGGTTTTTTGAGAGATATAGGGATTTCTTTAAAGGGTTTTGAAGGTCCTAAGAAATTAATACATTTGACTACTGAAGAAATTAAGAGATTGACTACTGCTATAATTTTGAGAAGAATGGGAGCAGAGAAAAATCCTGAACAGGATGTGATTGGTGATATTTATCTATTAAAAGGGGAGGATGATGGTAGTTCAACTAGGGATTTGAGAGAATTTTCTACTTTGTTGAATGCTTGTGGTAGATTGGGAAAACCTAGTTTGGGTATTGGAGTTTGTTTAGGAGATGAAAAAAGTAAAGAGTTGGCCTTAAATTTGTTGAGTGATTATAAGAGAGAGATAATAAATTCATTGAATTGGTTTTATGCTAATAGAGAGAGTGAACTTATTTATGAAAAAGATGGTTATGTGATTATTAATTCTGAGGAGAATATTAGAGATACTTTAATTGGAACTATAGCTTCTATTATTTCTAGATCTAATTTGTATAAAGATGGGACTATTTTATTGTCAATTGCCAATTGTATAGATGATACAATAAAAATTAGCATTAGAGCTAGTGGGTATAATAATGGTTTGGATTTAAAATCTGTATTGGATAAGATTGCTAAAGGAATTCCTAGTGAAGTTGGTGGACATGCATTTGCTGCTGGTGCAATTTTGCCACAGGAAGAATTAAATAGATTTGTTGAGAGTGCTAAGAAGATTTTAGATAAAATTACAAGATAGAAAGCTTTAAAAATAAACCTAGTTCTCAAAACTGATATGGCTAGTCAAAGGAAAAGAGTTCAATTAACTAAGAAGAAAAAGAAATGGTATGAAATTTATGTATCTAAAGAGTTTGGGGGCTCTCAAGTTGGAGAGAGTTATGTTTCTGAAGAAAGTAATTTGATTGGTAAAAGGTTGAATGTTGATATGATGATTGTATCTAAGAGTAGAAATCCTAATGTTAGATTGGTTTTTGAAGTAAAGAAAGTTGTAGAAGGCAAGGCAATAGCTGAACCTATTGGTTATTATGTTTTAAGTTCTTATTTAAAAAGATTGGTAAGAAAGGGTAAAAGTAAGTTAGATATTAGTTATAAATTAAAATCTAAAGATGGTGTTGATTGTGTTTTTAAAGTATTTTTTGTTACTAAATCTAAAGTTCAAGGTCAATTATCTAAGGGTATGAAAGCAGAATTGAAAAAATTAGTTGAAGGTGAATTTAAGAAAAAAACTGTTAGTGAGATGTATGATTCTATCATTGGATATACTTTACAGAAGTCTCTTAAGGGTGCTTTAAGTAAAATTTATCCTTTGCAATCATTTGAAATTAGAATGTTTTATAGAAAGTAGAAAAGTTTTTAAGTATGTTTTTGACTGTATTTTTGTGTTAGGCCTCAGTGGCTCAGCGGTAGAGCAGCTGACTTGTAAAAAATTCAAGATATCAGCAGGTCGGGGGTTCGAATCCCTCCTGAGGCTTTTTTAGTAAACTTTTTAAGTTTTTGGTATATACTTAATTTGGGTGGTTGGAGGATAAAATGATAGAATATGATTTGATTTATACAAATAATGGAAGAATAATCTTAAATGTTCAAGATGATGTTCTCCCGAGAAAGGGAGATATTTATGAAGTAGATCAACAAGACAAAGAACTGCAAGGTTTTCGTGTTAGCGAAGTTAGACATAGATTAATAATCAATGCTGATAAAAGATCTGTATTTCATGAAGTTCGTATTTCCCCTCTCGAACGTAAACTTTAAATAATTAATTCTTTTCTTTTTTTGTCAATCCCACACCCATTTCTATAGCCCCATATGTCCATTAATTGATAAGTTCCTCCCGAGGCTGATTTTTTACTTCTTATAAGTAGTTACGAATAGAAAGATTTATAAAGGAAAGATGCTCTATAAATGTATCATATTTATGTATTAAAGGGGGAAAAATGGCAAAAAATGCGAAAGATATTTTGGGCGTTGAAGTTGAAGTAGACGTTACTAGAAAAAAAGGCGGTGTTTTAGAGAGATACACTGAAAAGGGTTTGGTTGATTCTTTTGAACCTGAAAAATATATTAATTTAAAAAATATTGCAAGTGAACCATTTGTTGGTAGTTTTAGTGGAATTGAAGAAATAAGGGTAAGGGATTCAGGAGACGTAATTTATCAGAACGATGAAGTCGTAGCAGCATACCGAGGAAGAGTTCCTTTAAGTGATGAACAAATGGAAAAACTTAGACAAAAAGGTTATTGGAATTTTTGAATAAATTTATTTTATCCTTTTATTTTTTCTAACCAAAATAAATTTTAATTAAGCCTCCACTATAATATCTTTGAGATAACTCCCTCCTGAGGCTTACCCTTTAATCTTGATAAAATAAATCTAAGGGGTAATTATATGTTGAATAAATTCCAGTAGCTATCTAACATTTCAGAACTTAAGTATGAAACTAGTTCTTTGTAAGAATTAGAATCTATTTTGCCCAATCCTGATTTATCTGCTTTTCCTAGTGAATCCAAATATTTTCCTCTTTTAATTTTTTTAATTATTATTGGGGGATAACTATTTTTAATTAGAATGTAATTCATCAATATCCTTCCAGTTCTACCGTTACCATCGGCGAAAGGATGTATCTCTTCAAATTTATGATGAAATATAGCTGCTAGAACTAATGGGTGTAATCTTTTCTCGTATTTTTTGTATAGTTTTAACAATAAATCTATGTCTGTTTTAATATATTGAAATGGAGAAGATTTAAATTTTGATTTAAAGACATGCAAATCAAAAGTTCTATAATCTGTTCTGTTATCAATGTTTTCTATTAAATTTTTGTGAATCTCTTTAATTAGCTCATGATTTATTGCATTTCTTTTGTCTAACAAATTAAAAAAAACTTTTTCTGTGTTTTTTAAGTCGTAGATCTCTCTTAACGTTCTATTTTTTGGAGTAAGATTTTCACTTAACAATTTATTGACTTCTTGTAACGTTATCGTATTTCCTTCAAGAGAGGTTGTGTTATAGGCAAAATCTATTAAAAATTGTTTATATACTTCTTTTATTGTTATTTGGTTTTGTTTTAGAAAATGATTGTTATAATGTAATTTTATGGCTTCTATTTGTTCTAAAATTTCTTTATCAAAATAAGGGTCTTTCTTTAATTTTTTTCCTTTAATTTTTTTAAGATAATATTCTCCTTGTATAAATTTATTTATATTTTTATATGATTTTTTTATTTCATTTTTATAAATAGATGACAACTTTTCTAGTTTTGGTTCGATTTGTTTTGGATCATTGCCTAAATAAGCTATATCTTTTACGATAGTTTTATCTTTAATGGTTTTTGAGATTCTTAAGTAATAATATGATTTATTATTAATAGTTTTTTTGTAAATGTATGCCATATTATTTAGATGTTTTACTTATTTATAAACTTTACCCTTTATTTATATAAGCGATGTATTAAAGGGTAAATCTATTTTTTGGTCTACTTTCCATAATATTCTTTAAATGATTTGTAATCAGCAGGCAACAATTAAAAAGATTTAAATATTATCAATATAAATTTTATCTTGAGGTTAATAATGATAAAGAGGAAAATAATTTTTGGGTCTTAGTAAGTATTAAATCAAAAGAAGAGGTGTTTTCCCCCTCAGATAAGTTAGAGAGTGAGTTTTTATTGATTGTTCTTTCTACAATGTTTATCGTAGGATTATCTTTTGTTATTTTCTTTATTTTAATTTCTAAAAAACTCAGAGTTTTAAGTAAAAATTCTGGGGAAAGGAGTAAAAAATGAAGAGAAAAATTATATTTTCTGTCTTCATTGTAATTCTTTTAATTTCACAACTTATCTCTGCATTTGAACTCTCTGTGACAATCCCAGATAAATATCAAGAAATACAAGCAGGAGAAACACTACAATTTCAAATCGCAATTAAAAACATTGAAAAAGCTGGAAGACATGACATTCAATTAGATTATCAACTTAAAAAAGGAAGTATAATACTTAATTCTAGAAGAGAGTTAAAAGCTGTTGAAACTCAAGCCTCTTTTTTATCCTCAATTAAAGTTCCTGAAGAAACTCCTGCAGGAATATATACAATAGGAGTAATAGTAAATGAAAAAGAAGAAGTTAGTGCGAATTTTAATGTTAAAAGTTCTGAGATGGCCCAGATAAAAATATATCTTATAATACTAATAATAGCAATTGTTGTTATTGGAGGATTAATTTCTTGGGAGCTCCATAGATTAACAGGAAAGAGGAAAAGATAATGGCAGATAAAATAATTAATAGATTGCTCTTTAAGTGTGATACATAATCAAACATTGGGAGAATTCTAATAAAATAGTAGTCTTTATAAACTCTAACGCTTTTTTACCCTTAGAACTTGAACTTCTATGTTGAAGACTCTCCTGAGGCTTTATACTTTATCTTCTAACCTATTTCTTACATGATCTAAACATATTGCTCCTTTGTCTCTTTCTACTTTATATTTTGTACAATAAATTACATCAAAAGTGCGACATGGTGCTGGTTTTTCATTAAATTTAATATACGGACAACTATAATCACAAAATCTTATTTTTTTATCCATTTTTCTATAAATTGGGACTTTCTAATAATTTAAATATTAGTATGTTTATACATATTTATGGTCCAAATCAAGGCTTTAATCATGGGAAAAGTACAGGGTGTTGGGTTTAGATACTTTGTTTATGATAATGCGATTAAGTTAGGACTAAAGGGTTATGTTAGGAATTTAAATGGTGGTGTTGAGGCAGTTTTTGATGGCAGTAGAGAAAATATAGATGATGTTATTAGGATTATTAGGACTAAGCATCCTACAGCTATGGTTAAAACTGTTAATGTGGAAGTTATTGAGATTGAAAAAAGATTTGAGGATTTTAGATTAAAACATTAATTATTAGTTAAATTTATAAAGAATAATTATTATAGGTAAAACAAAAGGTGATTTTATGGTCAAAAAAAAGTCAAAAAGTATTAATAAAAAATTTATTGTTTTGGGTATTGTGGTTTTAATTGTGGGAAGTGTTTTAATATTTGAAATTATTAATGCTCCTAGACTTGGAAAAATTAATCCTGTTGTTTCTAATAATAATGAAGAGATGAGATTGGAAGAACTTAGAGAGAATGTTGACCAGAAAATTTCTGAAAGACTCAAGAATGATATTGATATTGAAAGACAAAGACCTTCTTTTGAGTTATCAGGAAATCCTGCTGCAATTTTAGGTGAGCCAGGTGGTGGAAAAGATTGTGCTGTCATTACACAAGGATTTCTTGATAGTCTTTATGGCGATTTATATTTAAATTTTGATAGCGGGTGTTATGAAATAACTGAGAATGTTGAGTTTGATTATACAATTGTTTTGCAAGGTGGGGATGATAATGGTTACTTTACTTGTAATGATTATACGATTTATCCTAAGACAAGTGCTGGAGAAGATGGTTATGGAATATATGTATATGATAATCATCATGCTAAGAACTGTAGAGTTTATGGAAAGTTATATGGATTTGTTGTTTACGATAATGGAAAAGTGAGTTCGTCTGTTGCAGACTCGGGCTATTATGGTTTTAGTATACATTCTCCCAATGAAGGGAATAGTGATAATCTTGCTATAAATAATGAAGAGGAAGGATTTTTTGTCATGGATTCTGGAACTTTGAGAAATAGTGAGTCAATTGATAATTTCGTCGGATTTTACCTTTCTGGGGATGCAGAGGTATATAATTGTATTGCTTCAAATAACTATTATGATGGATTCAGTGTGCATGATAATAGTGTTATTATTGGAAGCCGTTCAAACGGAAACTATTGTGGATATTATGTTTTTAGTAACAATGTTGAAATTTACACTAGTACTGCTTATGACAATCAGTTTTACGGATTTGGATTAGAGGGTGGCCATGCTTTAGATTGTATATCTTGGGGAAACGATTATATAGGGTTTTTTGTCTATGAAGGCGGTTATGTTGAAGGGTGTGATTCATATGATAATGAAAATTATGGATTTGTTTTTTATAATGGTTATTTTTCTGATATTAAGACATATAATAATGGTTATGATGGTGCACTTATGTTTTGGAATAGCGATGGCTATAATCTAAAAACAAGAAACAACGGTGCATCGGGAGTGAGTGCCTTTGATAACTCTTTTGTTTGGGGTGTTGAGACAACTGGTAATGATGATTATGGAGTCTCTTTAACTGATAATTCTGTTGCAGGAGGAGTATCTTATTCTCTTAGTAGTAATGGAAATGGAAATGGAATTTATGTTGGTTCTGATTTGGGACAAGGAGAATCTAGTATGCTTGAAGGAAGTGGTACTGTTTGTTATAACGATGGATACAATATTTTTGTAAATGGTGGTACTGTTGTTGGAGAGTTTAAATCTACTCCTATCCAGGGTGGAGGAAACTGGCAAGGTGCTACAATTATTCCATGTGATCAAGTATCAAAAAAAACTAAGCCCTATCAACATTATTAACAAGGATAAATTTTTTTTAGCTTATTTTTTAATGAAAGATACTTTTTTATGATTTGATAAACAGTTCAATTATTAGTTAAATTTATAATATAAAGAAATAAATTTTAGATTAATTATGGATTTTAAAAAAGAGGGAATAATAGGTTGTTTTTTGTTAGTTATTTTTTTGTTAGGTATTCCTATAGTTTTTGCTGCTGATAATTATCCTTGGATAAATACTGGCTTATATGAAAATATTAAACAGCCTGGAAGTTATAGTGTTGCAGAGGCTAATTTTGTTGCTGATCATTATGATATTGCAGTTGCACATTTACAAGATAAAAGTCAGATTATAAAACAAAGAAATCCCAATATAGATATTTTACCTTTTACAGGCTTGGCTTATATAAGTACTTCAGAGCAATTAAATATACCTGAATTTTTTAATCTAAATACTCAATACACTACGAGTGAGAAAGAGAGTATTTATTTACATTACAAGTGTGATGTTCCTATTGGTTCTACATTGTATAAAGGATGCAATTTAGAAAATGCTGAAACAGGAAGATGTACAGGAACTTCTGCGCAAGGATGTACTTCTTCTTCTGCTTCTTGGCTTTATGAATCTCGTGTTCCTGATCCTGATCCAACTTATAGGGCAAGTGGATGGCTTATGCCAAATTATAATGATGTGTATAAAGATTATGGGGTTTGGCGAATTAAAAAAATATTTAATTATTATAATCCATTAGCTGCACCAGATGGCATTTTTTGGGATAATATTTTGTATTTAGGATCTAGTTCAATAGATAAAACTATTGAATATTGGGGGCAGCAAGATATATGGGGACAAGAGCATCAAAGAAATAGAGATTATAATAATTATTTTTTATCTGTTAAACAAGAAGTTGAAAATGAATTAAATAAACCATTGATTTGGATGGGAAATGTTAATGGAATGTATTGGATAAGAAGTTATCCTGGAATCGGACCTTATACAACTTGGGTTTTGAATAATCTTAATTATTATACTCCTGAAAGCTGGGTTTCACCAATATCAAGAGGAGAACAGAATATGCCTTCTTGGGATTATGAATGTTATGATATGAGAGAAGCTTGGGAATATAGCAATAATGGTCGAAATCATTTTTTTGTTATGACTTATAATTTTCCATTTGAAGGATCTTATCCTGATGAGAGAACTAAGATATTTTCAATTGCCAAATATTATTTAGTTAAGAATTCTTATTTATATTATGGTTATAGTGACAATGGTGGTGGAGAGAATTTAGTTGGTAGTGAATGGAATAAAATGGCTGAAGTTAATTTAGGTATGCCTCATGTTAATCCTTCTGGTATTGTTGATTTTTATGGTTCAAGTAATACTAATAGATTTTTTGATTGGAATAATAAAAATATTAGATTAGATTGTAGTTCTTATAATTTGGCTAATGTTGTTGTTGCTCGCTATTATGATAATGGATTGGTTATTGCTAGATGGAAAGGGAATAGATGTAGTAGTTCTGGGCCAGAATGTAATTCTTATGTTGATCCTATAAATTATGACTTGGATGGTTCTTATTATTTTATACAGGCTGATGGAAGTATTTCTGGGCCTGTTAATAGTGTTGTTTTACGTACTAATGAAGGTGCTTTATTATTAAATGCTTGTTCTGAAGGTGAAGTAATTGGCACTTGTGGGTGTGATGGAGTTATATTGAATGATGGTGATTTTTGTGGGGATGAAATTCCTTATTGTGGAGATGATGAATGTAATGGAGATGAAACTTGTTTAACTTGTCCTTTAGACTGTGGAGCATGTCCTGGAACTTGTGGAGATGGGAATTGCGATAATAGTGAATCTTGTGAAACATGCGAGCAAGATTGTGGAATTTGTAATGTTGTATATCAATGTAATGATGATATAGATAATGATAATGATGGTTTTGTTGATTATCCTTTAGATTCTGGTTGTGTTTGGTTTAGTGATAATAATGAAAGTGATCCTATTTCTCCACCTATTGGATGTACTAATAATTGTGATGCTGGTGGATTTACTTGTCTTACTGATACTTCATTTTCAAGATGTGGATATTTAGCTAATAATTGTTTAACATGGACTGGTGAGATTAATTGTCCTAATGATTATGTTTGTGATGATAATGCTGGATGTGTTTTAGAAAATAATAATATAATAGGAGATGGTGGTGTTGCTGTTTATGCTTTGGGTGCTTTAGCAGTTATAATGATTGGTTTTGTTGTTTGGATAATATCTAGGAAATTGTTTGTAAGATATGACGAGTGGTAAGTTTTATAAAGAAAAATACTTCTCAAAAACTTGATGCAGGGGTAGCAAAGTCTGGTCAAATGCGCAGGACTTAAGTGGGACATATGAATTAATAATTCATAATAAATCTTTATGATATCCTGTCTCTTAGTGGGTTCGAGGGTTCAAATCCCTTCCCCTGCATTATTTTAATTGCTCCAGTAGCTCAGTCGGTTAGAGCGTTGCCTTGGTATTGAAAACAACAAAGAGGCAGAGGTCCCGAGTTCGATTCTCGGCTGGAGCTTTCCCGAAAGATTTAAATAATATTTACTTTTTATTAATTATATGAATAAAGAGGTGTATATATCTATTTTTTTAGTAGGCATTGTTCTATCATTATTTAGCTTAGGATATGCGGCTGTTTTTAATACTGAAATTGAGGGTGATTTTGATGAAGGAACTTATGATAAAACTTATTATAATTCATCTTATGTTCAATTAAATTTAACTTATAATAATGGAACTTATACTTCTAAGATTTTTGATGCTGGATTTTATGCTGTATGGAATAATATAAGTTGGATTGAGGCAAATATTAATGAAACTATAACTAATTTAAGTCTTCAAATGAGGGCTAGTGATGATAATTCTAGTTTGGGAGACTATATTGGTAGTGATGGTACTAATTCTAGTTATTATTATAATGGGAGTGTTCTGAAGAATTTTAGTTTAACTGGTAGATATTTCCAGTATAAGTTTCATTTTGAGACTAATGATTCTAATATGAGCCCGTTATTATATAATGTTAGTATTGGTGCTGAGATTCTTTCTTCTTCTTTGAATGTAAGTTTGAATTCTCCAATTAATGATACGAGTTATACAAGTACTAATAATGTTACTTTTTCTTATAGTGTTGCAAGTGTTTTGTCTGTTTCTAATTGTAGTTTTATTTTAGATAATGCTATTGATACTACTGTTACTAATGTGGGTGTTGGTAGTACACATACATTTAATGAGACTGGTATGGGTAATAATAATTATACATGGTCTGTAAATTGTACTGATGTTGATAATTTTGCTAATGCTTCAGAGACAAGAGATTTTGAAGTTGCATATGAAGTTGATGAGGAGGAGGACGATGATGATAGTGGAAGTTCTACTACAACAATAGGCGCAAATAGAAATACACAGCAAACTAGTTCTGTTGAAGATGATGATTTGGATGTAAATGAAACAGAAGACAATGAGACTGAAACACAGGAAACTTTGCCTACTTTTGAAACACAAAACAGTGAGGGAGATTTTTTGAGTGGGTTTTTTACTGGGTTTGCTTCTTTAGGTACTAAATTTGGAGATTTCACTGTTGATAATTTATTTCCTGTTTTAATGCTTGGGCTTATTATTGGTTTTGTTTGTATTAGGGCAGTTGAAAAAGAAGGTCTTTTGTATGAGAAGAATAAAAAACCCCAAACTACATTAAAAAAATTTAAAAATAATAAAATAAAACCAGTTAAAAAGCAAAAAATAAGCTTTTTTAGTAAATTATTTTCAAAATCTAACAAAAACCAAAATAAAAAGAAGAAAATAACTAAAAATAGAAATAAATCTATAAATAAGGTTAAAAAGAATTCTGATGAGGCTAGTAAACTATATAAAGATCTGGAAGATTTAGAGAATAAATAAAACTAAACATTTAAATATTATTGATTTCTTTAATAGAATTAATGAAGAAACTGTCTAGAAAAAAGAGGGTCGATATTGTTCATGTATCTTATTTTTTATCATTTATTTTATTGTCATTTATGACTTATTTAATTGTTTTAAATATCGGTTTTGTTGGTGCGGCTGTTTTTAATGTTGGAAGTCAGGGAGAGTTTGATCAAGGAACTTATAATAATACAGAATGGAGTGTTGATCATGTTCAATTAAGTAGTGGAAATACTGAAGGTACTTATACTTCTGAAGTTTTTGATGTTAATAATACTGCTATTTGGAATAATATTAGTTGGATTAAAGGCGCTCCTTATCAAGAAGAGTTACCCAATGCAGGTGCTGTAGAAATTGATATTGGTGGAGCTAATATGTCTGGAAATGTTTTGTTAATGCATATGAATGAAGTTTCTGGAGATATAATTGATTATTCTGGGTATGGCAATGATGGGTTAAATAGGGGAGGGATTAGTTATGGTGTTGATGGTAAATTTAATGATGGATTGAGTTTTGATGGAAGTAATGATTGGATACAGATAAGTGATGATTCTAGTTTAGATATAACTGGAGATATTACCATTGAAGCGTGGATTTATCCTAGGGATTTTTCTAATCAACCTGATTTAATCACTAAAGGTAGTTACAATCAAGCTTATTCTATTTGGGTTGATAGTGATGGTACTGTTGTTTTTGTTATCAATGGTGATTCTTTTAGCAGTGTTTCTGGGTTAAATGTTGATAACTGGTATCATATAACTGTTGTTAAAGATGGTAGTAATGGTTATATTTATCTTGATGGAGCAGAGGATAATTCTGGAAATAATGTTTTTGATAGTGCTATTCAACAAGGAAGTTATAATCTGTTTGTTAGTACTCTAGACTATCCTTTTGATATGATTGCAGATGAAGTCTCTATTTTTAATCGTGCTTTGTCTTCTACAGAAGTTTTTGATCATTATAAGAGAGGTTCATTAAGACTGAATTTAACAGTAAGAAGTTGTGATGATGATGCTTGTAATGGTGAAAGTTGGATTGATATTAATGATAATTCTTCTCAAAGTCTTAGTTTAGACGATAATCAATATTTCCAATATAACTATGATTTTAATACTGAAAATTTATTATATAGTCCTGAACTTTATAATGTTAGTATAGATTACACTATGCATGCTCTCCCTGATAATTCTCCAACAACTACTTTATTAAATCCTGAAAATGGAAGTATTACAGATATTAAAAATGTGGATTTTGAATGTAATGCTAGTGATGATATCCAGCTTTCTAATATTTCTTTTTATTGGGATTATGCTGGAAGT
>JBDRML010000037.1:0-13174 GCA_043812195.1 Candidatus Woesearchaeota archaeon | reverse complement strand
ATAAAGGAGATAATTCATCAAGTTTTAAATGTTTATCGGAATTCTGCCTACGTCATACACAAAACCTTTATTGTCCTAATTCCGTTTCACTTCATTATAATCATAAATCTTTTGGTTTGCTCCATTTAACGCTCACTCTCCAAGCTTACTACTCCACAAACTCACATAACACTAATTAAGTTCAATTTGAGAGCCCTCACAGAATAAGGGGTGTCCGCACTTACTTACGCTTGAGAAAAAGTCAAATCTTTTTTTCTTGGTTGACAAGAGTCTAACATTGTTTGAATAACTCCTTCAAGTTCTCTTTGTTCTTCTTCTACTTTTTTCAAAACAATCAATGACTCCTCTAAATATTCTCTTGCTAATGAATACAATTCTGCATCGCCCCTTTTCTCTTCTGCTAGTTCAATGTATGCAATTGCTTTGTTCAGCCATCCTGGAACGTACTTATACCCGGAAGTTCTCATGTCTGTTTCATGCAAACCAAGTATGCCGTTAACATCCACTTCCCTTAATTTCACTCCAGAATTATACGCATGTTTTCTTGCTATTTCTAAGTCTTTTTCTACTCTGCTTCTTATCTCACCAGATACAATAATATCTTTTAATGCTTCTTCTAACCAATTCACTGTTTGTTCAGGATAACCTACATTTTCAAATCCTTTTTTATAATCAAAAATTCGATCAGCATTAGAACCATAACGATGAGTAAATTGTGGAATGGTCTCAACTATCCCAGATAAAAATCTTTTCGAGAAATAAGATCTCTCTCTGAAACCTTTCCAAAATCCTTGCGGATGCTTATTTAGCGAAGGATTCTCACCCTCCATCTGTTTCAATCTTCTTTGTAAAGGATCGTAAAACATTTTGATTACCCAATATATTTAGTTGTAGGTTAAACTTTATAAATCTTTCTATTGTGTTACTACTTTCAGATTAAGAACTAAAACGGCGGGCACCCCTAAAATATTGTCTGCTTCGCAGAGTACTTATAAGAAGCTCGGGCTCTCAAACTTTGATTTTTTGCCTTCGGCATCGTTACACTAAAAATCAATCCTCGCAAAGCTTGGAGAAACTAACAACCGTTATACGACATTTGAGAGTGTGCCTCAACGATACAAAAAAGTGGGGCTAAATTTATATAACCTAACATCTTATCAATCATTATGGATGAAAAAATCATAAAACAAATTTTTCTTCAGAATAATTTAGGAGAAGTAAAATATATTAAAAAAATTGAAATAGGCTTCACAAACAAAGTTTATTCAATTAACGATAAATTTATTCTCAAAGTTTGTGAAGATGAGGATAATGAAGAAAAATTTGAAAGAGAAGTATTTTTTTATAATTTTTTCAAGAATAAAATTCCATCTCCTAAAATCAAAGTTTTTGATAATTCCAAAAAGACTTATGGCAAATTATTCATGATTTATCCAAAAATCAAGGGTGACACTCTTTATTCAAAATGGCATTTGTTGAGCAATGACAAGAGAAAAAACATTATTAAGCAACTCTGCAAAGTTTTAATAATCATCAACAAATCGCCATCTGATAAATTTCTAGAAAAATTTAAAGTAAATTCTTCGGATAATTGGCATGATAAGATACTCAACCAAATCCAAAATTCCTTGAAAAAGATTGAGCAAAAGAAACTGCTATCATTTGAGTTTATACAAAGTATCAAGAAATTTATAAACAACAACCATAATGTTCTAAAAGAGCAAAAAATAGCCTTAGTTTACTGGGACGTGCATTTTGATAACATACTGATTCAAGATACAAAGATTGTAGGAATTTTGGATTTTGAAAGAACAGAATTGTCATCTATTGATTTTACTCTAAGTGTAATAAAGAAAATGGTTGAGCATCCAAAAAAATATATGTCCGAAGAATTTGAAAAATTCGCTAAAAAAGAGGATTACGCTCATCTTTTAGATTGGTTTCAGGAATTTTATCCAGAACTATTTAATTTTCAAAATTTAGATAAGAGGTTAGATTTTTACTCCATTAAACATGATTTAGATATCCTGCCAGATTGGCCTAATTCTAAAGAATTAAAACAAATGATAGCCAAAGTAGTAAAGTATAATCGCCCCACTTTTTAAAATAATGAACGGCACACTCTCAAACGCTAAAGGGACGTTGCACTCTCGGACTTTGTCCTCGCCTCGTATAACACCAATTAAGTTCAATTCCCACGGGCATTATCTTCACAAGTTCTACCTTTATAGCTACACACAACACCTATCAAGTCTTTGGTGTTGCGTTCATAAAGACCCCGTTTAGCATATGGGCACGAATTCTTAAATCCTAAACGGTCTTGTGCAAGATCAAAACAATTGTCAATTGCAGAAATCACTGTACCAGTTACAGGGCAATCAATAGGTATATTTGATTTATAAGAAGGAGTTTCCTCAATACCCAATAATTGAGCAACACGATCCAACCACATAAGCTCATCTTCAGTGCACGGATCAAACGTGCTGTGCCAATCTTTCTCTTCATCGATTGTATGAAACATGCCATGCCACATGAAAATACAATAATATCCTATTATATAAATATCTTTCTATAGAAAAGATGTTTGATGCCCGTGGGAACTTCTCCGTTCACGCTTTTCACTACGACCTTGACAGAGTGCTAACGCCTACGGCTCGGGGCAATTAACACCAATTATATTCAATTTGAGTTTTGCCTTATTCACATTTACAATTTGCTTTAAAGAATCCACAGTTATGACATTTCTTATCCAATTCTTCTTTTGGAACATTTACACTCCTCGAATTTTTCACCACAGAAAGCGCATGTTTTGGTTAAATCTCCTTTTTTACAATCAGGACATTTTTTTGGAGGGTTTTTAGGATAACAAAACCATTCTCCACATTTATTACAAACATACCAAATTCTAGGTCGTGTAATTACCATGAATTAAGTTAATTAATTCAAGTATATAATTCTATCGGCAAAACTCAAACTTCTCCGTTCCTCGGGCTACGCCCTCGGCGGATTTAACAGTGATTAACCACCAAACAAATCAGCCTTAAACTTATCAAAATCCTCTTTCTTAAACATTACAAACTTATCAGAATCTTTCATCATCTTTTTGCCCTCAAAATCCTTAGTCACAGAAATACTATGCATAACACAAGGACAAGTTGCTCCTTCTCCACAACCAGGACAAGTAATATCCTCTATAACTTTTTGATCCTTAATTTCTGATTTAAGATCACCACCAACTTCTAAAACCTCTTCTATCTCTTCTAATAATTCATCTCTACACTTCTTACAAACTCTTCTTCTTTTCGTGCTACAAGTATATTCAATATCAACACTCCACAACATATTAGTAGATTCTTTACATCTAGGACAAGTGATATCCTTTCCACCAACACTTATATCTTCACTAGCAGTTGTATCAATTCCATTTACCATTTTTCATAACATAAACTTCTTAAAACCTAGAAAATAGACCTTTTTAAAGGTTTTGAACAGCAAAATAAAATATATCTTTGGTACTTAGAAACTAATAAAATTTTAAAATAATCACTTCCGAGTCCAGCGCTCACTTATAACACTCTTATAAAATAAATGTTTAAAATACTCAATCTCATAATCTTCTAAAGGAATGACCCTTCTTAATATCGATCTTATTTTATTTTTTGATATTGCCATCACCTCTTTACTAAATCTTAAAAAGCCATTTATAAATACCCTATGAAAAATACTTACTAAATTCCAAATCATAAGATTTTTAAACGATACCACTCTCCCCTAACTAATGATAGAGATAGCATTCGGTCCTAAATGGTTCTATTTAGTATCAATTTTCATTGACCTAATCACAATTCTCGTACTTTTTAGCATAGCAACAGTAGCTACTAGATACTACAAATTAAACAATAATAAAAACTATATGAAATTAGGATTTGCATTCTATTTAATCGCAGCATCATTCTTATTCAAAATGGTCACAAATGTTACAGTATATTATGAATCAATAAAAGCTAACACTCCAACAGGTGCAGTTATACAAACACTAGAAGTTGTAAGAAGTTTCAACATACTAGCAATTTCAAGTTTCCTAATATTTGTTCTAGCTAATCTAGCAGGCCTCTATGTATTATATAGTATTAAAAGAGGCCAGAAAATACCTACTGTATTTTTAACAATATACTTCATTATAGTATTATCAATAGTATCAGCTTTATACAGTTCAACATTATATTACATATTCCACATAACATCAATAATCTTCCTTGTATTCATAGCATCTAGATACTTTAATATCTACTCACAAACTGGAAACAAAAACACAAAATACTTAGCATACGGGTTTAGCATCATAGCAATTAGTCAGGCTTTCTTTATGTTCATAATATTAAATCCTTTAGTTTATGTTATAGCTGAAGTAGTTCAATTAGTAGGTTATATTTTATTATTGCAAGTCTTAATAAGAGTTTTATACCATGGAAAGAAAAAGAAGCAGACTAGACATAATTAACGATATTCTAGTCTCAATTCAAGAGAAGAAAGGAGAAATTAAACCAACCCATCTAATGTATAAAGCAAACTTATCACATACTCAGATGAATAATTATTTACAAGGTTTAATAGAAAAAAATTTCATACAAAGAACAAAAGTAAAAGACAAAGACTTCATAGCAATAACAGAAAAAGGACATCAATTTATTCAAAAAATAAGAGAAATGAAAATCTTTGAAGAGTCTTTTGGCTTATAATTATTAAAATAGAATTCTTTATAAACTCAATTAAACGGCTCAAAATCATGAGAAAAAATAGAATCACACTACGAGATCTCTTATACAGAGGCCAGTTAAAATTAAATGAAAAATTTGGTATTTGTTCATCAGTAGATTTACCAGACATTGCTGAAAAAGGAAGCCAGATTAGTGTATCTCCAAAAGATATTACATTTTCAGTTCAAATTCATAGATTGGGAAAAAGCATAATAAGTGATTTTTACCCATCAAAGCCATTAACAGAAATAGTTTTAGAAAACTGCGATTTTGATATACCAACATTATCTAATTTAGAATCAACAAATATCTATTTTAAAAATAATTTATATCGCATTCATAAATATCCTTTTGATTATAATAAAGAAAAATCAAGTAAAACAAGGGTTTTAGTGGAATATCAAAGTTGATTATATCCTTAAAAATATACTTTCTAGTTCAAAAATCTTTATATATGATACTATAATAAAATAGAAATAGGTCTTAACACTTCATTTCATTTTTGGCGATCTGAAATGATAAACGTACATGTATTCTCAATTGGTCTTAGTTAGTTTTATCTTGAAAAAGCCTCTAATTTGGCGATCAGTAACTTTTTCTAGAGGAAATAATAATAAAGCACCTATATAAAAATTATTGTGGTGTAAAATATAAAAAAGCAAAAGGGGGCTTAAGAAAAAAATGGAATTTATCATACAAGATGCATTGAAAAATGTAGAACAAGACACAAATTATGAGGACCTAAACATCGGTCAAGCTAAAATAAAAGTTCTAGGCTTGGGTGGTGCAGGAAATAATATGGTTTCTTGGTTATACAAGAAAGGAGTTAAAGGAGCAGAGATTACTGCTGTTAACACAGACAAACAACACTTAGATATTTCTTCTTCAGATCATAAAATCTTAATCGGAAGAGAATTAACAAGAGGTCTAGGTTGTGGTGGATTTTTAGACAAAGGAAGAGATTCTGCTAAAGAAAATATTTCTGAGCTAAAGGAAGTTGTCAGCAAAGCTGATATGGTATTTATTTGCGCAGGAATGGGTGGAGGAACAGGAACTGGATCTGCACCAATAGTTGCTCAAATTGCTAAAGAGCAAGGAGCCATAGTTATAGGAACAGTAACAATGCCTTTCAATATAGAAAAAGCAAGAGTAGACAAAGCTGAATTCGGCCTACAACAATTAAGACAAGTTTGTGACACTGTAATAGTTATAGATAATAACAGGTTAGTGAATCTAGCTGGAAATTTACCTATAAAACAAGCATTTGCAGTAGCAAACGAGTTAATTTCAACAATGATTAAAGGAATCGTTGAAATTATTGCTGTACCAAGCTTAGTTAATCTAGATTACGCAGATGTAAAAGCAATCATGTCAGATGGTGGCGTATCTGCTATAGGTATAGGAGAATCTAATACTGCAGGAAGAGTAGAAGAAGCAGTTCATAGAGCTCTAACAAACCCATTGCTTGAAATTAATTATGAGGGTGCAACAGGCGCATTAATACATGTTACAGGTGGAGAAGACATGTTATTAGATGATATAAATAAAATAGGAGAAATGGTTACAAAATCCCTAGACCCAGATGCAAATGTTATTTGGGGTGCTAGAATAGAACCAGGTATGGATGGTAAAATACGTGTAATGACTATAATTACAGGAGTTACCTCTCCTTACGTTCTAGGGAAAGTAGATAGATTAAAAGAGAAAATACAAGAATCAGTTAGAATGGAAAGAGAACTGGGAATTGACATGCTCAAGTGAATGAGTTGAACATTCTTTAACCCCCCAAAGCCGTCGCTCATTCACTTATTTTTTTGGGAAAAAGAGGTGATCTTCTTTTTCCTTTAATTTTTACAAAACTTTTTGATAAGATAAAATATATAAACTATTCAAAACTCTCAATTTAAATGCCTAAGTATACAAATACTATAATAACTGCAACAGGAAAATCTAATCCTGGAAGAATTGTTAAAAACAAGGATTTCAATGATAGTATCTTTTATATTAGAAATATATCAGGAGAGGGATATAAACTAGATCCAAAAACTCCTGAAAAAAGAGTAGAAAAATTATATAAAAGAACTGGAATAAAAGAAAGAGAATATAAATTAGAAGGAAAGGTTGCATCAGACTTAGGAGCTGAAGCAGTAATAAATTCAGGTGATAATTTTAGTTTATGGGATTGTTTTGGTATTGCACATGATTTTGGAGATTGTAAATTTGGAACTCCTGAAATAAATTGGCTTCCATCAATTGCTTCTCAAATAGTTTTCAGAGAAATGCAAGCAGATAGACTTTCTGCTACTCCAACAGTTGCTTATGATGTAATTGCTAATAAGAATTGGTACAATTTTGCCAAAGAGGTTTTTGCAAGTAATGACAAGAAAGCATACATTATTCCTCAATCAGAGAGAGATAGAAATATTCCAGAAGGTCTTGATTATTTAATTGTTGTGCATGAAAGAGAGAGCATGGCTGAAAGAGTAAAGAAAAAAGCAGGTATTGAAAATCCAAATCTAATTTGTTTTGATTTATTATCTGGCTGTCCTGGGTGGCTAGAATTATTAATATTCTCACATTATACTATTCAAGCAGGATTAGCAAAAGAAATAGGGACTGGTGCAGTAGAAACCTTATCAGATGTAAGCGACCCAGCTGATCCAGACAGAATGATATATGCAGATAAGGGAGGATTTGTAAAGGTAGAAGCCAGAAAAGGAGAAACTAAAGAAGGTATTTTATCTCATGCAAGCAGAACAGATTCAGAATTCGGGGAATATCTTACTTTAGGAAAATCTAGTAATCCTAACTATCCCAACAAAGAACATCTATTTTTAAAAATGAAAGGAAATATGTTATTTAGGTATGCAGTTAATAATGTTCCCGGAATTATCAGAGAAAGCTTAGAAAGAGCTGACTTAACCAAAGAGCAAATAGATTTAATTTTTGCACACCAAGCAAATTATTATTTAGATTCAGAAATTCTTGGAGAGGAAGGATTAGGTCTTCCAAAAGAGGTAATCAAAAGAAAAACACCAATGAATATATCATGGCGCGGAAACTCATCAGTCGCAACTATACCAGTTTTGTTAGATGATGTTTTAAAGGGAGATATGCCAGATTTTACTATTCATCCAAGAAATGTTCTAAATTTCTTTTCAGTTGGAGCAGGCCCGTGCATAGATTCAGCAATATACAAAGTTCCAGAATAATTACTTCATCATATTGCCCCATTCTTCAAAATGAACCAAATTTCTCAAATCAGTTCTTTTAGGCATATTAGGTTTCTCATCAGAATGTCCAAAACACAAAACAGCTTCTATCTTTATATCGCCAGGAATTTTCAAAGCATTTTTTATATCATCTTCATTAAATGCTCCAACCCAACAACTAGACATTCCAATAGAATAAGCTTTCAATAACATATTTTGAACAGCAGCAGCGCAATTTTGTCTGCCATAAAAATCAGACTTATTTCCATAAATTCTTTTAACATCACTATCATCACTACAAGCTATAACTAAAGCTCCAGCTCGTACCATCCATTTTTGACCTAAACAAGCCTTAGCAATTTTTTCTTTAGTTTTTTCATCTTCAACAACAATAAATCTCCAATTCTGTAAGTTACCAGCACTAGGAGCATATCTCGCAGCATCTAAAATAGAACCTAAAGAATTCTTACTCAATTTTTTCTCTTTAAATTTTCTAATAGATCTTCTTCCTTTCAAAGCTTTCTCAAATTTCATATAGTAAACTTTATATCTATCCAAACTTATAAAACTTACCATGGAATATTCTAAATTAGTAAATGCATACAAAGCTCTGGAAGAAACATCAAAAAGAATAGAAAAAACATATATCATATCAGAACTTTTAGAAAATACTCCAGAATCAGAATTAGATCAAGTCATTTATTTGTTAGAAGGAAGAGTATTCCCTGCGTATGATGAAAGAAAAATAGGATTTTCAGAAAGATACGCAATCAAAGCTCTAGCATCAGCAACAGGAGATTCTCCAGATAAAATAGAAAAAGAATTTGCTAAAAAAGGAGATTTAGGGTTAGTAGCAAAAGAACTCACAAAAAAGAAATCCCAAACAACATTATTTTCTAAAAAATTAACACTAGATAAAGTATTTGATAATATAAGAAAACTAGCAACACTAGAAGGTCAAGGCACAGTCAATAGAAAAATACAATTAGTCACAGAATTATTAACATCAGCAAACGAAGAAGAATCAAAATTCATAATTAGAACAGTAATAGAACAATTAAGAGTTGGAGTATCAGCAGGAGTTTTAAGAGACGCAATAACATGGACATACTTCCCAAGAGTCAAAGGAGTAAATTCTAAAAATATAGAAACAAAATCAATTCTAAAACCAAAATCGCTAGAAGATATCAAATCAAAAGACCTAACAAAATACAAATTGGTAGATTCAGAAGATGTAAAACTAAATAGAGAAATATATAATTACTTCATTAAAACAACCCAACAAACATTCGATGTTAAAAACGATTTCGCAGAAGTTGCTAAATCTTTAAAGAAACATGGATTAAAATCTATAGGACAGGAAATTAAAATAGGAACTCCAATTAACTCTATGTTAGCAATTAAATCAGAAACTATTGAAGAAGCATTTAAATCAACAGGAAAACCAGCATTATTCGATTTTAAAATAGATGGTTTTAGATTACAAATACACAAAAATGGTAATGAAATAAAATTATTTACAAGAAGACTAGAAAATGTAACAAGGCAATTCCCTGACATTGTTAATTATATTAAAACTCACATAAAAGGAAATTCTTTCATAATAGACTCAGAAGCTATAGGTTATGATCCAAAAACCAAAACACAAATGCCATTTCAAGCTATATCTCAAAGAATCAAAAGAAAACACAATATTGAAGAAACAATAAAGAAGTTACCAGTTCAAATATTTGCCTTTGATATTTTATTTTACAATGGAAAAAACTTAATGGGTAAACCATTCAAAGAAAGAAGAAAACTATTAGAAAAAATAATAAAGATAGAAAAATACAAAGTTCAACTTACAGAAAAATTAGTTTCAGATTCAGTTAAAGAAGTTGAAAAATTCTACAAAAAAGTTTTAAGAGAAGGTTTTGAAGGTTTAATAGGTAAAAAACTAGATGCAGAATACAAACCAGGTAGATATGTAGAAGGCTGGGTAAAATTAAAACCAGTTCTTGAACCATTAGACTTAACTATTGTATCGGCAGATTTCGGAGAAGGAAAAAGAGCAGGGTGGCTAACAAGTTACACACTAGCATGCAAATCAGGAAATGAATTATTAGAAGTAGGAAAAGCCAGTACTGGATTAAAAGAAAAATCAGAAGGAATGACATACAAAGAAATGACAAAAATTTTAAAACCATTAATAGAAATTCAAAAAGGAAAAGTTGCAATTCTAAAACCAAAAATAGTTATTGAAGTAGGTTATGAAGAAATTCAAAAAAGCCCAACTTATTCTTCAGGTTATGCATTAAGGTTCCCAAGATTTCTCAGATTAAGAAATGATAAAGATACTAAAGAATTAAACACACTAAAAGATATTGAACACATATATAAAAATCAAAAAAAATTTTCTTCAAAACAAAAATCTAATTCATAAATCACAATAATCTTTATATAATAGTGAATTACCATTACACAATAGATTATGTTCTACCGCAGTGAAAAAAATATTCAAGGCAAAAGGTAGTAAAGAAGAGGGGGCATCTCTTGGAGGAAAAAAGATGATTGTAAAAGAAGAATTTTTAAATAAATTAAGGCAAATTTTTAACTTAAATTTATATGAAGTTAGAATTTGGACAGCTCTATTATCAAGAGGAACATCAACAGCAGGAGAACTTTCAGACATTGGAAACGTTCCAAGATCAAGAGCATATGATGTTTTAGAAACTTTGGAAAAAAAAGGTTTTGTAGTAATGAAATTAGGTAAGCCAATAAAATACCTAGCAGTAGAACCTAAAGAAGTTGTTTCAAGAATTAAAAGGTCAATAAAAGAAGATGCTGAAAAAAACATCACAAAATTAAAAGACCTCTCAACAGGAGATATCATAAATGAACTTAATACTCTTCACAAACAAGGTATTGAATTTATAGAACCAACTGATTTATCTGGAGCAATAAAAGGAAGACATAATATTTACACACATTTAGAATACATGATTAAAAAAGCAAATGAATCTGTAGTTCTAGCTACAACATCAAAAGGAATCCTAAGAAAATTTGAAGCCTTAGCTCCAACACTACAGAAAATGTCTAAAAAAGGTGTCAAAATTAGGATAGCAGCTCCATTCGATAAAGAATCAGAACATATCATAAAAGATATATCAAAAATAGCAGAAGTTAAAAATCTAAATGATATGAACACTAGATTCTGCATAGTTGATGGCAAAGAAGTATTGTTCATGATGATGGACGATAAAGATGTTCATCCAACTTATGATGTAGGAGTATGGGTTAATACACCTTATTTCGCACAAACTTTAGGGAAAATGTTTGAGACATCTTGGAATAGTTTGCCTCCAGCCAAGAAATAAGACATTTTTCTTTTTTATAATTAATCAATTAAATCCTCAATCTCTTTTATCTTTTTTGGGTTCAAACTTATTTCTAATCCATAATGTGTTGGTTTAGACAAAAGTATTTGTTCTTTTAGAAGATCATCTATAGCTTTTTTAACTTCTTTAGAAACTCTTAATTTACCAGATAAACCTTTTTGGAGATTATTAATATTCGTATGTTTATGTAGCCATATCCTGTGTCTATATAATTTTCTTACAATAAATTTTTTTATAATCAGCTTTTCATCCATATACTCTAAAAGGGAGCACTCATATTTATAGTTTTCTATTTATGAAGTATAGTTATCAAAAATAGAAATGTTTAAATACTTGTTTAATCTTCTTTTTTTACAATGGAAGAAAAAAGTGTATTTGTAGAATACTTTGGAAATTACCCCTTAATTAGGATATTAGATTTTTTAATTTTAGCTAGAGACATGGACTATTCAATGACCGAAATAGCTAAAAATTCTAATGTTGGATGGACTGCTTTCTTAGAAATATGGCCTAAATTAGTTAAAAATGAGATAGTCCAACACACAAGAAAAATAGGAAATGCAAAACTATTCCAATTAAACCTAAAAAACCCATGGGTTAAAGAGTTAATAAAAATGGACAAAATTATAACAAAGATAGAAACAGAAAAAACACTTTCTAAAAAAGAAGTTGTAGCTTAACTAATAGTTTGCCTCCAGCCAAGAAATAAGACATTTTTTAAATCTTTTCTTTCTCTTTATTTTCTATGAAACCAGTTAAACAAATAGATATTAAACCAGATATGAAAGTTTCAGAATTAATAAATGAAATGCAGCAATCTGGTGTAATGGGAGCAGGAAGAATAGGCAGAGCAGCAGAAATAATGCAAAAGATGTTCTCAGACAAAGATTGTAAGGTCTTTTTCGGATTCGCAGGAGCAATGGTTCCAGGAGGAATGAAAAATATAATAATAGATCTATTAAAAAAAGATAAAATTGATGTATTTGTCACAACAGGAGCTAATCTAACTCATGATTTAATAGAAGCATTAGGATTCCATCATTACAAAAACGAATCAAAAGAAAATGATGAAGAACTAAACAAAAAAGGCCTAGATAGGATATATGACATTTTAATGCAAAGTGAAGTATATCAAAAATTAGAAGATTTCTTTGATAAACACTTCAAAGAATTAAGCAAAGAAAAATTAAACATAAAAGAATTCTTATGGAAATTAGGTAGTTTAGTAGAATCAGACAATTCAATATTAAAAACTTGCTATGAAAAGAAAATTCCAATATTTTGCCCAGCAATCTCAGATTCAGGCATAGGTTTAATGATTTGGAACCATATTGCAAAAGGAGATAAAATAGAAGTAGATACTTTTGATGATCTAAAAGAAATTCTAGACATATCATGGACATCAAAGAAATCAGGAGTTATATACATCGGAGGAGGAGTTCCCAAAAATTATATTCAGCAAGCCATGCAATTAACAAAAGGAGCAAGCTATGGAATTCAAATAACAACAGACAGACCAGAATCAGGAGGATCTTCAGGCGCACCATTGCAAGAAGGTATCTCTTGGGGCAAAATGAACCCAAAAGCAGACTTTGTAGATGTAATTTGTGATGCTACAATAGCATTTCCCCTAATTATTTCAGCTTTTAATTTATAAACCCTTTATAAATAAACTCAATTTTTTCTGTAGAACAATAATCTTTATAAAAGGAATTTCCTCTCAAAATGTACACTTTGGAGGTGCATTTAAATGGATGAATTTGAAAAAATGGATGAAGAAGAAGACACTGAAGAACCTGCAGAAGAACCAACTGATAAAGAACCTGCT
>JBDRML010000036.1:0-8544 GCA_043812195.1 Candidatus Woesearchaeota archaeon | reverse complement strand
TTAACGTATGCGATTAAACGCAGTTTTTTCTCCTGGTGAGGCGAGGCAACCCGCGCCGAACAGAGATTGAGAAAATATTGGGGTGAACGAGTGCAACGAAGTGAACCGTTTAATCGCTGTTATACGAGGCGAGGACGAAGTCCGAGAGTGTAACGTCACGAGGATTTTCGTAGAAAATCCGAAGCGTTTGTGAGCGCGCCGTAAGATTAATAAAGATTGACATTTTACTATTAATTATGGAAGCAGACCATGTTGTTGAAATGATAAAGAAACTCCAAAAAGGGGAAGTTGTAGAAAGAGGTTTGGAGTTGTGTCTTGATTGTCCAATGCATGGAAAATATGTACCTGTGATTGGAAATTGCTATACCTCTCAAATTAGAGAAGATGGGAAACCAGGCACAGGGGTTAGATTGCATGGAGAGCCAAGTGATTTCTTTCATGAATTGGAACAAAAATGTGAATATGCTTTGGACGTATCTTTCAAACCAACAAGCAGAGACTTAAAAGGTGTGGTCTGCGGATACAAGGCTAATTCTCAATAGGCGCGCGAACAAATGTCGTATAACGCCTATTATTAGCACTTTTTAGTCTGGAAATCTTTAAATAGTCCCAAAATAATATAGTTTTGATGGATAAAGGTTCTATTTTAAAGAATTGTGAGAATGAGGCTAAATTAAGAGGTATGAGCGATAATTCTATTAAATCATATCTTTTTGTAATAAAAGATTTTTTAAAAAGTGCTAATAATGTTGATATTGATGAGGCAAAGGAGTATTTGCTAAAGTCTGGAAAAGCTAAGAGGAATAGATTTTTTGCGCTTAAATTTATGTTTGAGAATGTTTTACATGTAAGATTTAGTTATGTTGTGCCATTAGCTAAAAAAGAAGGAAAATTACCTAGAGTTTTATCTAAAGAACAGATAAGAAATATAATAGAAAATATTAAAAATAAAAAACATAAACTCATGATTCAAATACTTTATTCTGGAGGGTTAAGAGCTTCTGAATTAATAAATTTAAAACCTGAAGATATTAATATAGATAGAAATGTTATTTTTGTTGATCAAGGGAAGGGGAGTAAAGATAGAATTACCCTTTTATCTAAATCAATAAAAGAGTACTTGTTTAAATATTTATTAGAAAATAAACCTGTTAAATACTTATTTGAGACTAATTTTAAGGATAAATATTCTACTAGAACTGTTCAGAAAATTTTAGAAATTAATTCAAAACAAGCAATCGGCATTAAAATAAAACCACATACTTTAAGACATAGTTTTGCTACCCATTTGTTAGAAGATGGTGTTGATATAAGATATATACAAAAACTTTTAGGGCATAAAAATTTACAGACAACACAGATTTATACGCATGTAGCTAATGCTGAATTAGGAAAGATTAAAAACCCATTAGATAGTTGAATATGGTAAAATATTTAAAAAGAAATGTGGATGGTAAAATATATGACAATAGTTACTAAATTAAGACTGCATGGTTTTAAGTCTTTTGCTAAGAAAACTGACTTAGTTTTTGGTGATAAGTTTAATTTAATTCTTGGTTCAAATGGTTCAGGAAAAAGTAATTTATTAGATTCACTTTGTTTTGTTTTAGGTAAGACTTCTGCTAAAAGTTTAAGGGCTGAGAAATCTGCTAATCTTATTTATAATGGCGGCAAGCTTGGAAAACCTGCAAATTCTGCTGAAGTAAGCATATTTTTTGATAATTCTGAAAAGAAATTTCCTATTGATTCTAAAGAAGTTAAAGTTTCTAGAATAGTAAATAAAAAAGGCCAATCTATCTATAAAGTAAATGATAAAAAAATGAATAGGCAGCAAGTTGTTGATTTATTGTCTACTTCAAATATAGATCCTGATGGGCATAATATAATTTTGCAGGGTGATATTGTGCAGTTTGCTACTATGAAACCAATGGATAGGAGAATATTAGTTGAGGAAATAGCCGGTATCTCTGTTTTTGAAGATAAAAAAGTCAAAGCCATGGGTGAGTTAGATAGAGTAGAAGAAAGATTAAGAGAAGCTCATATAATGCTTGCTGAAAGGGAGGCTCATTTGAGAGAGTTAAAAAAGGAAAGAGACCATGCTAAAAAATATAAAGAGTTACAAGAGAAAATTAAAGATAATAAAGCGACTTATAATCATCTTAGAAGAAAAGCTAAAGAGATAAGTTTAGCAAATTATGATAAGGATATTGCAGATAGTGAAAATAAATTAAATAAATCTAATTCTAAAATTGAAGAGTTAACCAAATCTGTTTCTGAATTGAAAAATGAGATTAATAGAATTAATAGTGATTTAGATTTGAAAGGTGAAAAAGAACAGATGGATTTAAGACAAGGTATTTTAGCTGGAAAATCTGATGTTGTAAGAGCAAGAGCAAGAATGGAGATTATTCATTCTGAGATTAAAAAAATAGAAGAGAGATGTAAGCAGTTAAAAGATAGTATTAATGAAAATCATGCTAAATTAGATGCTTTGTTTGCTGAAAGAAAGAAATTAGTTTTAAGAGTTAATAAACTTGAGAAGGATGATAAAAGATTAGAAGAAAAGGCTGATAGTGGTAATAAATCTGATTCTTTTGATAAAAAAGTTAATGACTTGACTAGATTAAGAAGTATGTCTAGTGGTCAGTTTTCTGATGCTTCTATTGATAAAGTATCTAATATTCCTGGAGTTCATGGAACTATATCTGAATTGGGAAACGTTGATGATAGATTTTCTATGGCAATGGAAGTTTGTGCTGGTGCAAGAATTAAAAGTGTAATAACTACAGATGAGCTAGTAGCTAAGGAATGTATTGAAATTTTAAAGAAGAATAGATTGGGTGTTCTTACTTTTTTACCTTTGAATAAGATTAAACCAAGAGGTTTGGATGCTGGAACAAAAGATTTAGTTAAAGAGAGTGGTGTTCATGGTGTTGCATTGGATTTGGTTAAATTTGATAAAAATTTCTTAAATGCTTTTAGCAATATTTTTGGTTCTACTTTAATTGTTGATAATATAGACACTGCTCGTAGGATTGGAATTGGAAGAGCAAGAATGGTTACTTTGGATGGAGATTTGGTTGAAACTAGCGGAGCAATGATAGGTGGTTATAGAAGGAGAAATTCAATTGGATTTAAACAAGTTGGAAATGTAGAGAAAAGGATATTAAGTTTAGAGAGAGAAATTGATGGTATGCGTTCTGGAAAATCTCCAATAGATAATGAAAGACAAAACATTATGGGAGAAATAATGGAGTTCAATGCTGACATTAGAACTTTAGATAGTAAGACTGAGATGATTGGAGATGAAAATGAAAAGATTGAGAAAATCATTAAAGATCATGAAAGAGAGAAAAGAGAATTTTTAGAAGAGACTGAGGATTTGAAAAAAGTTGTCAGGCTAAAGGAAGGCATGTTAAAAGATAGTGAGGGGAAAGAAAAAAGATTCTATACTGATATTAAAACTTTAGCTGCTAATAGAAATAAATTAGAGCAGGATGCTGAAAAAAGAGCTGGTTTTATTGTTATAGAGAATGATAATTCTAGAAAGATAGAGAATAAAGTAAATGAATTAAGAATTTATAGAGCGCAGGTTGTTGCTGAATTGGAAGGTTTGAAGGTTGAGGCTGAAGAGTTTAAGGATGGAAAAATTAGGAAGAGTGTTGATGTTGCTATATTGAAAAAAGAAATTGATGATTTTGAAAAGTTGGTTGCTCGTTTGGGTAATGTTAATATGCGTGCACTTGAAGTTTATGATCAATTAGCTGAAAATTATAGAGAATTATTAGAGAAGGTGAATAAGTTAAGGTCTGAGAAAGAAGATGTTATGAATTTAATAGCTGAGATTGCAGAGAAAAAGACTACTGTTTTTATGGAAACTTATAAGCATTTGAATTCTAGATTTAAAGAGATTTTTAATAATTTATCTACTAAAGGTCTTGCTTCTTTGGATTTGGAGAATAAAGAGACTCCTTTGGATGGCGGTTTGGATATTAATGTTCAGATTGCCAAGGGAAAATATTTGGATATTAGAAGCTTGAGTGGTGGTGAGAAGACACTGGCTGCTCTGGCTTTCATATTTGCGATTCAAGAGTATAATCCTGCATCCTTCTATATTTTAGATGAGGTAGATGCTGCGTTGGATAAACACAATTCTGAGAAGCTTGGGAAGTTGTTTGCTAAGTATGCTAGTAATGCCCAGTATATTGTTATTAGCCATAATGATTATATAATAAATGAGGCTGATATTTTATATGGTGTTTCTATGCAAGATGGAATTTCTAAAGTAACTAGTTTGAGGATATAGGTAGTTTTTTAAACTGTTTCTTGTTCACAAATTTGATTGAAATGAGAAAAATAAAAGCTGATTTGCATAATCATTTAGGAAGTGGAAATAATGAATCTGTAAGAAATATTGATAGATATGGATTTGATAATATAGCACTTAGAGCTCATTCTAGATTAGGTGATGGTGGAATAGTTGGTATAACTAATTTTGATGATAATCGTTATGAATACTTTGTTAATTCTGAATTTGAAAATTATGAAAGGGTAGATTTTGGGAATGGTATTTATGTTCCTAAATTGGATCTTATTTTTGTTAGGGGGGAGGAAGTTCCTATTAAAGAAGATGGATATGAAGTTCATTTATTAGCTTTAGGTACTCGCCAAGGAACAAATATTAGAGCATTTGGATGCTTAGAAGATACTTTAAAAGAAATGGAAGATAAAGATGCTATTATTGTTGCTGATCATCCTATGTATAAACTTGGAATTTTATTAGCATTAAAAAATGATACTATAAGATTAGAAAAAACATTGGCAAGACTTGATGCTGTTGAAGTTCATAATGGTATTTCTGTTTTACCTATTCCTGGCTGTATGAGTTTTAGAGCCAATCAAAATGCACAGAAGTTTTATGATAAGGTAAAGGAAAATTTTCCAGATCTTGGAGCTTTAATTAATACAGATGGACATTCTGTTAATGAAATAGGAACTAGTTTTACATTTTTGAATATGATTGATAATTATGCAGAATTTAATAATTGCGACCAGTTTAATAAACATTTAAGAAAAGCTATACATAATAGTAGAATTCCTCTTGGAAGAAAATATAGTTCATATATTGGTGCGTTAAAGCATATGATTGGAGTAGTTCGTGAAGATGGTCCTATTGGAATGGTTAAAAGATATTTCACAAAAAATGATTAATTTTATTTTTTAATATTTTCAAGTATAGATTGTATTATATGCTTATATTTTGCTATGAACCCGTGTTTTTGTGCATGAATTTTAATATGTTTCTTGAAATCTTTTTTTAGTGATTTCTTAAAAGTCTTTGGATTTTTGAAGTTTAAATCTTTTACTTCAAAATAAGATTTGAATAATTCATCAAAAAAATGTGCGTCTGAATCTGCTACTATTTTTATTTTTTCTTTTTTAGCAAACTTTTTTATTTTCTTCCAATCTTCTTGAAAGTATGGGTTTAATTCTACTGCATCAAATTTATTTTTTTTAATATCTTTTTTATCTAAACTTAATTTATATTTATTTCCTATTAATTTTAAGATTAAGAAATATGCTATGTTATTTCCGTGTAATGGGTGGTTTGCTATAATTATACAACCAGATTTATGCGCTATTTTAAGGAGTTCTTTAAGGTTTCTTCTCTTCTTGACTTTCCCTTTGTAACCAACTATTAATATATGTCCTTTATTTGTTTCTATTTCATCTGTTTTAATTATGTGTATTGTTTTTTTGTTTTTGGTTATTGAAATAAAATAATCTTTATTTTTTAGGTTTACTTGATATCTTTTAGGTAAAAATTTAATAGCTTTTAGAAATTTTTCATATCTTCCATCATTATTCCAATTTGCTATTCCTAAAACTAAATTTCCTCTTTTTTGAAATAATTTACTTAAGAAATTTTTTATATTATTTTTATTTATTTGGGGCTGAGTGTGCAAATCTAGTTTGTAAATCGTCATAAATTAATCTTAGAATTATAATTTATAAGTATTTCTATGTAAAAAAATAATAAAGAAAAAGAAATTATAAGGTTTTTGCTTTTTTAGCTCTGCCTATGCTTATGAAAACTGTTATTAATCCAACTAAAATAATCATCAATATAATATCTAATGTTGTTACTTTTGTTGATGCAGTTCCTGTTGCTGCTCCAGTTATTGTATCTAAGAATCTTTGTAAAAGACTTTTAGTTTCTATTTCTTCTTGTCCATTTGAAGCTGTTGCTGAATCTTCTTCATTTAGGCTACCACTAATTAATTCTGGTATTTCGCCTATGATATTATTCTCTGTTGTATTTTCTAGTGGTTCTTGTGAAGAAAGATATTTTCCGCCTCCACCTCCGCCACCTCCGCCGCCAGTTGGTGGCTCTGGATTACCTTCTGTGTATGTTGTAGTTAAGTTTAATTCATATCCTCCATAAATCCATTCTGCTGTTTGATCTGTGTTATGGCCGTTTATTTTAAATGTTATTATATCTCCTGGATTGCCATTAATATGAACTAAATAATAAAAATCTGTTAATTCTCCAACTACATGTGTATCTTTTAATTCTCCATTTATGTATGCTGTTACTGTTACTTGATTTGCTTGTTCTCCATTAACAGTTACTGTTCCCCAATGATCTGCTGGCTGAGCTAACACTATTGGAATAAAAAATAAAAAAGTTAATAATAGTATTATTTTTTTCATTTTACTCTATCACCAACATTGCAGAGTTTAACATTCTTATCCAGTAAGGCGCATTGTTTTCATTATTCATGTATAATAAGTCATTAATTGGTCTTTCTGGTACATAAGATGTCCAAATTGTTCCATTGTGATAGTATACCATGTTGTAACTTCCATTAATAGATTCTAATACGTTGTCTACTGAATAATCACCTTCTAGAGATTCTATTTCTTCAATAACTGGTTTTGGTGGCAGCCATAAATCATCCCATACTGGATGTAGTCCAAAACAATATGTGTTTCCTTCGCATTCTTGAGAGATAATAAATGTTAATGGTTCTAATTCTCCCCAGTTGCCTACTTCATCTTTTGCTTGAACTTCTACTAAATGGTTGCCTAACTCTAATCCAGTTATGTTTATCGTGTTTTCTATTAATTCTATTAGTTCATCAAAGTTTCCGTTACTAGCATCCATATAAATAGGTGCTTCGTAATTATGATCTATGTAGAATCTTGCTTCTTCAATGTTTGTTAATTCATCTAGAGCTTCTGCAGTCACTTCTGGATCATATTCTGTTGGACTTGGGTTTACATTTACACCGTAAACTATTGGGCCTGTTAAATCAATTATATATTCGTCCTGAGCAATTCCTAGATTGCCTGTGTGGTCTTGTGCATAGAAAATAAACTGATGTTCTCCTTCTTCTAGCTCATCTACTTGTAATCGGCAAGACCATGTGTTTTCATTTTCTGTACAATTAATGTTTGCTGGATAGTAATATGTGTATAATGGTGAATAAACCTCCACCATTATTGTAAATTCATCTACTCCAGAATCTGAATCATATACATCAAATGTTACAATTGGCATTGGGTCATTACTTGGGTTTTCTGGTAAGAATACAATGTTATCTATAACTGGTGCTGTATTGTCAATCATTACTTGTTCATTTAGAGAATTTGTATTTCCAGCCATATCATATACTGTTATTCCTATTGGTTGATCATTGTCTCCAACAGTACCACTAACTATTATTTCTTTTTGATATGTGTCGTTGCCAATAAATTCCATTATTTCTGTAGCAGAACCGCCTATGTTTGTAGCATCTAAATAAACAATATTTATTCCATTAGCATCTGTTGCTTTTACAGTTATTATTACTGTGTCATTATTCTTAGCTTGTGTTTGACCTGCAGGATATTCTATTGTTAAGTTAAATAATTCTGGCATTGTTGTGTCTATTATTGTCCATGCATCTGGGCAGTATCCATAATATATTTCATTTATTACACAATCTCCTTTTGGCATACCTTCATTATTTCCTACAAAGTCAAAACCTTCAGAAAAGAATGCATATTGACCATCTCCATCATATGCTCCGAATTGCGCATTTCCATCATTTGTAGTGTCATTAATTAAAAAGAATAGTTCACCGTCTGGCGAGTAATACCAAATATCTATGCTTCCAAAACCACTGCTTGGTTCTGGGTCATAAAAGTCATAATTTATAAAAAATTGACTAACTGTCTTATATTCTGGTAAATCCTCTATCTCTGTTTCTGGAGGGACTGTATCTGCAAAATAAGCTGCATAATCAGAACCAGAGTTTCCTACATTGTCTTGAACACTAAAATAAAAGTCATTTGTTCCTTCATTTAAAGGATCAATGTATAATTCACAGTCATAATAACCAATTGTTATTTCTGTACATGTCATGTTGTCTTCTGTGTAATAATAATTGTTGTTTACATTCAAAAGTAATGTTGTTGAATCTATCCCAGAATCATCATCAAGAACATCAAAACTTAAAAATGGTGTGTTATCATTACTTGGACTTGCTGGATCAAATA
>JBDRML010000035.1:0-8685 GCA_043812195.1 Candidatus Woesearchaeota archaeon | reverse complement strand
AAGAATCAGACATTACAAAGAAAATAAACACAAATATAAAATTGAACAAAAAATAATAACTTACACTTTAGGTATATTTCTTACATTATTAATATTAGAAGTTATTTTATATTTAACATTATTTAAAGATATTCCAAATTTCATTCAAAATTATGGTTGGTGGATTTTCTACCTAAACATAAGCATTTCAGTTATTTCCTTAGGAACATGGCATTTCTTCGCATACAGAGCAAAATACACTTGTATGACAGGTATGATGATAGGTATGACTTTTGGTATGCAAACAGGTATGATGCTGGGTGCAGTTTTGGGAGCCACAAATGGATTTTTCATAGGAGCAATGGCTGGTATGCTTTTAGGAACATTCATTGGAATAATAACTGGTAAATGTTGTGGTGTAATGGGTATAATGGAAGGTATGATGGCAGGTGTAATGGGTGGTACAATGGGTTCAATGATCAGTGTTATGATGTTTTCAGATCACTTACTTTACTTTATGCCATTTTATATGGTTATAAATATAATAATTATGTGGGGACTATCCTACATGTTATATGAAGAAGTAGTTGAAGACAAAGATGTAATCAAAAAACCAACAGACTTCATAACAGTAGCAATAATTTCAATAATAGCTGCTTTTATTTTATTAGCAATTATGATTTATGGTCCAAAATCATTTTTAATAAACTTTTAAGGAGGTAAAAAAATGAAAAAAATAGTATTGTTGCTCTTGGTAGTATTGGTAATTATAGGTTTTTTTGCATTTGCATCAGCCAATAAAACAAACCAAGAAACTTCAAACAAAGCAACTGAAAATAACATAAATTTAGGAGCACAAAGTAATGAATACCAAGAAGTAAAACTTAAATTTGAAAACTATGAATACAAGCTATATCCTTCTAACTTAAAAAAAGATGTTCCAGTTAGAATGAATGTAGACCTAGATAGTGTATATGGGTGCATGCGAGATGTTGTAATAAGCGCATTTAATGTAAGAAAATATGTAAAAGATGGAGATAATATAATTGAATTCACTCCAAATAAGACTGGCACATTTAACATTGCTTGTTCTATGAATATGGGTAGAGGTAGGTTCACTGTAGTAGAAGCAGATGGATCTACTTCTAATTATGTTGAACCAGCTAAAACTGGGGGCGGTAGCTGTGGAGCATCAGGTGGAGGTTGTGGTTGTGGAAGCAGATAAAATCAACAACATTATGAATTGTCCCATTTGTAACAAAGATGTATATAGTGATTTAGGTAAATCCTGCTTAATGTGTGGAATGGTTATTAAGGGAACTCTAGATTTCTGTTCCAATAAATGTAAAATAAAATATAAAAAAATAAACAAATAAATATGTAATATGACTAAAAAAACTACAATCAAAATAACTGGAATGCATTGCCAAAGCTGCATTAATGTAATTACAAAGGCATTAAACAAAGAAAACGGCGTTGTATCTGCTAGTGTTAACTTCTCTAATGAAAAAGCTTCAGTAGAGTATGATCCAAAAATAACAAATGAAGAAAAACTAATTGAATCTATTAAAAAAAAGGGTTATGATGGACACATTATTAGTGAACAAAACTATAAAAGAGAAAAAATAGAAAAAATAAAGGAATTAAAAAAACTTAAGTTAAAAATTATTTTTAGTGCAATTTTAGCATTTCCTGTTTTAATTTTGGGCATGTTCTTCATGAAAAATCCAATTCCTTTCCAAGATTACATCATGTGGGCTCTAGCAACACCTATTCAATTTTATATAGGAAAACAATTTTATCAGGGTACATGGGCTGCAATAAAAAATAGATCAGCAAATATGGATACATTAATAGCATTAGGAACATCTGCAGCTTATTTCTATTCTGTTTATGTAGTATTATTTAATTCTACGGGAAATCAATATTTTGAAGCAAGTGCTGTTCTTATAACATTAGTCATCTTGGGAAAATATTTAGAAGCTGTAGCAAAAGGAAAAACAAGTCAAGCAATAAGTAAATTAATGGAAATAGGCGCAAAAACAGCCTTAGTAATAAAAAATGAAAAAGAAATAAAAATCTCGATTGATGACGTCAAAGAAGGAGATATTATTATAGTAAAACCTGGAGAAAAAATCCCCGTAGATGGTATTATAATAGAAGGTTTTTCTTCAATAGATGAAAGTATGGTAACTGGAGAAAGTATTCCTGTAGAAAAGAAAAAAGGAGATGAAGTTATAGGTTCTACAATAAATAAACATGGAAGTTTTAAATTTAAAGCAACAAAGGTAGGATCTGAAACAACATTATCAAGAATAATAAAATTAATAGAGGATGCTCAAAGCAAAAAAGCTCCAATCCAAAGATTTGCAGATACAGTCTCTTCATATTTCGTTCCAATAGTAATAAGCATAGCAATCTTAACATTTATAATTTGGTTTATTTCAGGCGCAAAAACAGAATTCGCTTTAATAACTTCAGTTGCTGTTTTAGTTATTGCATGTCCCTGTGCATTAGGTTTAGCTACACCCACAGCAATAATGGTTGGTACTGGAAAAGGAGCAAGCAGAGGAATTCTAATTAAAGGTGGTGAGGCCCTAGAATCAACACATAAACTAAAATTTATTGTATTTGATAAAACAGGAACAATAACAAAAGGAAAACCAGAAGTTACAGATATAAAGATTATAGATAAAATTACTGAAAAATCTTTTTTAGAAATTTCAGGTAGTCTAGAAAAGAATTCTGAACATCCACTAGCAGAAGCTATTGTTGAAAGGGCAAAATCCCAAAATATTAGCTTCAAAAAAATAACAGATTTTCATGCAATAGTAGGCAAAGGGATTAAAGCAAAAATAAATAAAAAGCAATATTACTTAGGCAATCAAAAATTAATGAAAGATATAAAAATCAACCTTACTAAAGATATTAATGATATTGAACACTTAGAAGATGAAGGAAAAACTGTAATGCTGCTTTCTGATGACAAAAAAATAATTGGAATAATAGCAGTTGCAGATGAAATAAAAGAAAGCTCACCATTAGCTATTAAAAAAATTAAAGAGTTAAATATAGAATCATATTTAATAACTGGAGATAATGAAAGAACAGCAAAAGCTATTGCAAATAAAGCAGGAATTAAAAAATTCTTCGCAAATGTTCTTCCTGAAGACAAAGCAAATTATGTTAAAAAACTACAAAAATATGGAAAAGTAGCCATGGTTGGAGATGGTATTAATGATGCACCAGCCCTAGCTCAAGCAGATATTGGAATAGCAATGGGTTCTGGAACAGATGTAGCAATGGAAACAGGAAGTATTGTTTTAATGAAAAATGATCTCTTAGATATTCCTAAAGCAATTAAGTTAAGCAAAATGACAATGGCAAAAATAAAACAAAATATGTTTTGGGCTCTATTTTACAACATACTTGGAATACCAATTGCTGCAGGAGTTTTATATCCTTTTACAGGTTGGCTATTAAATCCAATGATAGCTGGAGGAGCAATGGCTCTTAGCTCTATAAGTGTAATATCAAATTCATTATTATTAAGAAAGAAAAAATTATAATTCAAATATTATTTAAGAAATAGAAAGTTTTATAAATCATTTGTGTCACCTTTTTTTTAAAATGAAAAACTACCCAACAATAAGAAAAATATCTGGCTTAGGAAAAGATTATATAAAATCCATATACGAAGATTTTGATCATAATATTCCAGATCAAGAAAATTTTGATGGGGAAATGTTAGCTACTGGAATGCCTCCAGAAGATTCAAAAATATTAGTAAGAAATCCAAGAAAAGAAATAGAACACACTTTATGTGCTAGAATTTCACCAAGATTTGAAGCTCGCAGATTAAAGAGAGGCTTTAGAATGTTGAGTAATCATGACTAATAAAATAATAGAAATAATAACAAAAACAAACTCTCCCCAAAACAAAATCGCTCAAATTTCTGAAAATAAATTCAAGCTAGAAATAAAAGCAAAGCCAGAAAACAATAAAGCAAATATAGAGATAGAAAAATTCTTATCAAAGCACTTCAAAACAAACGCAAAAATAATCTCTGGCTTCAAATCAAAAAAGAAATTAATTAAGATTTAAAATTCAATAAACTTTCCATACTATGGTTTATTATTTCACCATTAACAGCATTCAACTTAACATTCAACACATTAAATGATTTAGTAATATAAGTTATATTCCAAACAAGCTTTTCGATTACTTGTAAAATTATGATTTTCTTCTGAATATCTTCATTTTTATAATCACTATCAATAATTTTCTCAATCAAATCTTCAGCTTTATCCAAATCAATTTTAACCTCTTCTAAATTTAATTCTTTAATCTCTTTCTTTTCTTTCCTAAATATTTCAGACTCCTCAAAAAATAAATCTTTATCATTAAACTTAAAACTAGTCATCATTTCACTTTTAGGATCTAGAAAATCAAACTGCCACTCATTATCATTCAAAAATGCATTAGTCAAATAAGAACCAAAATGTTCTTTCTTCCACTCAATAAATTTTTCATTATCCTGGATATTTTTAAAAGACTTTTTTAATTCTAACATCTTTCACTAATCTCTTTCAAAACCTTATCAATAAAAACACCTATCTTAACCCCAAACTCTGTCTTTCCTTCTTTGCCTCTAACAGCCAAAGTACCAGCCTTATCTTCTTTATCTCCAATAGTAATTATATAAGGAACTTTTTCAGTTTCTGCATCTCTAACCTTCTTAGATATAGTTTCACTTCTATCATCTAATTCAGCTCTTATTCCTTTTTCTTTCATTAACTCAACTAACTTATTAGCAGATTTCAAATTCCTATCAGTCACAGTTAAAATTTTAGTCTGCACAGGACTCAACCATAAAGGTAATCTTCCAAAATAATGCTCAATCAATATTCCTATAAATCTTTCAATACTTCCCAAAGCAGTTCTATGAATCATTACAGGTCTATGTTTTTTACCATCCTTACCATCATACTCTAAATTAAATCTCTCAGGCAAAGCAAAATCAACTTGAATAGTTGCACATTGCCAACTTCTTCCAATACTATCTTTAATATGAAAATCAATCTTAGGACCATAAAATGCCCCATCACCTTCATTAATCTCATACTTCTTTTTACTTTTCTTCAATACATTCATTAAATCTTTCTCAGCCATATCCCACATCTTATCACTACCAACTCTTTTTTCAGGTCTAGTACTTAATTCTAAATGATAATCAAATCCAAATTTAGAATAAATTTCATCAATTAAATTAATAACTTTCATAACTTCATCCTCTACCTGTTCTTCAGTACAATAAATGTGGGCATCATCTTGAGTAAAACTTCTAACTCTAAATAATCCTTGTAAAACTCCACTTAATTCATGTCTATGCACATAACCAAGTTCACCAACTCTTAATGGAAATTCTCTATAACTATGCAATCTATTCTTATAAATTAAGATTCCACCAGGACAATTCATTGGTTTAATAGCATATTTCTTCTTATCAATTTCACTAAAATACATATTCTCTTTATAATTATCAATATGCCCAGATTTCTTCCATAAAATCTCAGTCAACATCATAGGTGTTTTAACTTCAACATACCCATACTTATTATGAACTTTCTTCCAATATTTCATAAGTTCATCATAAATAACAACCCCTTTAGGATGCCAAAATGGAAATCCAGGCCCTTCAATATGAAAACTAAACAAATCTAATTGTTCACCTAATTTTCTATGATCTCTTTTCTCAGCCTCTTTTATCATATTCAAATAATTATCCAGTTCTTCCTTAGAATAAAACGCAATACCATAAATTCTCTGCAGCATTTGCCCCTTAGAATCTCCTCTCCAATAAGCTCCAGCCACATTCATAAGCTCAAAAACTTTAATTTCACCAGTACTATTCAAATGGGGACCCTTACATAAATCAATAAAATCACCTTGTTTAAAAAAAGTTATAGAACCTTCAAGCTCTTCTAATAATTCCAATTTATATGGTTGATCTTTAAGAATTTCTCTTGCTTCTTCCTTATTTTTCTCAATTTTTTCTATTTTTAAATCTTTTTTTATAATCTCCTTCATTCTTTTCTTTATTCTTTCAATCTCTTCAGGAGAAAATCCATCTTTTTTATCAAAATCATAATAAAATCCATTCTCAATAGATGGACCAATACCTAATTTCACATTTGGAAACAATTCTAACACTGCCTGAGCCAAAACATGGCTAGTTGTATGCCTTAATTTCTCTAATTCAACTATTGAACTCTTTTTCATTAATCAAAATCACTAAAACTAAATATATAAATCTTTTCATAATATTCACAAAAACCTTTATATATGAGTATTACGACAATAAATATATGAAAAAAGGGTATTTACTGTTGTTGATTCTATTAGTAATTCTGATAATTCCATCAGTCAGCGCTGCAAACTTTACAGGAACATTTAATCTTGATAAAGACCATATACAATTAGGTGATGAATTCATTTTTTCCGGAGATATCCAAAAAAATAATAGACCATTAGAAGAACAAGTCAATGGTTTAATCTATTTCAATGGGGCTGAAGACTCAAAAGAAGTTTATGTATCAATTTTAGACGGATTTTTTTCAATTAGAAATAAATTCAGAGACACCTCATCTGGACCATATGAAATAGATGTAAAATTAGTAAACTTAGATGGTGAAACACTTGAAGAATTCTCAAATGTAGCAGCAATCTATATAGAAAATAAATTAGAATTAAGCTCAGAACTAAAAGATGATAATTTAAAACCAGGAGATATGTTAAAAATAAAGGGTTCTGTAATTAGATCTTTAGATAATCAACCAATAGATAGAGCAACAATAAAAATACACATAGATGATTTAATCTTAACAACAGATGCAACAGACGGAGAATTTGAATACTCTTTCAGCACATCACCAACTATAAGATCTGGTCAACACGATATTTTAATAGAAGTTGAAGATGAATTTGGAAATATGGGGACTGACTCTGAAAAAATATTTATAGAAGCAATACCATCATCATTAGATATACATCTTGAAAAAAATGTCTATTTACCATCAGAAACAATTAGAATAACTCCAACACTATTAGACCAAGCAAAAGACCCTATATCAAAAAAAGTTGAAATTAAAATATACAATCCAAGAGGGAAAAAAGTTTTTAATCAAGACTCAGAAACAAGTAAAACTATAGATTTTTCATTAGATAAAGAATCCTTACCAGGACAATGGATAATAAAAGCAAAATCTGAAGGGATAAATTCTGAAACAATCTTCGAAATCAAAATAATAGAAGAAATTCAAATAACATTAAATAACAATTTTTTAACTATAGAAAATATTGGAAACATAAGATATGAAAAACCATTAGACATACTAATCACAACAGAAGAAGAACAGAGAGTAATAAAAAAAAGAACAAATATTGATCCAGGAGATTTTTTTGAAATAGATTTAAACAAAGAAATTGGAGAAGAAGGAATTCATAATATAAAAATTATAAACCCAGAACAAGAATTTACTATAACAATAGACCAAGGAAGATCTTTTGTACAAAAAGTCATAGATGATTTATCAAGCCTAACTGGACAAGCAGTAGGAAAACCTGGGACTGCACCATCAAACACACCAACCTACACATTCTTATTACTAATCTTAGTTATGATTTTAGTATTAGCTTATAGATTTAAATTAGCTAAAAAAAGAACAAAATTACCACAACCACAATCTAAAAAACCAAAAAGATTCAAATTTTTCAAGAAATTAACATTAAAAAGAAAAGAAAGAAGAGAAATCAAAGATTTAAAAGAGAGAATCTTAAAGAATCCAGAAACACAACAAAAACCAACAGAAAATAGAATGCCAGATCATTTAATACCGCCAAAAGAAGAACCTAAACCAAGAAGAATTAGTTTTGACGAACCTTTCAAATTTAAGTAATATTTTTTACCATTATCAAATCAATCTCTGTATCAATCTCTTCATTAGGATTAAAATACTCTTTTATTCTATCAAATTTCTTGGATTTTTTCAATAAACTAACAACAACCATCTCACTAGCAACCCTCATCATTTCATCAATTGCTTTCTCATAATTCTTAAAATTATGAACGGCACTTAAGCTCAATACAACTTCAAAACTATTATCAGCATAAGGTAACTTCTCAGCAGATCCAAGAAAGACATTGGCTTTACTCTTCTTCAACATTTCCTTACAATTATCTATTCCAGTATAATCTCTAAATAAATATGAATAAAACGCAGTTCCACAACCCACATCTAATAATTTCTTTCTTGAAATATCAAAATTATTTAAAATAGCTTTAATCTTCTTAAGCTGCTCTTTTCCATGTAATTCATCATATCCATTTGAAATAGACCCATAATAGTTCATTTAAAGTATATAAATAATAAACTATATAAAGTATACCTATAAAACAAGAAAAATAAGCGTCAGTAATATAGACTGGTTATTATCCGGCGTTGCCATTTTTCAAGCAAAAACGCCGAAACCCGGGTTCAAATCCCGGCTGGCGCATCTACTCCCTCTTCCTCACCACAAATAATTTATCATTCTCTCTTATTTTCTCATTCAAAGGAAAAGTAACATTATTTCCTTTTACAGCTTTTTCAACTTTTTTATCTTCAACTTTCATTTCAGTTACTTTAAATTCAACATATCCAGTA
>JBDRML010000034.1:0-19694 GCA_043812195.1 Candidatus Woesearchaeota archaeon | reverse complement strand
GGTGAGTGTTTAGATTAAGAATTATACTTAAATCTTTTATCATAATCTTTGTGAGAAAACCATTCTAAAACCGAAAGATTTAAATAGTGATGTATATAATTAGATACATATGTATCAAAAAGGAAACAATGGATTGGAAGTAGTCTCTTTGTTTATAGGAAACTACAAATCAAGATTTTATTTGAGAGAAATAAGCAAATTGTCAAAATTACCTCTTAAAACCTGCCAAAATGTTTTAGCATTATTAGAAAAATTTAACGTTCTTAAAAGTAAAATAGAAGGAAAGAATAAATATTTTTCATTAAACCTCGATAATATAAAAACTAAATTATATTTACTACAAGCAGAAATTTATAAAACAGATTTATTTATAGAAAAATATCCTCAATTTAAGATGTTTTTAAAATCTCTTAAAATAACTGCTCCTATAATTGTTTTTGGAAGTTTTGCTAAATTTACAGCAGATAAAAATTCAGATTTGGATTTGTTAATAATTTCAGAAAAAGAATTAAATCTGCCCTTTCATTTGTTACCTTTTAAAGTCCATCCACTTAATTTCGGTGAAAAAACTTTTTTAAAAGCACTCAAGGAGCAAGAAAACTTAATAAAGGAGATTGAAGAAAATCATATAATTTTAAGCAATCATTCTTTTTATGTAAATACTATGTGGAGTTACTATGGAAAATAAAAAACTAAAGTGGTGTTTTAAGATAAAAGATGGATTAAATGTAGTTGAACCGAATGAAAGATTATCAAAATCTTATCTTGAACAAGCCAAATCTTCTTTATTAAGAGCCAGAAAAAACTTTGAAGATAAAGATTTGCTTTGGACAACTGTGGCAATCTATTATGCAGAATATTATTCTCTTTATTCTTTTCTTCAACGAATTGGAGTAAAATGTGAGAATCATTCTTGTTCAATTCTTGCTGTAGGTATTTTGTTAGGAGAAGATAAAACTAAAATAATTAATGAACATAAAGATAAAAGAATTGATGCTCAGTATTATATGAAAGTAGATCAAGAAAATAAAGTTGAAGCCATGCTTATAGAAGCACAGAATTTTATCTCAAATTTTGATGAATTAGTTTCTAATCTTTCTGAAAAAGAAATAAAAGAATATAGAAGTAGAATTGGTTCTTTGAAATAAACTAAACGTGCTCTTTTAGATTTCTTAATACACTTATTTTAGTTATCTTTTTAAGTATGAATTGTTTATTGATAATGTTATGAAATTAAGTTTAGTTATTCCAACATACAACGAAAAAGATAACATCCAGAAACTTGTTAAAAAAATTCAAGAGGAGTTTAAAAAAAATGAGATTGATGGAGAGATAATTGTAGTTGATGATAATTCTCCAGATGGAACAGGAGATATTTTAGAAGAATTAAAGAAGAAATATGAAAATATTAAGGTTGTCCATAGAAAAGGAAAATTGGGGCTTTCTTCAGCAGTTTTGGATGGGTGGAAGATTGCAGATGGTGAAATTTTGGGAGTTATGGATGCTGATTTAAGTCATCCACCTGAGAAAATAAAAGAACTTTTTTGGTCAATTGAAAAAGGTGAAGCAAATTTTACAATAGGGAGCAGATATATCAAGGATGGAACAATAAAGGGCTGGAATTTAAAAAGAAAATTAATGTCTAAAACTGCCACGCTTTTAGCAAGAATTTATACAAAAGTTAAAGATCCTATGACTGGCTTTTTTATGATAGAAAAAGATTGTATAAAAAACAAAGAGATAGATCCTAAAGGTTTTAAGATTCTTTTGGAATTAATCATAAAAGCAGATTATAAAAAAATAAAAGAAATCCCAATAACATTTACTAATCGGGTTGAAGGAAAAAGTAAAGCAGGAACAAAAGAAATTCTATATTATATTCGAAATTTGGTAGGATATTTACCTTATAAGAAAAATGTAATTAAAGAATTTTTTAAGTTTGCTATTGTTGGAGGGATTGGAACTGTTATTAATGTATTAATTTTGTATCTATTGACAGAAAAGGTAGGAATTTATTATATGCTTTCTGCGATTGCTTCGTTTATTGTAGCTATGACGAGTAATTTCACCTTAAATAAAGTTTGGACATTTAAAGAGAATATAAAACTAAATGTTGGGAAAAAATACTTGCAATTTGGTTTAATTAGTGTTTCGGCTCTTTTGGTAAACTTATTTTTCTTATATTTTTTTACTGAAATTTTGGGGATTTATTATATAGTCTCTCAAATTTTAGCAATAGGAATTGCTTTAATCATAAATTTTTTAGGCAATAAAATATGGACTTTTTCAAAATGAAAAATTGGATTAAAAAAAATAGAATTATTATTTGCATTTTTGCAATTGCCTTAGTAATTAGGGTATTTTTTGTTTTTGTTATGCCTGTCAAATTATGGGATGAAACAGTATATACTAATCTTGGTTATGATTTATCTAAGAATTTTTTTCAATATTCTTTTACACATGGTTGGATTGATTTTATGCCTGGGAATCAATTAAATTTAAGCGCGGGATTTAGGGCTCCATTATTGCCTTATTTGATATCTGGATTTTATTTTTTGAAATTAAATTTTTTAATAAATTTTATAATGCCAATAGTTGGGGCTTTTAGTGTTGTTCTTGTTTATTTATTAGGGAAAGAATTATTTAATAAAAAAATTGGTTTGATTTCCTCTTCATTTTTTGCTTTAATTCCTCTGCACGCTTTTTACAGTGGAAGAATTTTAACTGGTGTTTTATTTACTTTTTTGGTTTTGCTTACATTTTTAAGTTTTTGGAAAGGTTATGAAAAAGAGAATAAAAAACATAAGGTTTTATTTGGGGTTTTTTTAGCTTTAGCTCTTTTATCAAGATATACTGCTTTATGGATAATTCCTGTTTTTATCTTATATTTTTTAGCAAGAGATAAATCTTTTAAATTTTTGAAAGATAGATATTTGTGGTATTCAATTTTAGCATTTTTCTTAGCTTTGATTCCTTGGTTTATTTATGGGGTTTTTGAATATAATAATCCAATAGGAGCATTTATTCATGGAGCTATGGCATCTTCTTATTGGGGTGGAATTCAATCTTGGCATTTCTTTTTTGATCATTGGTTGCAGATGTTCTCAATAATAGGATTTATTTTTGTTATTGGGCTAATTTATATTTTGTATAAAAAAGATTTCTTGAAAAAAGAATTTTATTTGCTTTTAATTTGGTTTGCTTTTTTCTTAGGAATGGCGATTTATATGCCACATAAAGAAGATAGGTTTATTTTAGCAATTGTTCCAACTATTGCTTTAATTTCAGGATATTTTGTAGATAAGGTAAAGAAATATAAAAAGTTAATAATTTTTGTAATTCTTTTAATTCTTTTAATTTCTTCGGGAATTTACTTTTTTGTTGAATATGGTATTTATCATAATACAAATACAAAATGTTTTGAGGAAGTAGCTACTGAACTTCAAAGTATAAATGGAGATTTTATGATTGTTAGTGAAAACCCACCATTATTTAGATATTATGTAAAAAAAGAAAGTGCTTATTATCCAGATAATTTGAATGAAGAAACAATTAAAGAACTATTAAATTCCACAGATAAAACTATTTATTTTATTTTTACAAAGTTTAATTCTGGATTTGAAACAGAAAAATGGCAAAATCTTAAAAGTATTATGGAAGAAAATTATAAACTTGAATTTGAATGTTCTGAATATCCTGAAGTGAATTGGATTTATTCAAATAGATAACTTATAATTAATTCTCTTACCTAAACGTGTTCCTTTAGATTTCTTAATTTCTTTGATATTTGTCTCTTTCCTTCGATATTTAATTTATGTGCTTTATTTATTATTTTCATTGCTTCTTCTGGAGTTTTGGCGAAGAATATTCCGTCCAAATCTTTTCTATCAATAAATCTTCTTTTTAGTTGCCATTTTTTGACCCATTTAATTAGATCAGACCACATTGGGCCAATTAAAATTATTGGGACTTCTTCTCTTAATTTTTTAACTTGTGTTAATTGCCAGATATAAAATAATTCTAGTGTTGTACCTATTCCACCTGGTGCGACTATAAATACATTTGATAAATCTGCAAAACTATCTAATCTGCTTGTGAATTTAGAGAAATTTCTTTTGATATCTAAACTATTATTTGTTCTTTGTTCTTTTGGTAATTGAATTAATAAACCAAATGAATGTGAAGTTCCAGTGCTGCCTGCTCTATGGCCTTTATTAGCTGCTTCCATAATTCCTGGACCTCCACCAGTAACTATATCAATATTTTCTGCTCCTATTTTTTTTGATAAATCATAGATCATCTGATAATTTTTATCGTTTCTTTTAATCCTAGCAGAACCAAAAATAGCAACTCTGAAATGTTCTTTACTTATTTCCTCTTTTATTCTTTTAAATGGTATTTTCATTTTATTTTTGCTGTTAGTATATTTTTGATTGTGTTTAGTATTTTAGTAAATATGGTTGGTTCTTTTGATAGTTGTTGATATAATTTTTTTCCTCCTCCTCTAGGACAATATCCACACTCTGAGCATGCATCTGAACAACAATCTCCATATTCAACGCATACAGAATCACAATAACAGTCTCCAGGAGCAAATGTATCACATCCAGCAGCCTGACAACCACAATCCTCAGGACAATTTATATCTGTTTCATTACCATTACAATTCCCGTCTCCACAAAAATCTGGCTCGCTAATTGATTCAAGCAAACAGCAACAATGCCTACTAGAACCTGTTGGTATTGTGTTGAAACAACCACTTTCATAAGAATAATCTAAACTGCAGTCATTTACATCTATGAATATTTCTGCTCCTGCATTTTCAACTCCGCTGATTGTTGTACATTCATCTATACATGTTGTGTTTAAGTCTTCACATACATCGTTGCAATCTTTAGGTTGTGTTTCTGTATTGCATTCTGTCCATGTTGGGACTTTTGGTTTTGTGTATAGTCCAGTATGTTGAGGATCATGTTGGAACATTGGCCATTCCATTGTAAATGAATTGTAAGGTGTGTTTAAATCCCACACAAAAAGATAATTTTCATAACCAAGTATAATATCTACATCTCCATCTTCATCTAGATCTGATATAATTGGAGTTCCTCTCTCTATAGCTCTATGTTCATTTATAATTGGAGTAGGTAATATTTTTGGCCAACCATTTACTATACTTCCATTATGATGAAATGCATAAAGTCTGCCAATATTTATGTTGCTCGAAATTAAAATTTCTATATCATAATCTCCATCGATATCACCTAATATAGGAGATGTAAATGATGTTCCTTGAGCGATAACTGGCCAACCAGGTAAAATTGTACCATCATGATTGATTATAATAATCTGATCATCTCCCTCTAAATAAGAAGATAACACTATTTCAATATCTCCATCACCATCAGCATCTCCAACTGCTGGAGATCCAATATAACAACTAATGTCTACTGGCCAAATATCTTCATCCACATTAGTTCCATTAAAATTAAATGCATAGACTTTATCAGAACAAAAAATAATATCAAGATTACCATCTTGATTAATATCTACGATAACAGGTGAATTCCATATAAATCCATCTATTGATATTGGCCAACCCGGTAAAAGTGTACCATCATGATTAAATCCGTAAACTTTGTCTGTGGATCCAATAAATATCTCTAAAAATCCATCTTTATCTACGTCAGAGATAGCAGGTGTACTACCTACAATAGTACTATTTATTAAAATAAATGGCCAACCATCTTCTACATTTCCATTTTTATCCCAAACTCCGATGTAACTTCCTATTTCATCCAATACTAATGTTGTAGCTATAATTTCTAGTTCATTATCATTATCTATATCCCCTATTGTTGGACCATTATAAATTTCACTATTAAATGGTTCAATTTCGAAAGGCCAATTACCAAAAGTATTGCCGTCATAATTCCACCCCCATAATAGAAATTCTTCACCAATGTAAATCGCTAAACTATCTCCTTCATCTATATTTGCTAATGTTGATAGAGATCTAGTACCTTGGCTCCAGATTTCCTTAGGCCAGTTGGGTACATCTTTACCATCGTAATTAAATAAATAAATTTGTTTGGGTGTATAATATTCACTATATTTAAATTCTCCAGCTACAATTTTCCAATGTTTTTCATTATTAGACTCTATGCTTCCAACACCAACAGAAGGTGCTACTAATCTAAAGTTAACTTTTTGTGGCCATCCCTCCAAATACTCTAGATCAAAAAAAATTATTATTTTTTCTGTTACTTGAAATCTATCAACATCGTACCGTGTAATTCTTAATGTATAGAAGTTATTTTCAAGTATAGTAGATGTATCCCATACAGCAAGAACATCATCAATCACTTGATTTAGACCTCCATTAGTTAATATAATCCCTTCAGTAAACCATGTTGTAGGTTCGATACCGATACCATAATCAATAGTATAGTTAGAAAAATCGGTTCCCATAACAGTACCAATAATTTGTATATTTTCTCCACTTTTTTTAAAATCATTATTTAGTGGATCAGAAAAATAAATATTATTTACATCAATAACTATTCTATAATTGGTTTGTGTTTCAGATCCATTAACAGTTAATTTTAATGTGTTAAATTTTTCATTTGTTTTAGTCGTATCAAATTCGCCAAGTAAATTTTTATTTATCTCAATTGACCCATTTTCGATTACTGTTATTCCATTAGTTGACCATTCCTCAGGGTTTACTCCTAAGCCAATATATAATTTATAATTATCAAATGTTGATCCTTCTTCAATTCCCTTTTTAGCAGTTCCAACTATATCATTTAATGACGATATCTCAGTATAATCTTCCATATTAATATCAGCAATAGGAATTTCATTAGGGACGTTAGGTTTTAAAGTTGGATCGCCAAGCAAAACCATTCCATAATGCCAGGATATCTCTCCTTCATCAAAACCATCTGTTGCAATGTAATCAAACCAATCTTTATACGCACTTCCTAAATTCTTCCCATAACTAAGTGGTTGATAGAAATACCCAAATTGTAGCATACTTCCTGATTTAGTTGAACCAACAACACCTAAACCATATGTATCTGCAAAAAGATATCTCCCGGCAATATAGTCATATTCAGTAAATCGAGCAGATGAGCATGCGAAGAGATTATAAAATAAACCGTTTGGATCTAGTTCCATTATATCATTTGAAGAAACCCAATTATCGAAATATTCATCTCCTTCAAATTTACTGCTAAAAATGTGCCCCCCAGAACTAGAATGTGCCATTACTGTTATCCATTCATAATCCCAATTCAGGCGGTTTTGGTAATCAAATGCATTAGTTCCATCGTGATTATCTACATAATTAATATATTCGTATAAGTATTCATGATCTTGTTCCCATTGTGAACCATATGCCCAATCATTATCTACATAAACAAGAGCTCTTGTTGGCAACTTTAATTCACTTGTTCTGTATTTATGATTTTTATTAAAATAATTTTTGTATAGTTCTATATTGTCACCTTCTAATGTTGTTGCGTCTATTCTTCCCACCCATATTTCTGGTTCCACACTACCAGTATGATTTTCAAATAAACCATTGCTATCTTCATCTATCCAATTTCCATTTAGGTCCATATAAAAATAATCTATGGGAAATTCATCATAATAAATTTCATACCAAGCGGTAGATATATCTCCTATTAAAATAGTTCCAACAAGAGATGGATAAGCTGTTTGTAAAAAAGATCTTAAGTCTTCTGGATCGCCATACGTTACTGTATACATCTCAATATTGTACCCATCATTTTCTAAATCGCCGATAAAAATAGAAAGTTCATTCTCTATGTAAGGATATAGATTACTATCGATTATTAAGAAAAGCAAATCATCATTTTCAGATTCTGAGGAATAAATTAAAGTAGCTTCAAAAAATTCCCTTTCTTTTATATATTCTTTATAACCAAATGGCTCTTTTCTTATTGGATCTGCCCATTTTGTTACTTCAACATAATCGTACTGGCTTATAGACTTATCTCCTTTTAAATATTTTCTAAGATTCTTGTTTTTCTCTAAATCTTGAACTGAAAAAATTTGTTCTGCTTTAAACAAATCAGTAGTTAATCCTAATTCAGATTCAGTAAGATATTTCTTTTTAATGTCCTTATTTTTTTCAGGACCAGATCTCCATTCTTCACATCCAGAGATAACTAAAACTAATAAGATTAGAATTATAAATATGAACCTCTTTTTCATGTAATTAAAAATGCTTAAACTGATTTAAATAATTATCTTTTTAAAATTATTTCATTTTACAGCTTTTATTATTGCTTTTGAATTTATTTTGTATTTGTTTAATAATTGTTCTTGTGTACCTGAATGTGGAATTTCTGGTATATAAAGATGTTTGATTTTAATATTTGTATTTTTAAGTTCTGAGATTAACATTTCACCAATTCCGCCTTCCTTGTAATGATCTTCTGCTATGATAACTTTATTTCCGTGTTTTTTTATGAATTTTATGAATTTTTTTGAGTTAAATGGTTTAATACAATATAAATCTATGACTGCAATATTTTTTAATTCTTTGTAAGCTTTTAATGCTTCATGAACTGTTATTCCTGAACCAACTACAACTGCTTTGTCTTTTTTTGATTTTTTAAGAACTTTGAAATCTCCTATTTTGAAATTTTCTGAATTTTTATAAATAACTGGAGTTTTTGGTCTTGTAGTTCTAATATATTTTATTCCTTTTAATTTTGCACATAGTTTTGTTAATTTCTCTGTTGAGACTGCATCTGATGGATAAAAAATAATGCTGTTTGGTAAAGATCTGAACATTGATATGTCTTCTAATCCCATTTGAGAGGCGCCATCTTTTCCTATTGAAACTCCTGAATGTGAGCCGCAGACTGTGAAATTTGCATCTGAAACTGCTGCCATTCTTAATTGATCATGGGCTCTTGATAAAAAAGCTGAAAAACTTGATGCAAAAACATTGAAATCTTTTTTAGATAGTCCTAAAGCCATCCCAATCATATTTTGTTCTGCTATGTAAGCTTCTATGAATTGTTTTGGTGTTTTTTCTTTTACTTCTTCTGAAAATGTTGAGTTGCTTACTTCTGCATCTATTGCTAAAATATTTTGATTTCTTTCTGCTAAAGAAGCTAAAGCATTTCCATATGCTTCTCTTGTTGCTATTTCTTCTCCTAATTTGTAATTTATATTATTTGGTTTCTTTAATTTTATTTTGAATTTTGTTTTTGTTGGTTTTTGAATTTTTATGTATGGAAATTTAGGATTTGGAAGTTCTTTTAGTGCCATTAACATTTTTTTGTGGTCTAGTGCTTCTCCATGATGTCCTATTTCATTTTCTAAAAATCTTATTCCTTTTCCTTTGAATGTTTTTGCAATTATTATCGTTGGTTTATTTGATTCTCTAGCTTTTTTGAGTGCTTTAAGGATTTGTTCTATGTCGTGTCCATCTATAATTATAGAATTCCAGCCAAATGCATCGTATCTTTTTTTGTATTCTTCTACATTGTGGCCTAACATTGTTTGTTTTGTTTGGCCTAGTCTATTTACATCTAGTATTGCACACAAATTGTTTAATTTGTAATGTGCTGCTAATTGTATTGCTTCAAAATTGGAGCCTTCTGCTGATTCGCTGTCGCCTATTAAAACATAAGTTCTGAATTTTCTTTTTTGTAGTTTTGCTGCTAAAGCCATTCCAACTCCTGCTGATAAACCCTGACCTAAAGAACCTGTAGCAACTTTTATCCATTTTAGTTCTGGAGTAGGATGACCTTCTAATGAACTTGTTAATTTTCTTAGATTTGTTAATTTTTCTTTTAATCTGCCTGCTCTGTGTAATGCTGCATATAAAATTGGTGCTGCGTGACCTTTGCTTAAAATAAATTCGTCATTGTCTGGATTAAATGGATCTTTATTATATCTCATTTCATTAAAGAATAATGCACTTATTATTTCTGCGCATGACATGCAAGAAGTTGGGTGACCGCTTTCTGCTGCTGTAGTCATTTTTATTACGTCTCTTCTTAGAATGTTTGCTATTTCTTGAAGTTCTCTTTTCATTTTATTTTTGCTGTTAGTATATTTTTAATTATGTTTATTATTTTAGTAAATATTGATTCTTTTGACAATTGTGAGCCTTCTTCTTCTAATAATGCTTGTTGATATACTTCTTTGCCTCCGCCACTTGGAGGCTCTGGTTCGCCAACTGATTCAATTAAACAACAACAATGCCTACTTGAACCGGTTGGTATTGTGTTGAAACAACCACTTTCATAAGAATAATCTAAACTACAGTCGTTTACATCTATAAATATTTCTGCTCCTGCATTTTCAACTCTACTAATTGTTGTACATTCTTCAACGCATGTTGTATTTAAATCTGTGCATACAGCGTTACAATCTTTTGGTTGTGTTTCTGTGTTACATTCTGTCCATGATGGAACTTTAGTTCTTATTATTTCAATTTCTGCTCCTGATGAATTCATCGAAAGAACTCTGATTGTTATTCCAATATTATTATCATGAAATTCTTGTCCTTCTAATAACATAGAATCTTCCTGTGGCATTTTCGTTCCATTCAACTCCCATTCCTCAGGTGTGGAGTCTATTAAATGTTCATTTGAATTAAAGTATGGGTTGAAAAATAAGTCGTCGTATGGAATAGTTCTAAACGTAACAAATGTCCCATTTATTTCAGGTGTTGCATATGTGTAATTTGAATAGTTATAGTCTGGGTTCCAATTATTATCATAGCCAAGAGGTTGTCGATATTCTATTATATAATAGGCACTTACATTACCTAAAAATGAAGTAAAAGAAGGGGCATTAATAACCCCATAGGGTATCATAATTTCTTTTAGACCATTATCGATTTCTAATGGTGTTAAAAAATATTTTCCAGAAGTTACATTTATTTTTTCATCAATATTGATCCACCCTATTTGATCCTTATAATTAACTGTAAAATGTCCAAGTCTTGAATTACCCCCCATGACTGAAAAGATATTTCCATACTCCCAACTTTCACAATTGCTAAAATTATCTCCAAAATCAATATTTCCGCAGTATGCGAAGTTAGAATGTAGAGTTCCAAAATTGTGCCCTAATTCGTGAGACGCGATATGAATGAAATCAGAAACTCTATATGATGATACCCATGCCCAAGTCTGAATCACTTCACCGTCTGAGGTTTCATGTACTGCTGGTCCAATTTCTCCAAATCCGTTTGCACAATTGTCTCCCAATAAAAAAATGATACGTTTGTATTCTGTGAAGTTAATTAATGAATCTACTGCTTCTATGAAATCCTCTGTAATGGTAATTTTATTTTGATGATTCAATGGCCAACAAGGCATGCCTGTAGGCTTTATGTCTCCTAAATATAATGGTCCGATAACATCTCCTTCAAACCAACTCTTGCCGTATGAGTTTTCTTCATAATAACCGTTTATAGATGGAAATCCTTCAAATGTAAAATGTCTTATTTCTTCTGTATCTAGATTAGTTGGATAATCACCGTATTCTCCCGATATTATTAAAATTTTATTTTCTCCTAAATTAAATTCGGGTCCTGGCAATTCTACATCTCTAAGAATAACAATTTCATCTGTGATAGTTAAATCCGTACCATCTAATTTCCCGCTAACTCTAATTTTAGAGCCAGGCGTTAATGAAAATAGGTTATCTCCTCTTAAAATAAAGGATCCTTGTGGTGTATTAATAAACCATTCTAATCTACTATTTTGTGGGTTATCAAAATCATCAATAGCTATTAAACTAACTCTTCCTTCTAAAGTGTCTGTGGCCTCAGATTTGTTAATAAGTGCGTTTCCTTTAGGTTGGGATAATTGTAATTCGCATCCAGAAATAACTAGAATACAAAAAACCAAAATTACAATCATCATTATTTTTATATTTTTCATTTTATTAAAGATTTTAATTTTTTAATAGAGGATTCAATATCTTTTGAATTTTGAAGATATGAGCCTGAAATGAATAAATTTGCGCCTGCTTTTTTGGCTTGTTTAATATTTTTATCTCCTAATCCACCATCAACTTCGATATTTATTTTAGGATTTATTTTTTTAATTTCCTTTATTTTTTTAAGTGCTGAAGGAATAAATTTGCTACCATATTTTCCAGGATTTACAGCTAATATTGTTACATAATTTATTTTTTTTAAAAATTTTAAATATTTATTAAGTGGTGTCTTTGGATTTATAGCTATTCCTGCCTGTTTTTTCATACTTTTAATTAAATTTAATGCTTTTTCAACATTTTCTGATTCTACATGAACTACTATTCTTTGAACGTTGTTATCATATTTTTTAATCCAGCTTATTGGATTTTTAACCATTAAGTGGGCTTCGTATTTTTTATTTCTTGGTAGTCTAAAATTAAATATTAATGATTTATTTTTGACAAAGATGCCATCCATTACATCTAACTGTATTGTTTTAAAATATCTGTATACTTTTACAATTCTCACATTTAGTTCCTTTTGATTTTTAGCAATTATTGCCGGTATTATTTGATAATTCATCTTTCCAATTTCTTTATTTTGTTTATTCTTCTTATATGTCTTTTATCTTTTCTAAAATTTGTTTTTAACCAGACATCAATTATTTTTCCAACTTCTTTTTCTTTTAGATGCCACTCAGACAAACATAGAATATTTGCATCATTATGCTCTCTTGTAATTTTAGCATCTTTTGTATTATTAATTGCAACTGCCCTAATTCCTTTTATTTTGTTTGCTGCGATACATACTCCGTGGCTTGAACCACAAATTAGAATACCTTTTGTTTTTTCTTTTGCTACTTTTTTTGCTACTTCTTCTGCATAATCTGGATAATCATCCTCTTTTTCATATTTTAAGTTACCTAGATCTATAAATTTATGTTTTTTATTAGTTAAATGTGTTTTAATAGAATTTTTTAGAATAAACCCTGCATGATCCGAACCAATATAAATCTTTTTCAAATTATCACCTCTTTTAATGAAATTTTGGAAATTTTAGTATAAAAATGTTTTTATATTTGTTTTTTAAGCATCCATTTCCATACTGGCGTAATTATAATCACCTTATCTTTTATTTTTATCTTATCTGTCTGGTTGAATGTGAGTATGTAGCCCTTCTTTAGTTTAAATTCTTCAAGTGCTTCTGTTAAACCTTCTATTTCTCTATCTTTGTTTTCTTCATTTAACTCATAACAAACCTGCAGTGCTTCCTTGATTTTATTGCCATCTTTGATTATGAAATCACATTCTTTTTGTTCCTTAAAGTAAAAAATATTTTTGTATTTTCTTCTTAAGTTCAAATAAACCATATTTTCAATCATTCTTCCTTTGTCTTCTGAGAATGAAGCTGAATTAACATTTGAAATACCATTATCTATTGAATATATTTTTTTGGGGCTAATTATCTGTTTTTTTAGAGAGTAGTTGAATCTTGGAACTGTAAACAAGAGATATGCGTCTTCGAAATAAGATATAAATGATATAATACTGTTTATAGAACCAATATTGAATATTTTCTTTAAATGATTATATGAAAATTCTTTTCCAATATTTGTGATTAAGTATAGAGCTATTTCTTTAAGGGCTTTTGTATTTTTAATTTTGTATCTTATAGCAATGTCTCTGAAAATTATATCATTTAGCAGTTCATGCAATATTTCAGATTTTTCAAATTTAAGATATTCTGGAAAACCACCTTTTGATAAATAGCTTTTGAAGGAATCTTTATTTTGTTCTTTTTTAGTTAATTCTAAAAATTCTTTAAAACTGAATGGAAATAACTCTTGTCTTAAATGTCTCCCTGTGAGTCTTGTTCCTAATTCCTTGCTTAATAGTGATGCATTAGAACCAGTAATCAAAAAATGTTTGTTTTTGTCAAGCATTGCTCTTATAAATAGCTCCCATTTTTGAACGTTTTGGATTTCATCAAAAAAATAATAATCTTGGTCTCCGAATTCTTCTATAAATATCTCATTAAGCTTTTCAAAATCTTTTAAGTCAAAATTTATTGCTCTTGGATCTTCAAAATTGAAGTAATAAAATCCTTTTACCTTATTTGTTAGTTGTTTTAATAATGTACTTTTTCCGCATCTTCTTATTCCAGATATGACTAATGCGAATGGAAGATCAAGCTTTATTTTTTTAAGCTCTTCTCTTTGAATCCCAAGTTCTAGTTTATACAATTCTTCTCTTTGAGACTTTACAACTTTTCTTAGGGTTTCTTTAAGTATCATAAAAAAACACTGATTTTGTTGTTTATAAAGGTTTGCATTGACAGTGAACACTTTTGTGCATTGACAGTGAACACTTTGTTTTTAAAATTTGCTAATTTTTATTGTTGTAAATAATGGAGATGTATACATCCCAACTATATCTAATGATATATAAAATATATGTTTATTATGTCTGCACATAGTAATCTTATATAAAAATATTTAAAGAGAGCGCGAGACACTTCTCGCTATAAACTAATTACAACTTTAGATATTTTACTATGACATTTTAATTTTTCTTAATCTTATAGAAGGCCCGCCCATGTAAACTGGGATGCCTTGCATCGGCTCTCCTTTTCCGCAATTACCTGCAAAGAATTTTAAGTTATTAGCTACTAGATCTATAGCTGACCAGAATTTTGGTGTTGTGATTTCTAAAGCTGGATTTTTAACTGGTTTTGTGATTTCTCCTTTTTCTATTAAATAAGCTTCACTTCCTGTATATTTTGCGTTGTATCTTTTATCATCAATATTCCATTCCATGAAGTTTTTAAGATAGATTCCTTTTTTGATATCTTTAATTAATTCTTCTTCTTTAGCTTTTCCTGGTTTTAAGTATGTATTTGCCATTCTGACTATAGCTTCATTTGAATAATTATTTGCTCTAGAAGAACCATTGCTCTGAATTCCCATTTCTTGGGCTGATTCTCTATTGTGTAAGAATTCTTTTATTACTCCATTTTTGATTAAAATTCTTTCTCGTGCTTTTATGCCTTCATCATCATATAAATAAAAACCATAACTATTAGGTAATGTAGGATCATCAACTACAGTTACTTCTTCTGAACCTATTTTAGTATTAAGCATTTTTGTAGTTATAAAAGATTCTCCTGCTTGTGCTGCTTCTCTTCCTAAAATTCTATCTGCTTCATATGGGTGGCCAACTGATTCGTGAACTGCTATACCTACAACTTCTGGCCCGCAAACTATATCAAAAACTCCTTTTGGTGCTTTAACTCCATGTTTGATATTTTTTCTTAGAGCTTTTATCTCATTAGAAATATGTTCTATTGGTTTCCATTTTTTGAATGATTCATATCCTGAGGCTGCTGCAAATTCTAAATATCTTTGAATTGATTGTTGATTTTCTATTAGAGTTAAGAAATAAAGCAGGCTTACTCTTGGAATTGAAGAGTTTATTTTAGAACCTTCTGAATTTATATAGTATTTTTCTCTTAAATTATTTGAAAGTGAAAGATAAGAATTTTCTGCTTTTAAATTTTTGTGTAAATCTTTTAAGAATTTAAATTTTTGATCTACTGATAGATTTTCTTTTGGTGTTATTTTATAGTCTTTTATGTTTGGAGTGCTATGAGATAATTCAATTTTTTTAGATATTTTTGTGGCGTTTTTTGTTATTCTTAAAGAATTTAGTAATGCTTCTTTTAATTTTTCTTTTGTAATATTATTTATAGAAACAGTCCCCAATCTATTGTTCATTAAGTATCTTATTCCTATTCCTTCTGATTTGTTAAACCCTGAAATTTCTGGATTTCCGTTTTTTAAAATATATCCTTCTGATGTAGTCTTTTCTAATCTGGCTTCTGCATAATTTGCTCCTTTTTCTTGTAAGAATTTAATTGAAAATTCTGCTAAGTCTTTCATGTATAGAATTAGATTGTTTCGTTTTTATATAGATTTTGATATTAATATAGTTATGAACTGCCTCTTTTTAAGATATCGGATGAGCTGTTGTATTTGTTTCCACCAACATTAAATATCATTTCTATGCCTTTATCTTTGCAGGTTTGAACTTCTGGTATGTTATCTCCTGTTCTATCTCCCCCATTAGCAAATATGTGGGGATTAAGCATTTCTAAAGTTTTGCATACTGTTTTATCTTTGTCAACAGAAATAACAACTGAATTTACCATGTTGAGATGTTCTATTATATGTTTTATATCATGTGCATCATGAATAAGCTTGCCTTTTTTTCCTATTTGTTGGTCATTATTATTAACTATGACAATTAATTCGTCTCCTAATTTTTTAGCTTCTTTAAAGAGTTCTACATGGCCTTTGTGTAAAACTGTAAAATAACCCGAAACTGCTACTTTTTTCATAGAATCATTGTTTATATTTTATTTATATAAATTATGATATTTGTTTATAGACAAGTTCAAATTGTTTGTTTGATAAATAGTCTATATTCTTTTCTAGAATTGATTCTGGAATGCTTAAAGATTCTATTTTTTCTTTTGCTTGTTTTTTTGTTAAATTTGAGTCCCAATAAATTTTAAGGAGTGCATTTTTTAATTTCTTGTCTGATTGTAAGATTAATTTGTGTATTACTTTATTTTTCTTTTTTGGTGTTAATTTAATTAGAACTGATGTTGTTCTTGGTCTTGGCTCAAATGATGCTTTTGGAACCTCCATTAGTTTTATTACTTTAAAGAATTCTGGTATGATTATTGACCATTTGGAATCTTGTTGTATTAAATCGTAAAAATTTTTTCCTATTAGTAAAATTCCTAAATCAAAGTCTTTCTTGAATAGTTTTTTGAATAATGGTTCTGTAATTGAATAAGGGATGTTTGATATTATTTTGTTGAAGTTTACTTTATTAATTAATTTTAAAGCATTTCCATGAATTAGTTTTAGATTTTTTATATTTAATTTTAGGTTTTCATCTATCTCTATTGCAATAACTTTAGATTTTTTAGTTAGTTCTTTAGTTAAAATTCCTTTTCCTGGTCCTATTTCTAAAACTATATCTGATTTTTTAAGATTGGCTTCTTTTATAGTTCTTTGAATTACTTTTTCATTTATTAGGAAATGTTGGTCGTATTTCATATATTATAGAAATCTAGGGGGTTTTTATTTCTTTTTCTTTTTTGTTTTCTTTACTGGTTTCTTTTTTATGATTTTAGGCTTTTTCTTTATGATTTTAGGTTTTACTACTTTAATTGGTTTGATAATTTTTTTAACTTTCTTTTCTTTTGCTTTTAGTATTTTCTTCTTTGATTTATTAACTTTTTTAATGTCTTTTCTAATCTTTGTTAGATTTTTGAAAATGCCAGCTATTTTTAGATCAAGTCTTATTAGCTTGCTTTCTTGTTTTTTTGTTTGTTTAGTTACTTTTGCTACTTGTTCTTCTTGTGCTTTCTTTTCATCTTGAATTTGCTTAGAATCCATTTGTTTAGGTCCGTTATTTTCAGGTTTTTTTCCATTTTTAATATCGTCTTTCTTTTTCTGTGCTAGTTCATCTGCATTGAATGTTTTTGATTTTCTCCATTTAGCTAATTCTTCTTTTAATAATGGGATTTGTCTGTCTATGTCTCTAACTAAATCTGAGAATTTTTTAATTCTGATTCTATATGATGATTCTGCCATTGTACCTTTTTCGAAATACGCTAATTGTGATGTTTTGATTAATTCTTCAACTACTTTAGCTTCTGTTTCTAATTTCTTGATTTTCCACTTTGTTCTGTAATAGAAAAATCTGTTTCTAAAAACTAAAAATAATATAACTCCTGCACCAAAAACGATTAGTAATTTCCACCAGTGATTTATAAAGAAATTTTTTATGGTTTGTTGAGTAGATGCTAATGCTAATTTTGCTGTAGTTTGTTCTCCTTCTTGTTTCAGTATTTTTGCATATGCCTGTTGCGCTAACTCTATTGCTTCACCATATTTTTCTGCGTTGAATTCAGAATTCATTTCTCCTATAGTTATTTCAGATTCTGTTAAATCAATATTTGGACTATCTTCTTTTGTTTGTGCAAGTAACTCATTAACATATTTAACTTCATCTCTTGCTTCATAAGCTTGCCCATTAATTAATTCTAAATCTTCTAAATATTTTAATACTAATGTAAAATCTGAATTTGCACGCCCTGTTTGAGCTTCGAGAATTTGTTGTGCTGATGCTAAAATATCATTAACTCTCTGTGTTGGAAAGCCATCTTCTTCTAATTGTTCTACAATCAATCCTGCATCATATAGTTTTAGTTGTATTTCGTTGATTTCTGCTAATTTTTCTTCTTCTGTGCTTAATTTTCCATCTTCTGCTCTTGCGTTTATAATTACAGGGATTAATAAAATTAGGATAAATAATAGGATAAATAATTTATTTTTCATTTTTTAAGTCAATTTATAATTACCAGATATGGATTTATTTGCATATATGACTAGGCCTTTCTTGTTCACTATTTCAGCTTCTACTATTTTTCTATCAAATGGCATTCCTCTTAATTTTAATATTTCCACTGCTCTTGTTCTTTTTCCTGTTGCGTAAATTACATTGTAGAAAACTATAATTCCATCTGACAGAAAACTTGTAGCTTCTTCTCTGCCTGTAGCAGATTGGCCAACATGAGTTGGATTTGGAACTTCTCTTATTAATAATGAAGACATGTTATGTGATTCAAGATATCTAAACAACTGTTCCATATAAATTCTGAATCTACTTTCTTCTCCTGAGAATGCTGATGCAATAGAAGTTAAAGAGTCTACAAATACTAAATCTGGTTGGATATCTTGTGGTATTAAAATTGGTTGAACTTCAATTAATAATTCTTTTTTAGCTTCTGATAAAAGTGCTTCTACTGATCTTGCAATATCTAATGCATTAAATCTTCTAATATTTAAATGGCCGCTTTTAACATATTTTCTTGCGTTCCATCCAAATTTTTCCATATGTTCTATTAATTTCTCTTCTGGTTCTTCAAAACTCATATATAATACTTTTTTACCCTGCACACAAGCGTTATATGCTGTTTGTAAACAAAAAATTGTTTTGCCACTTCCTGGCCCGCCTTCAACTAATACACTTGTTCCTGTAGGAATTCCTTTTCCTTGTAATAAAGCATCAAAACCTGTTATTCCTGTTTTTGTGTACATTTCGTCAAAAGTTTTTTTTGGCTTTGAATTTTGTCCCATCTCTCCTTTTTTTTGATCTGACTCAGAATTAGATTTCTTCATATCTTTTTCAGCATGAATGTGCATTATTAAGTGATTTGTTGCTATTTTTTTGGCTAATCTCATTTCAACTTTTTGAATTTTTTTCTGTAATTTTTTATTTTCTTTAGTAATTGGTTTTTGGATTTTTACTGGAGTTTTGACTTTAACTGGTTTATTTTCTAATTTTTTTTTAATTTTTGGAGTAGAATTATCTTTAATGGTATTCTTATCTTTTTTTCCTTTTGGTTTTGAACCAAATAGTTTGCCAAAAAATCCCTTTTTTTTCATTATATCTTTAATACCTCTTTTCTTTTTTAAAGGTTTTGTTTTTGGTTGCTTTGTATATTTTTTACTTTACTTTTTTGAAGGCTTTTTTTACATCTGCCATTGCGAGTTTTTCTTCTATTTCTGATAGTCTGTTTGAGTATGATTTTAGCATGTTTTCATATATTCTGGTTTCGTATTTTCCTTTCATAAGGT
>JBDRML010000033.1:0-2114 GCA_043812195.1 Candidatus Woesearchaeota archaeon | reverse complement strand
CTCAAATACAATGCCATATTTCCGACAGGAAAGTAATGGAAATACAATAAGGATACTTATAGGTGATGCAAGTGCTAAGTTCTGGATGTACAGAAATAGTACATCGCCGGGATTTGTAATAGATGCAACTGTTACAGATAGGGTATTGGCATTTAAAGGTGGTACTGCTGCTTACAATGTAAATGGTGGGAATCAAGCAGGTACATGGACGCAACCAGGTCATACATTATCAGCAGGTGAAATGCCTGCACATACACATACATATAATCAACCTTATATGAGTGGTGGTAGTTATGATTATAATGCAGGTGCTAACTGGGGTCCATCTGGAACGAGTACAGGAAGTGCAGGCAGTGGTGGTTCTCATAGTCATGGAACCACCTATAGACCATATGCTGCAGTTGGTACATTACAATATCCTGATATATAGACCCAAAACGGATTATATAAATACTAATGATTAGATCAAGTAAACACATACTTAAGTATCAAACATCTTCTAAAACCAATATGTTAGATAAAATTTTTCAGGATTTTACTAATGATTTAGATTATTATATTAATTTGATTATTTTAGATAAATTACCCCTGAAGAATAGGCTTTCATCAGTAGATTTACCTATAAATAAAATTGAACATTCACAATGGAGACAAATTATATATAATACTGCTTCTGGAATCATAAGAAGTCAGATAAAGAAAGCAACTTCTAAGAGATATAAAAGATATAAACAAATTTATTACAAAGCAGTTAAAACAGAAAAAAGAAAATCTTTTTTATCAAAACGATTTAGTCAATTGAAGTTAAAACCCATTTATAAAACTAAATTTTTTACTAAACCAAATTTAAAAAGAGTTACAATAATTTTAGACCAGCGAATTGTTGATTTCAAAAATGGTATTCATTTTGATGAATTTATTCGTATTAAATCACCTTATTTTCAAAATGGAAAGAGAAGAGCTATTACTATAAAGTTACCTATAAATCATCACAAACACAGTCTAAAATACAAAGAATGGGAGAGGAAAAAATCTATAGAGTTAAGAAAGAAGAATGGAAATTATTTTATAGATTTAATTTATGAAAAGGAAGAACAAGATAAGAAAGTAGTTGGGGATATATTAGGAATAGATCAAGGATATAAAAAACTTTTAACTTGTAGTGATGGACAAATTCATGGTACTCAATTATTTGAAATATATAATAGGATATCTAATAAGAAACAAGGCTCAAAAGCGTTTAAAAGATTATTGATACATAGAAATAATGAAATAAATAGGTCATGTAATCAATTGGATTTATATAATATAAAAGAGATGGTTGTTGAAAATTTAAAGAATGTAAAATATAAATCTAATTTTAATCATGTAATTATGAATAAGATACAGAGATGGAGTTATCCATTAACTATGGCTAAGTTGGAAAGGTTTTGTGAAGAAAACGGTGTTTTGTTTACAAAAGTTAATCCAGCATATACAAGTCAGTCTTGTTCTAAATGCGGATATGTTGATAGTAAAAATCGTTCAGGTGAATTATTTACTTGTCAACATTGCGGAGTAAAGATGGATGCAGATTTAAATGCATCAATTAATATTTCTCGTATGGGTGTTTGTAATCCCCATAGTTCAAAAATTAATTACCCTGACATTTAATAAAGGAGATTTATAATATGGCTACAAAATATGAGGTAATAAGACATGGAAGGAATGTGATAGTTGAGGATAATATTGTTTGTCCTGAATGTGATCACGTGATAGATGTTAAAGAATTTTCACCACGTAATATTGGTAATAATAGATTCGGTATTTTAGTTACTTGTAGTGAATGTTATTGCATATTTGCAATATATGATGACGAGATAGATAACACCGGAATAGTTACAACGATTGATGGTAAAGCCAAAACTGTACGAAATATTTAGAGGTAACTAAAATGAAGAAAAAAGATGTGATTGAAGCTTTCAAGGAATTTCTTACATCCCCTGAAGGTGAAGAGATAATAGGCAATATAATACTTAGAGCTATTAATCAGAGCATGACAAGAACTATTAAGATGGAATCTGGAAAAGATAATCCAGGTGGCCCATCAGTAGTAAAGGAAGAAGTGTGGAATA
>JBDRML010000032.1:0-5794 GCA_043812195.1 Candidatus Woesearchaeota archaeon | reverse complement strand
AAGTTGTACTTGGGCTTGGGAAATGGAGAAGGAACTTCAGAAAGAAGGGGTCAAAATATCTTTTGAAGAACTAAACCTCATTGGTGACGAGTTAACCAGTTTTATTTACAAAGCAGAATATGAGAATGAAGTTGAATATATAAGATGTCAGAGGACTGATAGATACGAGAACTATTTTAATGAAAGTCCTGTGGGAGTTTATTTGATTTTTGAGGAGGATTGATTAAATTATTTTTAAAAGATTAAAAAGTTCTTTTATACTTTTAATTTTCAGGATATTTAAAATTCCCTAAGTAAGTAGCACCATCTTTAAAATTTTTATCATGATCTTTTTTAAGTAATGTCCTAATTTGTTTTGGATGGAAATTTAGATTCTTTAATTCATTTAATTCTATAAACTGAACATCTGCTAATACATTTTTCCCTTTTTCTTCAGGATCATATCCTACTTGAAGTTTTCCCTTCTTAATCTGTCCTAAGAGAATTATTTCAAGAGAATTTTCTTCTTCGGCATATAAGCTTTTTAGATAAAGTATCTTTTTTATTTTAATATCTAAATTTGTTTCTTCCTTTGTTTCACGAATCGCAGCCTCAAAAATATCCTCTCCCTTGTGAATTCCCCCTCCTGGAAGTACATAAATATCTTTTGCATTTTCTCTGTGCATTTTAACTAAAAGAATTTTAGTCCCATCTAGCAAAACTATTCCAATTCGAATCCTTGTTTTGTGAGTCATTTTCTAGAGAGTATCAAATGATATGTTCCAAACCTTTTGATTAAAGGTATTTTGTCTATCATCTGTATTTTTTTACTTATTTTATCATTAATTAATGTTTGTATTTCCCCTTCTTTTGTATGCAATGTAATTGGGCTAATAACTCCCATATATCTAAAAATTTCTATTTCAAATCCTGAACTCTTTATCCATTTCATTAAATCTTTTTTTGTATAAGGTTGAAAAATCTCCTGTCCAAATTGCTTCTTACTTCCTTCCAATATTTGATATCCTTTTTTCACTAAACGTCTCGCACTATATTTATTATCTGAGTCTATAATTAATGCCCCTCCTGGTTTGAGAACTCTATAAAATTCTTTTATAGCATTTTGTGGATTTGGATAATGTACAAGAGCCTCTAAACAGATAACACAATCCTGGCTTTCTGTTTTAATGCTAAGATTTTCTGCATCTTGAATCATAAACTTGGAAAATTGGCAATTTTCTTGAGTTAGTGATAACATCTCATTTGAGATATCTGTCGCAAGATAATTTTTGAAAAGAAACTCTAATTCCATTGTTGCTCTCCCTTTACCACAAGAAACTTCAAGGCAACAATTTTTATTTTCTTTTTGGACCCAATCTTTAATTATATTTAATTGATTTTGGAATAAATATGAATAATCTCCTTTGGTTGGATTCCACCATTTTGCTACAGTACCTTTTCTTTTAAAATATTCTTTTACCTCATCTTCATTCTTCATAGCTAACTCCCCATTCACATTTATTGCATATAAAATTTTTATCTGTATTAAATTGTATTTTTTTTCTTATTTGTTTATATTTTTTCCCGTCCCAAATCTCTTTTATAGATCGTTTTTTTAGATTGCCAAGGAGGTGTTCTCTATTCCAATCCATACAACATAATACTGCTTCCCCAGTACTTAAAATATGGAACCATTCTGATTCTCTATTATATTTGCATCCGGTTATTTTCTCTTTTGTATCGTACTGGGTATCTATTATTCCTCCCCTACTTATTTTTCTGTATGTTTTGGATTCTATTCCGAGATTTTTCCAAAATATTAAATCTTTTTCAGGTTCTTTAGAACTTACAATAATTATTCTGTATCTTCCATTAAAATTTTTTTCCCTTGTAATGTCAACGAAATTTTTTATATTGTTCAAAATTTTATTATAATCTAAACCAGTTAATATTTTATACTCTTTTGAATCTATAGAAGGCACATTTATTTTGATTTCGTCTATGCCAAGCTCATCGCTTAGTAACATTTGTATCTTATCTAGAGAGAGTAAGGAACCATTTGTGGCGAAATCTATAAATGTCTTTGGTAAGATTTCTCTTATTTTTTTTATCTTTTCAAAAATATGTTTGTCCATTAAAGGCTCATTATTAAGATAGGGTGCAATTAATTGCGGGGAATATTTTTTTATTTCTTCTAAAATGTTTAAAAAAAGACCATCATCTAGTTTACTTGAGCCAAATTTGTGTCTTGTCTGCGGGTGTGGGCAATAAATACAATTTGAATTACATTTGGATGTTGTTTCTATTTGTATTGCTTTAGGAAAATCTTTATTCCATGGTTCTGCCATAACTTCATCCAATGTCTTCATATTAATTCCCTTTGTTTTAATTCTCTCGTAATTTGAATTTCTAACTCTTTAATATTTTTATTGGTGGTATCTATTTTAATAATATTCTCTAAACCATTTAGTGATTTTTGTATTTCTTCTTCTAACCTATTACAATTATCATTATTTTGTAAAAGGTATTTATCTAAAATTGATTTCCTTTTACGCTTTTCACTTCTTTTTCTTTTTTCATCTAAAGAGCAAGCAAGATAAATGACCGCTGAAGGTTTTATAAATAATTCTCGAAAATTAGTAGTAAAGTGGATAGAGTTTTCTTTATTAAGGAATCTTCCGTAGGCAATAATGCTTGGCCAATATCTGTCTTGTATAAATATTTCGTTTGTGTTAATATATTCTTCAATCTGTTTATCTAATATAAATGCAGAAGTGTATAAAACTTCTCTTATTTTATCATCTGCTTCTTTGGCAATAGTTAATAATTGTGAAGAGGTTTTAGTTGGATAAATCACACTATCATTAAATCTTAATCCCAACATCTTAGCTAAAGCTTTTGAAGTTGTTGTTTTTCCTGAATAATCTGAGCCTTCAAATGTGATTATTTTTACCATTTTATTTTCGTTTTATAGGCACATAAATTGTTCCGAGATAACTTTCATGCACAAAATTTGTGTCTTCTATTTTCATTAATTGCGTTTCTTTTTTTTCATTTGGATCTAAAAAGCAAAATGGATCTGGAGAATTAATATCTCCTTTTAGTAAATAAGAATCTGTAATATCTCCTCCCTGACAATTATTATAATTAACACAGGTTACACATTTACCTTTTGGTTTAAGATTTTCATAATTTGAAAAAGAATTACTCTGCATTATTTTATTAAGGCTATTTTTAAATATATTATCTGAGAGTTCATCAGTAAAAACATTCGGTGTTACCTCTCCATTTGATTGTATTCTAAATGAAATTCTTCCAGCAGGAATACCTGGCGTAACACTCTTGCCCCCTACATAAGTTCTGAATAATGGATCCGGTATGGAGTAATTCATCTCTTTAGGAGTAATACTTTTAAGGAATGCAAAAGTTTTAGCAAGTTGTTCTGGGGAACAAGATAAATAATCATTGATTCTACATATTTGAGATCTTATTTTTGGATTATCTTGAAACCTTACTATATCATTTTTGGAAGAGTGAAATCTATTTAAACGCCACATATCAACTCCAATATCACATGCAAGTTGATGGATTTTTGGTAGATCTCGGTAATTATTTTTCATAAGACATGTAACAAGTTCGGTTTTAATTCCTTTTTTTGAAAGCTCTTCCAAAGTTTTCACTCCTTTATGAAAAACTTTTGAATTTCCCCGGAAAGTTGAATGTCTTTCATCGGGAAAATCTATACTGACTCCAATATCATTAAATAGGTGGAGATAGTTTTGGTAAATAGAATATGTAGTTCCGTTTGTAGTTAGACTTATTTTCATATCTTCCTCATATAATTTTTTAACAATATCTATAAAATTTTTATGTAATGTAGATTCTCCCCCACCAAAATTGATTCTCTTCACATTGGCCTGTTTTAATTTCGGAATTAGTTTTAAGATTTTGTCTAATGTCATCTCTTTTGGCAGATATCTCTTTTTTTTCCATACGCTCTTTTGTCCAATATAGCAATGACCACATTTTAGATTACACTTTTCTGTTATGGATAACCCTGCAGTATATTGTTTTTTTATCATTTTGTGATTGTTTTGGTATCCCCCAATCTTCTCCAAACATCCTTTCTTTTATTTTTGATAAATTTTGCATAATTTTTTCCAGCATGATGAATTACTCTTTCTGCAACAAAGTGTAATGGTGTGGGCATAGGCAATTTTGAGATGTAATTCCAATCTAATTTGGTCTGCATAAATGGTTTTAGTTCACGAAATTCAGGATTGTCTTCATAAATCTTATCAAGATCAGACCATATCCTAAACCATTTATCCCACCAGGATTTAATTGATTGAACAGGAACATAATTCACAACTGCTTTATCTTCTTTGATAATAGATTTTCGCCCATAATTTTTTATGATATAGTGTGTTAGAAAAGTATCATCTCCAATTGACTCTTTAAATTTGTTTTTTGTATCTTCCTTTGATAGAATACTTTTTTTCAAGGCATATATCCTTCCATGAATAAATGGTTTTTCTAAACATCCCTCTAACGGCAATCTTGCAACTTCTGATTTTGGATAAGTCATTCTTGCATTTAGAATTTTAGATATGAGATTGTTTTTGTTAATCGGTTTAGGAGATCCAGTAACCGCCATTATATAAGGTATTTTAAAATTTTTAAGAAGATGTTGAAAACAATTTTTATCGACAATTACATCAGCATCACAAAATATTACTTCATCATTTTGTGCAGAATCTAATATTTTTAAAATTGCTTTTGACTTGCCTTTAATGCTATCTATAATTTTTAAATTATCTGATCTTTTTTGGTATTGTATAGCTATTTCTCTCCCATTATCTGTAGTCCCATTAAAACACAATATTATTTCATATGCAATATTTAATTTTTGTGCAGAACTTTCTACAGAAGAGAGCGTGTGTTGGAGAGTTTTCTCTTCATTGTAAATAGGGATTCCTATTGTTACACGATTTGCCATATTTATTCTCTCAGAATAAGGCTCTGAGGTGCCAACACCTCTAATTTTTATTAACATATTAGATTTTTTAAATCTTCCGTTTCTGTCTTCACTTCCAAGTGATAGTAAACTTTAAAAAGTTCGACATCTTCTATAAATCATGCCTAATTACTCACGAGAGGTGAGAAATGGGAAACCAAGTCGTTTGACAACAGGTTTATTAGACAATTCTATTTCATTTGCTAAAAGAACTTTATTGGGTTTGGGAATGTTAGGGCTTATTGCTGGTTGCAGGATAACACCAGAAGGAAGAAATTTTATTAACAACATGGGCTATACTGCCGCAGGAACTTTTGTTCAAGAAAGCATTACAAGAGAAGTTTGGGGGAATGGACAAGAAGTTGCAAATATACAGGGAGGGGTTCAAAGACCTCATTCTGATAGGAAAGTTATTTTTTCTGGAGGAGAATTTACTTATTGGGAGAATGGAAGTGCCTATAAAACAAAAGAAGAAAGAGGGACTATTTTTCGCATGGGGGATAATGGATGGACTCCTGTTCCAAACGGAATAAGAATATTCTATATGAATAATTAAATTTTTCATTAATGAAAAATTTATAAAGTTGTTTTATTTAATTCTCTTATGAAAAGAGGCATTGCATTATTTCAAATTAATTTATTAATAATTTCAATTTTTGCATTCTGCTTTATTTTAAATATTAGTTTTATTTCTGCAAAAGACGAATGGATTAATGTAGATGGTGTAACTAAAAAACTTACACCTGAATTAAGTAAGCAATATCCTAAATTAAAACCATATTCTTCAATAGAATCTGC
>JBDRML010000031.1:0-24240 GCA_043812195.1 Candidatus Woesearchaeota archaeon | reverse complement strand
GAAACAGGAGAAGGCTATGATAATTGCTGTGAAGATGCAGGTTGCCCATTAGGAAAAATATGCAAAAACAGTGTGTGTACAACCAATGTAGGATGCGGACAATGTCAATACTCAGAAAGTGGAATATGCAAAGATTATACTTGTTGTATAGATGTAGACTGTGATGATAATAAAATTAACACTACAGATAGATGTAAAAATGGATTCACAAAACAATCAAAATGTAATTATACTTCTGCTCATGAATGTTTAAACAATTCTGATTGTAATGACAATAATGCATCAACTAGAGATATCTGTACTGCTGGACCTATAAAAATTTGTTATTATATGGAACAAGATGAATTTATAGACTGTGGGGCATTTTTTATAGACACAGGATCTTATAATTTTTTCAATTTAAACTATTCAAATGGAACTAATTACTCATATACAGTTGAAAATGAAGAATCACTAGAGTGTTTCATAGAAGCGTCAGAAGATTGTGACCTTTCAGAAGTTTTATCCACACAAACAATAGATATCTTCGGCACTGGATTATTAGTTTCAACTAAATCCAAAATAGAACTAAAAGGAGAAACATCTGGTTTATGCGATATCAACTTTAAAATAGAAGATTATTATGCGGGCGCTAGAGATGAATTAATTCAATATCTTTTAGATCAAGGATACACTACTGAACTAGTAGACGAGGCTATACAAAATGCAACAGATCTTGGATATAATTACACTGTAGGAAGAGAATCTTTATGCAGTATTAAAAAAGAAAACTTTACTCAATATCTTATTAAATCAAAAACCGGAAATTTTTCTTATGGTGTTAGCTGCACAGGGTCAATAAACAATGTAACCTGTACCTATTCAGGAGACTATGCAATTTTCAATGATTGTGAAGGTGATTATTTTTAAAAAATTTCTAAACCACAATCTTTATAAACAACCTGTATATACACCGAGTCTACACGAAAATGAATGACGTCTTCAATACAAAAATATTATGCGATAAATGCAACGAACAAACTAGAAAGTTCCCTCTTGAACAAGAAGGATTTAAACTAAGAGCTTTAGAATGTCCTAATTGCAGAAAGCAGTGGGTTCATCCAGGAGATATTAAAGATTTTCAGAATTTCAAAGAACTACAAAAAAGACAATTCGACGTAAAACTAAGAATGGTAGGAAATTCATTTTCAGTTACAATCCCAAAAGAAATCATAAATTTTGAAGAAAGATTCATAAGTATGGAAAGAGAAATGAACCAAATGATGAGATTATCTTTAGAAAGACCAGGCAAAATTATATTAAGGTTTAGGGAACTATAAAAAAATGGCAAATAAAGAAACCAGTTTAAGAGTAAAAGAAGCTATGCAAGAAGAAGCATACAAAGGAATTATTAGAGTTGATTCTCAATTTATGAAAGAAGTAGGTGTTAGAGCAGGAGACATAGTTGAAATAGAAGGTGGAAGAAAAACAGTAGGTATTGTGGACAGAGCATATCCTTCAGATGTCGGTGAAGCCATCATAAGAATGGATGGTATTGTAAGAAGAAACGCAAAAACAGGTATTGGAGAACAAGTCAAAATTAGAAAAGCTGATGTTAAAGAAGCTAAGAAAATCACAGTAGCACCTTCACAGCAAGGTATCATGATTCAAGCAGATCCAGGCATATTCACAAAAGGATTATTAGGAAGAGTTGTAGTTAAAGGAGACATAGTTGCATTAGGTGGTGGAAGAAGAAGACGATCTACATTCTCAGGAAGTCCATTTGAAGATATCTTCGAAATTTTTGAACAAGGTTTTATGGGTTCAATAGGAAGTTTGAAATTCATAGTAGCTGAAACCACACCAACAGGCACCCCAATCATAATCACTGAAAATACAGAAATAAAAGTAAGTCCAAAAGCAATGCAGATAACAGAAGATGAATTAATTTTACCAGATGTAACTTACGAAGACATTGGTGGATTAGATGAAGAAATTAAAAAAATAAGAGAAATGGTAGAATTACCATTAAGACATCCAGAAATATTCCAGGCTTTAGGAATAGATCCTCCTCAAGGTGTTCTTTTACACGGTTCACCAGGTACAGGAAAAACTCTATTAGCAAAGGCAGTAGCAAATGAATCAGAAGCTAATTTTATCTTAATCAACGGTCCTGAAATCATGAATAAATTTTATGGAGAATCTGAAAAAAGAATTAGAAAGATTTTCGAGGAAGCAGCAGAAAAAGCACCATCAATAATTTTCATAGACGAATTAGACGCAATAGCACCAAAAAGAGAAGAGACTCATGGAGAAGTTGAAAGAAGAGTAGTAGCACAATTATTGGCTATGATGGATGGTCTAAACAAGAGAGGAAATGTAGTAGTTATCGGAGCAACAAACAGGCCAAACTCAATAGACCCAGCATTAAGAAGACCAGGAAGATTCGATAGGGAAATTGTTATTGGAGTTCCAGACAAAAAAGGCAGATCAGATATTTTAAAAATTCATACAAGAAACATGCCATTAACAAAATCAGTTAACATAGAAGAAATGGCAAAAATTACACATGGTTTTGTTGGTGCAGATTTACAAGCACTAGCTAAAGAAGCAGCTATGAATGTTCTAAGAAGAACATTACCAGATATTAAATTAAGAGAAAAACAAACTATACCAAAAGAAACATTAGATAAATTAAAAATCACAGATGAAGATTTCAAATCAGCATTAAAAATAGTAAGACCTTCTGCAATGAGAGAAGTCTTAGTTGAAAAACCAAATACAAAATGGGAAGACATTGGTGGTTTAGATAAATTAAAAACAGAACTACATGAAGTAATTGAATGGCCATTAAAAAACCAAGACGCATTTGAAAGAATGGGAATCAAACCTCCAAAGGGAGTATTGATTTATGGTCCGCCAGGTACAGGTAAAACTCTATTAGCTAAAGCAGTAGCAAACGAATCAGAAGCTAACTTCATTAATGTAAAAGGTCCAGAATTAGTATCTATGTGGGTTGGAGAATCATTGCCTTACAATGAAGAGTTAATAGTAAAAAAAGATGGCAAAATAATTAGAATGAAAATAGGAGATATAGTAGAAAATAAAGAAGATATTGAAGTATTAACATTCGACAAAGATAAACGGGTTGGATTTTCAAAAATAGATGACTACATAAAACACCCATTAACTTCAAAATTAGTGGAAATAACTACAAGAACAGGAAGGAAAATTAAAGTTACTACAGACCATTCACTTTTTTCTTTTGTAAATGGAAAATTTGGTAGCTTGCCAACAAGTCATTTAATACCTAACGAAAGCTACATTGCAATACCAAAAAGGTTAAATTTACCAAAAGAGAGGATGAAAAATATTAATCTTTATGAAGGATTCAAAAACGATGATTCAGTTTCTATAGGGAAAGCTAAGGACTATTTAATTAGGGCAAAATTAATCCTTGGACTAGAAAAAACTTCAGAAATCCTAGGAATTTCAAAAAAATATTTAGCAGATATTATTAGTAAAAATTTACCAGTCTCAATTACAGCATTTGATAAACTATTGAGAGAGGCCAAATTAAGAATAAACTATGATGAAATAAAAATAAAATTAAAAGGTAGCAAGCACAACTACAATCCAATATTAGAAATAAATAGTGATTTCTGGAGATTAGTGGGGATCTGGGTAGCAGAAGGAGATTTTAATGGATATACAGTAAGAATACATAATTCAAACCCAGAGATAAGAGAAGATATATTAAAAATAGCTGACAAATATGGATTCAGTATTTCTAAACTTGAAAATTCATTCACAATAAACTCTCTCTTAATTCAAAAATTATTCAAAAACATTCTCGGATTAGAAGAAGGAGCAGAAAATAAAAGAATACCAGATATTATATTTGCATTAGACAAAGAAGCGAAATCAAACTTTCTCAAAGGATATTTCAGCGGAGATGGATCAATTCCAAAAGGCGAAAAAGGCAAATTCAGATTAGAAGCAGGAACTGTAAGTAGGGAACTTGCCAATGATTTAATGTATTTGCTGCTTGACTTTGGAATAGTTGCATTTTTGCGAGAGAAAAAAGAAAGAACAGAATCAACAACAAACCAACTGATTATTTTTGGAGTTAAAAATTTTGAGAATTTCAAAGATATAGGATTCATTGACAAAAGTAGAAATATGAAAATTGGGAAATATATTAATTCAAGGAAGTGGACAAGATCAGATTTAATTCCAATCTCAGGAGCATTGTTAGATTTAACAACTAAAAATTATAATCCAAAATCAAACCTAACAATCGGAAAAGAAAGACTAAAACAAATGTTAGTTTATGCAGATAAAGATAAATCAATGTACAAAGAATATTGGGACTTGGTTGAAGGAGATATATTTTTCGATTTAGTAAAAGAAATAAAAGTAATAGACAACGAGGATTATGTTTATGATGTCTCTGTGCCAGATGGACAAAACTTCGTAGCAGGATTTGGAGGAATATTTGCACACAACTCTGAAAAAGGAATAAGAAAAATTTTCGAAAAAGCCAGACAAGCCTCACCAACAATAATTTTCTTTGATGAAATAGATTCTATAGCCTCAAGAAGAGGAACAGATCAAGGTTCAAAATCAACAGAAAGAATGGTAAATCAATTATTATCTGAAATGGACGGTCTAGAAGAATTGCACGATGTAATTGTTATCGGAGCAACAAACAGACCAGATATGGTAGATCCAGCTTTGTTAAGACCAGGAAGATTTGATAGGATAATCATGACTCCAGTGCCAGATCAAAAAGGCAGAGAAGAGATATTTAAAGTTCACACAAAAAGAATGCCAATATCAAAACAAGTAGACATTAAAAAATTAGCAGAGCAAACTAATAATTATGTTGGTTCAGATATTGAAGCTGTTTGCAGAGAAGCAGGAATGTTAGCATTAAGAAATGATATTAAAGCAAAAGAGATTACAGCAAAAGATTTCAAAGATGCTCTTGAAAAAGTCAAACCATCAATAACAGATAGAGACATAAAAACTTATGAAGAAATAGAACAAAGATATATAAGAACAGCAAGAGGAGCAGCAATAAGAGAAGCCCATTCTTACATGGGTTAATCTTTTCTAAATCTATCATTAGCTAAATCAATAACAACTCTCAAAAAAAGTTCATTTTCTAATGGCATCTTTCCATCAAATTCAACACACGCAGCACATTCATCTTCTAAAAGTCTTTTAGTAAATCTAGGTAAAAAATAAAAGAAACCAATATTAGGCCATAATATTTTTTCACCAGTATCTCTTCTTTTCAAATAATAAATACAATTATTTAGGCATTCAATTCTGTAAAGTATCATCACAATGTTGTAACCCTATCACCAACAATTACAGTATGCTCATGCTGACTAACTAATCCTTTACTTTTTTCAGGCAATTGAGGATAATGATGCAAAATTCCTTGTTTCTCTAAAATATTCAATGCAAAAATATATCCTTTTTTATCTTTTAACCATCTTTTAGCAAAAGGCAATGTTTTATACTCTTCAACAATAAATCTCAACAACTTACGAGAATTCATGTCTCTAACAGGCTTTATTTCTTTTAATTCATAAACATCACAAAGTTTTCCTTCATATATCATCCCATCACCATCAGTTGCAAAAGGTTCAATAGCAATTGTATCTCCTTTCTCTAACTTAGTTGTATCTCCATTATCAAAATTAGGAATAAAAGGTGAAGTATGGACTTTATACAATTCTAAACCATGACCACCTAAATTTCTAATAGGATTAAAACCAGCTTTAGTAATAGTTTCACCAATAACCTTACCAACCTCTCTTAATTCAACACCAGGTTTGATAAAATCAATAGCAGCTTGCAAAGCATCTTTACTAGCCTTAACTAATGCAGCGTGATCTCCCAAATCTACAGTTACAGCAATATCAGCCACAGCACCATTAATATGAACACCCAAATCTAACTTAACTAAATCACCTTCCTTAAATTTAGTCTCATCATTAACAAATGGATTATAATGTGCAGCAATTTCATTTATAGATAATTGAGTAGGAAAAGCAGGTTTACCTCCCAACTCCTTTATTTTAGCCTCAACTTTCTCTGAAACCTCAATTAACAAAACACCTGGCTTTATTAACTTCATACCATACTCTTTAGCTTCTTTAGCTATTTCCCCAGCTTTATACCAATCTTTCATTAAAGAATGTAAATAAATAAACCTTTAAAAGATTTCCCCCTATTACAAAATCATGAAAGGATTCATAATTTACCAAACATACAGGATTTTTGATAAAAAAGCATACATTGCTCTATTCGGAAGATTAGAAAATGGAGAAAGCTTCCTAACTCTAACAGAATTAAAACCATATTTCTATATTAAAACTTCAGATTTAGAAAAAGCAAAAGAATTAGCAGATTTTGATTATGAAGAAACAGATTTCACAAATTTCAACAGAGAAAAAGTCACGAAAATTACATTAACAATACCAAAAGAGGTTCCAGAATTAAGAGACGAACTAAAAGAAATCGGAATTAAAACTTACGAAGCAGATGTAAGATTTGCAATAAGATATCTAATAGATAATCAAATTCATAATAGTATAGAAATTGAAGGAGAATTTGAAATAAACGAAAAAATAGACAGAGTATACAAAGAACCAGAAATCAAGCCAGCAGAATATTTTCCAACAAACATAAAAGTCCTATCATTAGACGTAGAATCAAGTTCAGATGGAAAAGAATTATATTGTATTTCATTTTATTCAAAAGATTACAAAAAATCATTTTTAGTTGGAAAAGCAGACCATCCAGATACAATAAGCTGTAAATCAGAAGAAGAATTATTAGAAAAATTTCAGGAAGAATTAATAGATTTTGATCCAGACATAATCACAGGATGGAATGTAATAGATTTTGATTTAGTATACTTAAAAGAAAAATTCAAGAAATATGAAATACCTTTTATTTTAGGAAGAGATAATTCAGTGTGTAGAATAAGTCTAGAAACAAACTTTTTCAGAACAAGCAAAGCATCAATATACGGAAGATTAGTTTTAGACGGTTTAGATTTAATAAAAAGTTCATTCATTAAATTAGAAAATTACAAACTAAACACAGCAGCAAAGAAATTATTAGGAAAATCCAAATTAATAGAATCAACAGGTCCAGAAAAATATAAAGAAATAGATAATTTATACAAAACAGACATTAAAAAATTATTAGAATACAATTTATTAGATTCAGAATTAGCCTATAGAATTTTAACAGAAGCAGAGTTATTGAATTTAGCAATAAGAAGGAGTTTAATAACTGGAATGCAATTAGACAAAGTAAACGCTTCAATAGCATCATTTGATTTTTTATACTTAGAAGAATTAAAAAAGAAAAAATTAGTAGCTCCAACCGGTTCCTTTAAAGAAAAACTAGCACCAATAAAGGGAGGATTTGTAAAAGAATCTAGTCCAGGAATATATGATAATATAGTAGTATTAGATTTTAAATCTCTATATCCTTCTATAATAAGAACTTTTAATCTAGATCCAGCATCTTATTTAGAAAAGCCAGAAAAAGATTCAATTAAATCACCAAACGGAGCATACTTCAGAGCAGAAGATGGAATTTTGCCTATTATCATTCAGAAATTATGGTATCACAGAGAAAAAGCAAGAAAAACAAATGATGAGTTAGGCAGATACGCAATTAAGATACTTATGAATTCGTTCTTTGGGATCATGGCCAATCCTTCTTGTAGATTTTTCAACACTAAAATAGCAAATGCAATCACAAGTTTTGGCCAGGAAATAATTAAACAAACTGGAGAAAGAATAAATCAAAAGGGCTATGAAGTTATTTATCAAGATACAGATTCTAATTTTGTAAACACTAAAACAGAATCTTATGATGAAGCTGTTGCAATAGGAAAAAAATTACAAGATGAAATTAATTCATTCTATGAAAATTTAATCAAAGTAAAATATAAGAGAAAAAGCTATTTAGAAATGGAGTATGAAAAATGTTACAAAAGATTTCTAATGCCAAAAGTAAGATCTGGAGAAGCAGGTGCTAAAAAAAGATATGCAGGATTATTATTAAAAGATGGTAAAGAAAAAATAGAATTTGTAGGTTTGGAAGTTAGAAGATCAGACTGGACAGATGCAGCAAAAGAATTTCAGGAAGAATTATTAGACAGAGTATTCCACAAAAAAGAAGTTACAGTTTTCATAAAAAAATATGTAGAAGAAATAAACACAGGGAAAAGAGATAAACAATTAGTTTACAAAAAATCAATAAGAAAAGATTTGGATCAGTATACAAAAACTACACCTCCACACATTAAAGCAGCCCGTAAATTAAAAAAACTAGAATCAAATATAATAGAATATTATCAAACAACAGAAGGCCCAGAACCAATCCAAGAACTAAAACATAATTTAGATTATCAACATTATATAGACAAACAAATAAAACCAATAGCAGATTCAATTTTAGAATTATATGGCACAACATTCGAAGAAGTATTAGAAGGAGCAAAACAAACTACTTTATTTGGGTTTAAATAATTTAAATTACAACAAAGGTCGACAAGGTTGACAACCACCAACGGTTTATTTATAAAGTCATTTTTCCATATACTAAACATGCCAACAAAAATAATAGCCGATAAAAAAATCGATTTATATGAACTCATGTTTAATTGTCACGAAAAAATCTCAGTAACCTTAAAGAATAATTTTATTCTTAATTTAAGATCCAACATAGCGTCAAAATACAGCTCAATATACCAATTTACCAAACTAGCATTTCCAAAAAAAAATCAACAAATTTTAACATCCACCTATCTTAAGAAATATCAAAATAAAAGACCGTCAATTCCAGTACATATATTAAAAAAAATATTATCAAAATTAAAAATAGATAAGAAAACCATTTACAAAAATGTACTCTTCTTTTCTAAACATACTGGGAAAAAACACAAAATTCCAAGATATTTAAAAATAACAGATGATTTGGCTTATTTTATTGGAATATACTTAGCAGAAGGGAAAAACGAAACTAAGCGTAAAGTAAGAGTATCTATCACTAATACAGATATAAATATTATTTTATTCTTCTTAGATTTTATTGAAAAATATTTTCAAATCGAAAGGAAAGATTTAAACTTTTATTTGTATAATCTAAAACCAGAAGATTCCCTTAAAAAAGTAGAAAAAAGATTAAGAATTCCACCACAAACAATAAACATCCAAAAATCAAAAAGAGGAAACAAATTAATCATAGAAGCCTGTAAAGATAGTTCAATACATAGGCTAATTATAGATAAAATTAAGTACATTCTTTTGCCATCAATAACAAATAATCAATCATTCTCAGAGCGTTTTTTTCAAGGAGTGGCTGATGGAGAAGGACATATCAGAAATTCAGATTACAAACAAGATTTTAGCATAGAGATGTATAATCAAAAAGTTTTAGATACTTTAGAATTAATCTGTAGATTAAATAAAGTAATTCCTTCTAGAAAAGAAAACATTTTGACTATCTCTTTGGCAAATTTAAAAAAACTAAATTTTGAGCCATTTAAGTATAATAAAAAAAGACTTAATAGATACAGGGAACTTAGGCCAAAAATAGATAATTCGAATCATGTTCAAAGAAATAATTTTACATATAAATTATTAAAGACATTAAAAGAAAGTCAAATTAGTCCAAAAACAGATGAATTATATCATCAAATGGGCCATAAAAGTAGGGCTCCAAATCATTTCAGAAAAATTTCTAAAAAAGCAAAATCAGACGGTTTAATTAAAATATCTCAAGATAAAAAGGCCCACAGATTTTTTATAACTAAAAAAGGAATTAATTACATAAATATAATAAATCAGCAAAGGTTAAAAAGAATAGAACAATTACACAATTTAATAAAATGGGCGTAAAACTTAAAGAAATAATAACAGCAAAACAAATAGATCTAAAAAGCTTAAAAGGCAAAAAGATAGGAATAGATGTTAGCAATATGCTCTACCAATTTATTTCTAGTATTAGACAACCAGATGGAACACCACTAATGGATTCAAGAGGAAATGTAACATCTCACTTGATGGGTTTATCAACAAGAATTCCAAATTTAATAGAACAAGGAATTAAATTATGTTTTATACTTGATGGAGTTCCACCAGAATTAAAATCACAAGAAATCAAGAAAAGGGCAGAAAGAAAAGAAATTGCGAAAGAAAAACTATCTAATGCAAAAACGGCAGAAGAAAAACTAAAATTTGTAAAACAAACAATAAAAATAGAAGACAAAGTGATGGAAGAAACCAAAGAATTTCTTAAAGCCATGGGACAACCAATAATACAATCAATTTCAGAAGCAGACGCACAATTGGCTTATATGAACCAAGAAGGAGATATTTGGGCATGCGCAACAACAGACATTGATTGCTTGATACATGGGGGCCCAAGAATTATCAAAAACCTAACAGTTTCACAAAGGAAAAAAATAAAAGGAACATACGTGAAAGTTTATCCAGAAATAGTCGAGCTTAAATATACACTAAAAAAATTAAAAATAAACCAAGATCAATTAATGGCATTATCAATTTTAGTTGGAACAGATTACAATCCAGGTGGAGTAAAAGGAATAGGTCCAAAAACAGCATTAAAATTAGTTCAGCAACATAAAAAATTCGATGAAATATTCAAAAACGTAGAAGCAGATTTCAATTGGAAAAAAATATATGCAACTTTCAAAAACATGCCAATAATAAAAAACTATCAATTAAAATGGGAAGCGCCAAACATAGCCAAAATCACTAAAATATTATCAGAAAGAGAATTCTCAGAAGACAGAATAAATAAAATTATAGAAAAAGTTTCAGAAAAAAAGCAGAAGAATTTAGATAAGTGGTTTAACTAGGACTCCAACCATATTTTTCTAATTGTTTTAGAATTTTTCTAGCAGTATTTTCAACAGCAAATTTTTCATTACTTCCTTCAGGCAAAGAAATAGCAGTTTTACGTAAGCTATCATAATAATTTTTAAGACTCTTAACAGCCTGAGGTCCACCCTTTCCAACATCATACAATTGTTCAGGGTTTATTGCAAAAATAGTTCCACCTGCAACATTTTGTACTTGCACAACGTTTCTTTCAGGATATTTATTTTTTATTTCAACATACATCTCTTGTCCAGTGTTTGATTTATATCCATACAAATCTCCTATATTCATACTATCTATTATATTTTCTGGTTTTACAAATTCAGGTCCTTCTGCTTTTTCTACTGGTTCTTTTTCTCCTTCCTCATCATCATCAGACAATCCTTCATCACCTTCACTCTCTTCTGGCTCCCCAGGAATCTTTTCTTTTAATTCATCAACCTTACCTTCTAATTTTTCAATTTCTCTTAAAACTATCCTTACATAATTTTTATAATCATCTTTCATTTCACGTCTTAATTCTTCAATTTTATCAGCAGCACCATCTGAATCTCCACTTTTTAAAGAACTAATAGCACTTTCCATAGAATTTAATTTCGCTTTAAAATATTTAGCTCTTTTTCTAGAAGCTTTGTTAGTACTTTTAAAACGCCTATACATTTTAGTCTCTAATAATTCAAGTCTTTCAAGAAGAGGATTAATGTTAGAAGCAATTTCATCTGACATTGCATTTGCCCATTTTTCATATTTATCATCATCTTTATCAGGTCCAGAATTTAATTCTTTTCTGAGTTTATTTATCTCACGAAGCAATTTTTTCTCAGTTCTACCCTCTCTATTAAGCATTCTTTTGAACCAACCTTTCTTTTCAGGATTTTTCCCAATATTGTTTATAATTTTAGTAGCAGCATATTTCTTTTTTCCACCACCCCTAACCCACCTAATTGAATTAACAATAAAAAAGCCAGCAATAGCAACAGGAATAGCAATTGCAACAATAATGCTGAACTCATCAAGATAAGAGGATCCAACAAAAACAGTAGCTGTAATAGCAGAAAGAATAATGGCAGCAGCACGGTTATTTAAACCCATCCTATTAAATCCCTTCACAAAACCAATAATAAAAACAAAAAGCCAAATTAAAGCAATCATCCACCAACCAACATCTCCAAATACTCCAAAAGGAACCTTAGAATTAAAAAACCCACCAATTCCACTAGGTCTCATATCAGCCAATCTATACAATTCAGCAGAAACGTTCTGAACTAAGAATAAACTTACTAAAATTACAAACAACTTTACTTTATTAAGGAACTTCATCTTGATCAATCCTGCTTAAACGAAGCATATGCTAAATACAGCGCATATATTATAAGAATAACCTGTAAAAATATATCATTTATTTCAAATGTATAAGGTAATGAAAATGGAAGACTTTCTATACTCATCAATAATATGTAAACTCCCACAAGAAAGAAGATTAATCCTATAACAATGCCAAGGAATTTTTGCTTAGAATCATAATTAAAAGATTCTATGAATATTAATACACCAATAACAGCAATTAATCCTCTCACAATACTCTCAGTTAAATCCAAACTAAAAGGAAATGGCAAAAATCCAAAAGGAGTTAAGGCAATATATAAGAAAATTAAAGCTATCAATAACCATATAGCACTTCTACCTGTAAAATCTCCTCTTTTATTCATATGTTTTTATAATCAAGATAGCTATATTTAAATGTTACGAAAAGGCTTTTATACAATAATATAAAATAAATTACTATGAAATTATCAAAAACAGACTTAAAACTAATACCAAGGTCTTTTGATGCAGTTGGAGATATATTAATTTTCTCAGATTTTCCAAAAGAATTAATAAAAAAACAAAAATTAATTGGAGAATTTATTCTAGATACTTTAAAACAAATAAAAACAGTAGCAATCAAAACAAAGCAATATTCAGGAAAATACAGAACTCCAAAATTAAAGATTATAGCAGGAAAGAAATCAAAAGAAACAATACACAAAGAAAATGGAATTCTAATAAAATTAAACCCAGAAAAAGTTTATTTCTCACCGAGAACAGCAACAGAAAGATTAAGAATTGCAAAACTAATAAAAAAACCAGAATCTGTTTTAGTAATGTTTTCAGGATTAGCACCATTTCCCTTAACAATATCAAAGCATTCTAAAGCAAAAGAAATCTACGGAATAGAAATAAATCCAACCGCACATAAATACGCACTAGAAAATATCAAACTCAACAAAAGAAAAAATATTTTTTTATACAAAGGAGATGTTAAAACAGTTCTTCCCAAATTAAAAAAGAAATTTGACAGAATCATTATGCCGCACCCATCAGATTCAGAAGCATATTTAGAACTAGCATTAAAATACTTAAAACCAAAAGGAAAAATACATATTTACATTTTCGAAAGAGAAGAAAACTTTCAAATACTAAAAAACAAATACCAAAAGTTCAAACCAAAATTAGTAAAAGCAGGAGCACCAGCACCAGGAAAATTTAGAGTTTGTTTAGATTTAAAAAAATAAATAAATTTAAAATTTAGTAGGTCCATAATCAGGCATTCTTCTACCAGGTCTGAATATAGAATCTTCATTTGAAGTATAATATATTCCTTTATATCGTCCTAAACCATTCTGTTCCACAAAAGCAAAATCTCTCTCTATATTTGGATCTTCTTCTATTTTATCCAAACGAATTATTCTGTTTCCATTTTCATCCTTAATTGTATTCCCCGAGATATAAGGTTCATATATAACGTAGACTGGATCATAATCAAAAGCTCTATAGATATCTTTCCCACCTAAACCACACAGATAACCTATACTACTTGCAATGCCTATACAAGACACCAACGTCCCTACATCCTTAAGTTTTTTTAATGTCATTTTTTCTATTTTTAGTATATCATTCATTTTTACTCCTTATTTATTATTTATTAGTAGCAACTTAAGATATTATATATACTTGGTTCAATTTTAATTAAACCAAAAAGTTTAAAAATCTGATAAACTTTTTTAGTTCAATATGTTAAAAATAACTCTGCCTTTCGGAAAAAAATCAAATGTAAAAAACCTAGTATTTACAATCTTAACTAAAGAATATCCTCTAAAATTAATAGAATTAACAAATTACATAAGAAAGAGATATGGTAAATACGTAACCTTCCAAGCTGTCAGAAAAGCAGTTTTGGAACTAATTGAAGAAGAAGTATTAATACAAACAGACCATAAATACAAAATCAACAAACAATGGCTTCTGAAAAGCAAAACTATCATAGACCAATTATACTCAGATATCACTAAAGAAAAAATTCAACCAAATGCAATATCCTCTATTAAAGGAGAAATTTCAGTCTTCACATTTAACACCCTAAACCAAATGATGAAATTTTGGCAAGATCTAATTGATGATTGGTTTAAAAATTATAAAAGAAGTAAAAATAATATTAACTGTTATCAAGCAGCACATGCATGGGAAGGTCTTTTACATTTAGAAAAAGAAAAGAAGTTAATGGGTCAATTGAAAAAGAAAGGAATAAAATCAAATATTCTTAGCACAGGAAATACACCTTTAGACAAAAACATTAGAAAATTCTATCAAAATATAGGAATTAACATGCAAATAAGGCACTCATCATCATCTTTTGATAAAAGCTATTATGTTGGAACCTATGGTAATCTAATTATCCAAACAGTATATCCTAAAAAAATAGTAGAAGCCTTAGACAATTTCTTCAAAAAGAATAAATCTATAGAATCTTTTAATCTAGAAGAACTTTTAGAAATTGTTAATAAAAAAATAAAAATCAAGCTTACAGTAATAAAAAACTTAGAAATGACTAAACAAATTAACAAATCAATTTTCTCACAATTTTAGAAATCCAAACCTAAATCCAATATCTCTTGACTTTTTAATTTCACAGCAGTTGGAGCCTCTCCGCCGTGCCATGTTACTCTAGGTCTTACATTCATAGGATAAATCCTTTCAGAATTATCATCTAAAAGAATCGCAGCTCCAGCCATTCTAGGCAAAGTAGTCAAATATTTTTGAACATCAGAAGACAAATAAGTTTGCATTATGTTATTCAATGCAACAATATCTTTCTTAGCAGTTAATCTATGGCTTAAAACTATATCAGCCTGAGTAATAGCATCTTTAGCAAGCTCACCTGGTTGTTGTGAAGCCAATACCATTGAAATTCCAGGCTGCCTTCCTTCTCTTAATAATTGAATTAAAGCATCACTAGCACCTGTTTTTCCTTCCTTTGGAATAAAACTATGCGCTTCATCAATCATCAGCCAAACTAAAGGCATTTCTTCTCTAGTTTCTTCTTTTTCCAAATCAAATAAACCACTTCCAGATTCAATAGTTTCTAATTCTTCTAATTTTCTTGCAATCATCCTATCTAATAATAATTTTTTAGAAATTAAACCAGTAACTAAAGTTTTAACCCCCCAAGAACCAGCCATATGAGTATAACAACTAATATCCAAAACACTAACCCTTCCTCTCTGAACCAAATCTCTTATTTCAGTTCCTCCTTTCTTGAATATCCCCCAAGTTCCAGCAGCTAAAAATCTATTAATAGCAGCATCCTTAACATTTTTTTCACTAGTTTTGCTTTTCTTTATCTCATTAATAATATCTAAAATAGAATAATCTTTCTTGCTCTCTTTCAAACCCCCTATCACATTCTCAATCAATATTCCAACAGGATCCATTAAATCAACAGAAAAAACGCCAGCCCAATCACCAGCATCCAACTCAGAAGTCTTTATAGATAATTTTTTATCAGCTAAAACTCCTTTTTCTTTATATTCTTTAAAATATCCTTCAGGAATCCACACATCTATAGTATCTAATTTTTCAGGCTTAAGATTCCAAGTTCTTAATAAATTTTCATCTCGATTATTAGGATACTTCATAGTCCAAAATATTCCCATAGTATCAAAAATAACAACACTCAAATTCTGAGAGATATCTTCAGGCAATTTAGACATTTCTTCAGCAATCACCCCTAAACTGTGCGACTTTCCACTTCCACGCTTCCCAACTATCAACATAACATGCGGTCTAGCTACATCTAAGAAAATATTACTGCTTAAAGAAACACTCTGACCCATTCTAACATAGTGTCTACCAAGAAAAACAGTACCTCTCTCACCTAACTTTTTTCTATCGCTATCATTTCTTCCTACAATTATGTTATAAGTCATTAATACAATTATATCGAAGAACTTATTAAAACTTTCTATATAAAAAATAAAAAAAGATTTTTAAACTAGTTTTTTGAATTGTTCAAGAACCAGATTATTTGGAAAGGTATTATTTCTTTCCTTTTTTAGTGGTAGTTTTCTTAGCCGCCTTAGCATTTTTCTTAGCCATTTTTCACCTCTTAAAATGAATTTAATTTTTTAGAATTAACTAGTTTATTAACTTTTCTCTTTATCATCCCAGTAATCAAGTAGCCTTTAAACAAAAGTATTATAAATTTCAAGTTTAAAATTTATTTCATGGCAAAAGGAATAAAAGATAAATTTTGCGGAGGCAACAATTTCAAAGGATACAGTGGTGGAGTATCTATTTATTGCGTAGGATTTATAGGCTCAGCAATTTATTATATTTCAACAGCAACCAGTTTTTGGGGCGGAGTTTTTGGTGTTATAAAATCTCTAGTCTGGCCAGCATTTCTTATTTTTGAAGCAATGAAATTTTTGGGAATGTAATTAATAATTCTTTACTAACCAAGAAACTTCATCATCATCAAAATCAAATTTATTTACAAATTCATCTTTTTTTAACAAATTTTTAACATAAGGAAATATATCTTTCATAGCTCTCTTAGTAGAAACATGCATTTTATCAGCTATTTTTGCACATATACTTTTTCTCTTTCCATACTTCATTTTAGATCTCCAGATTTTTAATAATCTCTGGGTTCTTCTATATTTTACATATCCTTTCTTACTAACATCTTTAGCTAAAGCCACACCTTCATTCATGAAAAATTTCTGATAAACTAAAAATCTCCAATGTTGCCATCTTCTTATCCTACCTCTAAAAACATCAGCTTTAGACAGCATATCATAAGCTCTGCTTAATTCCTTTCCAGAATATTCAAAAGGTAAATTTTCATCAATCCATAAAAACATCTCATCAAAATTCAAATCCACATCATCACAAGTTTTAGAAATCAAATCCAACTCTTTAGACTTAAATATTAATCTCAAAAGTGCAAATATCTCTTGCTCCTTTCTTCTATCTCCCAAATATTCAACATCTTCTTCATTTATTTTCTTTAAAGCACAAAGAATCTGCAAATCATTAATAGCACTTCTCAAATCTCCACCACTTCTTCCAACTAATTTCTTCAAAAATAAATCATCAATTTTTACATTCTCTTTATCAACAATTTTCTTCAAAACTTCAAGCATTTCATTATTTTTTAAATTTTCAAATTCCAATAAAATAGATTTAGATCTTAAACCAGATAATTTATCCTGATAAACATCATTAGCTGTCAAAACAACTGGAAAAGCAGAGCTACTTAAAAGACTAGCCAAAGCCTGTGCACCACCTCTATCTTTCATCCCAGACAATCCATCAATCTCATCAATCAAAATAATCTTTCCTTTATTAAATAAACTAGCTTGATTAATAGAAAAACCAATAATATCATTTATATGAGCTTTATTCCTAAAATCAGAAGCATTTAATTCCATAAGCTCTAAATTATTTTCTTTAGCTATAGCATGAACAGAACAGGTTTTTCCAGTTCCAGTCATTCCATGTAAAATAACAGAATTTTTTTTATGATTTCTATAATTTAAAATAAAGTCCTCTAATTGCTCTAAAACTCCTCTATCACCTACAACATCACTTAATTTCTGAGGTTTATACTTTTCTGTCCATATCATGATAATAGAAGGTAATTTAGATTTATAATGGTTTTCTCTAAATCAAAAAACATAATCATACAAAACTTTAATATATTTGTTATTTTAATTTTGATAATTAGAATGGGAAAAAAGGAAAAAAAGGAAAAAAATGCAATAATAAACCTTCTTGTTACAGAATGGAACTATCTTGGGGGAGAAAAAAGAGTTTTTAGCATCTACATATTATTCTTTATAATAGCTAACATAATAAATTTAGCAGAACCTTTAGTAATTGGGTTAATCTTTAATTCTATTCAAGAAACAATAACTTCTAATGCCGAACTTAAAAATTTAATATTTAAAATAACTTTATTACTTGCAATCACCATCGGATTCTGGATATTTCACGGAAGCGGAAGATATTTAGAAAGAAAAACTGGATTTATTGTTAAAAGACATTTCCTAAATAATAAAATAGCAAAAGTCTTAGAATTACCCGTTGCATGGCATAAAGATCACCATTCAGGAAATACAATTGATAAAATAAACAAAAGTAGTTCTTCAATACAAGAATTTGCAGCACATATGACTTTTAGGGTAATTGAATCTTTAATTGGTTTATTCGGTTCAGTAATTGTCCTTTTATTTATTGATTATAGAACAGCATTGTTTGCATTAGCGTTCTCTTTAATAACTTTATTTGTAATTTTCAAATTTGATCAAAAGTTAGTCAAAAAACACAAGCAAATAAATGAACTTGAAAATAAAGCTTCTGCAGCAATTTTCGACTATATCAGCAATATAATAACTGTAATAACATTAAAACTTAAAAAAACAGTAAAGAGAGAAATAGATCACAGAATAATGGCATCTTTTGAACCTCACAAAAAGAGATCCATGATTGGGGAAGCAAAATGGGCATTTGCAAGCATTGCAATTTCAATAATGACCGTAGCAATTCTAAGTTGGAAAGCTTACACCGATTTCCATTCAGGTGGAGCAATAATGATTGGTACTTTGTATATGTTTTATGGTTATTTAAATAATATAGGCCACACATTCTATAATTTTGCTAGCTTATACGGAAGTATGGTTAAACATAATGCAAGGGTAGTTAATGTAAGTCCAATAGACGAAGAATTTGAAAAGATTAAAAGAAAAGTTGGAGGCAGATTGCCAAAAAATTGGAAGGAACTTAGTTTCAAAAATGTGGGCTTTACATATGATGTTGCTGGAAAAGGAATGCATATAAATGAAGTAAATATAACTTTAAAAAGAGAAGAAAAAATAGCATTTGTTGGGGAAAGTGGTTCAGGAAAAAGCACACTTCTTACATTAATTAGAGGATTGTATCCCCCAAAAGAAGGAACAGTTTATTGTGACAAAAATAAATTAAAAAGAGGATTTGAAGATCTTAAAAATAATGTTACATTAATTCCTCAAGATCCAGAAATATTCAATAATACAATAAGGTATAACATAACAATGGATATCTCAACTTCAAAAGATAATTTAAACAAAGCGATAGATATGGCCCAATTTAGAAAGGTTGTAAGCAGGTTAAAAAATGGATTAGAAACTAATGTTTTAGAAAAGGGTGTATCTTTAAGTGGGGGAGAAAAACAAAGATTAGCATTAGCTAGAGGAATTTTAGCAGCTAGAGATAGCGATATTATTTTATTGGATGAACCAACTAGTAGTGTAGATTCTTTAAATGAAAATAAAATATATGACAGTATTTTAAAAGAGTTTAAAGATAAGACAATTATATCCTCAATTCACAAGTTAAATCTCCTTAACAAATTTGATTATATTTATTTATTTGAAAATGGAAAAGTAGTAGCACATGGAACATTTGATGAAATTAAAAAAGATAGGAAATTTAAACAGTTTAGCAGCAAGTTAAAAATATAGCTTTATTTACAAAAACTAGCAATCAACGACTCTAATTGAACAAATTCATCAGAACCTTCAACCATTCTAAATTCAATCTCGCCACATTTCTCTATCATTTCTACTTTCTTTTTATCATCAACATCTAATTTCATAACTTCTTTCTGTATCTGTTTAATTAAATCTAAACCAGACAAACCATGTTTCAACATAGTATCTAATAATAAATCTCTAGCTCTAAGAAAATCTCCATTCACACTTAATTTTAATACTTCAATAATCTCTTTTGGTTCTGCAGCAGAAGCAACTTCATAAATTACTTTTTCATCTATTTTATTATTTATTGCAGCACATCCTTGTAATATATTTTCAGCCTTTCTTGCATCTCCTCCACTTATATTATATAATATATCAAGTGCTTTATCATCAGTTTTTAATTTCTCATTTTTAATGATTTTTTTTAGTATATCTTTCAAATCTTCTTTTTCAAGAGGTTTAAATCTAAAAACAGCACATCTACTTTGTATAGGATCAATAATTTTAGAACTATAGTTGCAATTGTGAGAAATAAAGCCGTTTGTTATAAAGTTATGATCTTTTTGGCAAGTAATGTCCATTACCTCATCTTCCTCCAATTTTTTGATATCCATAATATCATTAATTATAAGCGAATCATTAAATTGATATTTTTTTATCCAATCATCTACATTCTCAAATTTCTTTCTTGGTAAATGAACATCTTTACCTTGAACTTGAAAGCTAACAAAATCAGGGCTTACATTTAAATTTCTCGCAGTTTCTCTAATTCCAGAACCGCCATTCACAGATTCAACAATTAGTTGGGATTTTTCTTGTAAACATTCAATTAAATATAACTTATGACGCAAATATTCTGATGAAATACGGTTTAGTTTATCTTTATATTTTTCATAAAAATATCCCACTCTTGAAAAAAATTTAAACAAGTTTTTATTATTGGGAGTTATAATAAGCCCAAAAGTAAGTACTCTAACATTATCTTTAGTTCTTACTTCATTTTTATTTCTAATATTGATATATGTTTCAACATCAAACTCCTTAAAAAGGTCTTTTAATTGTTTATAATATTTTAACATTTGATTTTTAAGCAATTCAGATTTATTTTGTCGCAAAGAAATTGCACCATAATTCATTCTCTTCCAATGAGGTTTATCGGCATCACAACCAAATAAGGCTCTTAAAAATTCTCTTTTCACATATTTAGTTCCATTAATAATAAATTCAGGAACGCAATAAGGTGTTATTGTTTTATCTCCTGTAGGAATTCCTAAATATTGAATAAGTAAAGATAATGCTTTTGAATCAAATGTAAACGACGTACTCATACCTTTAAGAGATCTATCTCCTATTTTATTTTCTATCTTGACAGATTTTATTTTAGAACAATTATTAAAATTTAATGTTTCTAAATCTTTTTGTACTTCTTCAAGAGCTAATCTATTTCCTGAAAAATGAAGTCTAATATCATTTTTAACAAGATGACCATCACCAACCATAAAACCACAAATTCTTGCTAAAGCACCAATTTTATCAATATCATTATAAGAAATATCTAATAATTCTTTACGTTTTAATTCACCAATTATTCTATCAATTCTTCCTCTTTCTACAAGAGAGTCAACAGACTTTTTAACAGCTGAATATGAGATTTTTATACCAAACTCCTTTTCAATTATTCTTTTGATGTGCATATCATTTCTAAGACATATCGGCTTTAATTCAGAAGTAACAAATAAATGAGTTTTTTTATTAACAATTCTTTTTATAAATCCTTTTTTCTCTAAAGAAGGCAATAAGTAATTAATGCCCATTCTAGTAATTCTTAATCTATATTGCAGTTGTTCTCTAGTAATTTTTTGATTATGCTTAATAATATTATACACTTCTAATTCTCTTTCTGTCAACCCCTTACCAGATTTTACAATCTCTCTTAGTTTATCTATTTTTTGAAGAATTTTTCCCTTCTCGTCAGATTTTAAATTTTTAAAACGCACATCTTTACCAATTTTTTGCAAACCATCTCGTTCTTCTGATCGGGATATAAATTTTATAAATTTACTAAGATTTATAATTTCCTTACTATTATCTTCAACTTCACACCCTTCCAAATTAGGATAAACTAACAGTCTATCGTCCTTTGTTAATTTTCCAGCCCTTTTCCATCCTTCCACAGTGAGTAATTTATGATCGTCAGTCAACTTAATTTTTCTTCCAGTCATAGTTGTTATTTGCAATACATTCTTGCCTATAGAACTTGCAGAAAGTTTTACTGTAGCAAGCACCAAATCTTTTTTAATAGAATTTTGATCATTTGCTACATTTTGTATATGCTTATTTTTAGTATTTTGTTCATACTGATCAATAAAGTTATTTATAGTCATTTCTCTTTCACCAGGTAATAAGATCTTTGTATCTGGTGTTACACAACTTAAAACAAATCTACAAGTATTAGAATAAGTTTCCATAGTTCTCCTTAAAGCTTGTTGAGCATCTTTAGTTAGAGAATCACATTCATCTAAATAAATTATTTTAAATGGAACATCAGCTATAGCCTTAGTTCGAGCAAAATCCTTAACTTTATTTCTAACAACATCAATACCTCTTTCATCACTCGCATTGAGCTCCAAAAAATTATGCCCCCAGTTTTCACCATACAATCTCCTAGCAATAACCAATGCCAATGAAGTATTGTGCAAAATTAATGGACTATTTCCACCAATAAAGTTATGGACACCTTCAACATTAAGATCGTAAACTATTCCTCCCTCAATTTCTTCAATTTTAATTAATTTATCCCAAATAATCTGAGAATTTAGTAAAAAATCTATATTTTCAAGTGCTACCAGACATCTTTCACTATATAGTCTATTTTCAATTATACCTTTAAAAGAATCAAATATGGTTTTTAAATTATTCAAACTCTTGAGAGCAAGTCCATTACTATTAAGAATATTGACAACTCCTGAAGAACTTGCAACTTGAGATTCATGAAATATCTCCTTATAACTTATACCAAACACGTTCATAACTTCAATAACTCTTTGTCTAATTTTCAAAATCTTTAAAATATTATTATACTCTTCTCCAGAGTATAGTTTCATTTCTTTTAATCTTTTAATTAGTCTAATATAATTTTTTAGATTAGGAGTCCTTCTTTTTTCAGAATATTCTTTTAATCTATCATACCTTACAATATCTACATTTTTCCTGATAGTCTTATCTTCAAACAAGTTAAATATTAAATTTGGGTCAATTTCTACATTACTTATCGTTTCAAGCTCAGAAATTAAATCCAATCCACTTCTTATTTTATTTTTAGACAAATTTAGTAAAATAGAGTACAATTTCTTAACTTTTTTTCTACTACCAATCCCTCTTTCAAAAATATGTTCATAATATTCACCTAATTCACTATGAAGGATATTAAAGTTTTTCATTATAGCTTTTATATCTTTTCTATTTATGCCCATAACATCAATATTCGTTATATTCTTTTTCAATTTATCGGGAATTTTTACACACGGACTTATTTTTTCTTTAAATAGTTCAACCATATTACTCCCAGATATAAGAATCCTTTTGTTTTTTATTCTTGAAAGAATACCAAAGCGTAATAATAAATACCTCAAATCAATTAATAATTCCTTGCTCATACTGGCTATTTCAAGGGTTGAAGAATAAAAAGAACCATCAGTTTCATACAATCCTCTAATGAAATATAATGCATTCTTCTTTTTAGAGGTATACAACTCTCTCGGGGCTTTTATTATTCCACTTTTCTTTCTACATAGACTATATCCTACATTTTCTTCTATAAATTTGACTATTGAGGTCGCTTTTCTAATTTCAATGTATGGGCAATTATCATACACTTCTATAATCTCAATCTTGTTCCCGAAAATATTTGAAGATAATTCTCTAAATTTATTTCTCAAAAAATCATTATTATTATAAAACCTTATACTAGCATTTCTAAAATTACCATCCCCAAAAACTAAACCCAACCAATAATAAAAATTTTCATCAAGTTTAGGAATTTTAATCTTACAAGATGATCTTCCATTTATATGATAAAAATAAAAATCACCCTCTTTAGAAAATCTTTCTGGTATTGCAACTCCATTTTTCTTCATTTGCTCAATCTCTAATTTTTCAGGGGAAGCAATGAGCATACCTTTTTTTAAATTTCTAGACTCAATCCATTCTAATCTCCCTCCATTCAAAACCAAAAAAGGATGTTCAGGGGTTACTTCTATATTTGTTCCGAATTGAGTTCTTATTTTCAAAAGTTTTTTTGAATATCCTTTATACAAATAGGCTATTTTATTCTTGCTTATCTTTCCTTTTTTATCTAAACTCATAACATATTTCAACTTTTTTTCATATGCTTCTTCTATAGATAAAATTTTACCCTCTCCATCCAAAATAGGGGTATTTGGAGAAACACATTTTCCAACCCCCGCGGGCCCAGAAAA
>JBDRML010000030.1:0-5280 GCA_043812195.1 Candidatus Woesearchaeota archaeon | reverse complement strand
ACTACTAGAGTTGTTAGGAGTCGAAGAATCTTGTTGAAAAATAGTCAGAAATATATATTTCAACTATAATTTAATAAAATAACCAATTATTCCACGAGATCCTTCGGTTCATAACAACCATAAAGGTCACTCAGGATGACTTTAGTAAAAAAATGAAAACATTTGTTGTCATACCAGTTTTTAACGAAGAAAAAAATATTCAAACCACATTAGAAAATTTGAAAGATTATGATTACAGTATTGTAGTAGTTGACGATGGGTCAAAAGATAATACGGTTCAGTTAGCTAAAGAAAAAAATGTAAAAGTTTTAAAACATAAAGTTAATCGAGGACAAGGAGCAACTTTACAAACAGGAACAACATATGCAGTTCAACAAGGAGCAGATGTTGTTGTACATTTTGATGGGGATGGGCAGTTTTTAGCACAAGAGATTAAGGATTTAATTGAACCCATTAAATTTGAAGATATGGATGTTGTTTTAGGATCTAGGTTTTTAAGAGAAAATAAAGGCATGCCTTGGTTAAAGAAATATGTTATCCATCCAGTTTCCAGGGTTATTAATAGAATTTTTACAGGTGTAAAATTAACAGATGTGCATTGTGGTTTTAGAGCTTTATCAAAACAAGCTGCAGACAAGATAAATATCTCACAAGATGGTATGTCTCATGGAACCGAGATTATTTCCCAAATTAAGAAATATGGGTTAAAATTTCGAGAAGTTCCTGTAACAGTGATATATAAAGAATTTGGGCAAGGAATTAAAGGTGGATTTAAGATAATTAAAGAGTTGTTGTTGGGGAAAATGATAAAATAAATTATTCTAATTATACTAATTGACCTAAATAAATCCTAATGTCTAATACCCAATGCATATATTATTTTTTATTTTTAGTTTATTGGGATTTGGTTATTATTTAGAATAATTAGAGTAATTAGGTTAATTAGAGTAATTATTTCTATGTTAATTCAAATTCTTTTATCAATTTTTATACTTTTCGCAATAATTAGATTAATTGTGAAATTTAAAAAAACTGATGGTAAGATATCAGAATCTTTGCTTTGGTTTGCCTTCTGGGTTATAACTGTTGTAGCTATATGGGTACCAGATTTTTTAACACAAGTAGCTAATTTTGTTGGTATTGGCCGTGGTGCAGATTTAGTTTTGTATGTCAGTGTTGTTGTTGTCTTTTATTTAATCTTTAAAATATATGTTAGATTAGAAAAGATTGAAAGAAATATTACTAAAGTGGTTAGAAAAGATTCTCTAAAAGAAGAAGATTAAAATATGGTATACATTGTGATTCTAACTTGGAATGGAATGAAATATTTACCCAAACTATTTAAAAGTTTGGGTAATTTAGATTTTAATAAAGAAAAATTAAAAATAGTGGTTGTAGATTCAGGATCAACAGATGGAAGTAGAGAATATTTAGAAAGTTTAGACAATGTTCATTTAATTAAATTAGATAAGAATTTAGGATTTGTTAAGGGTAATAATTTGGGAATGCAATATGCTTTAGATGATAAAGCAAAATATCTTGTTTTATTAAATCAAGATATGGAAGTAAAAGAAGATTTTTTAAATCATTTAATACACACAGCAGAAAGTAATGAAAAAATTGGTGTGGTTCAGCCTTTAATAATGTATTATAACAAAAAAGATCAAATTAATTCAAAAGGCAACCTTTTACATTATTTAGGTTATGGATATTGTGAAGGGAATCATGAAAAAGTTATAGATAACAAAAAGACAAAAGAAATTACATATGCTTCTGCTGCTGCCGTATTATATAAATCAAAAATGTTAAAAGATGTTGGATTATTCGATGAAAACATATTTTCATACCACGAAGATAGTGAAATTTGTTTACGAGCAAGACTTAGGGGGTATTCAGCATATTTAGAACCTAAATCTATTGTTTATCATGATTATTCTTTTCCAACAGGAAAGAATAAGGAAAGATACTTTTGGATGGAAAAGAATAGAATATATATTATTCTTAAATTCTATAAACTAAAAACAATTTTTTTAATTTTACCAATGATTTGGTTTATGGATTTAGGACAAATATATTTTGCTGTTACTAAGGGATATTTTTATCAGTGGTTAAAGTCTCGTTTTTGGTTTATTTTTAATTTTAGAAAATTTTATAAAGCTAGAAATAAAATACAAAAAAACCGCCAGATAAGCGACAAAGAGTTGACTAGAAATTTTTCTAGTGTTATAGAATATCAAGAAGTAGATAATTTTTTATTAAATAAAATTGCTAACCCAGTTATGAAATTTTATTGGAAACTAGTTAGAAAGATTATTTGAAACAAATTTCTGGCTATTTCACATAACATCGGCATTAACAGAAGTTTTGCGACAAAGGAGCAAAATTTGGGAAACCGAAGTGCAACGAGGTTTCCTGTTAATGCCTGTTATGTGCCCCGAACGGAACGAAGTGGAGTGAGAATGCAATGGGGTTCGGAGCGAAGCGGAGAAAGTCCGCCGTAGCCCGCCGTTACATATATTCTTTGTTAGAGTTAAGAATTAATTTTATTGCTTGATATTTTTCTTTTGTTATTTCTCTTGCTTTTGGAATAGTCAGTTTTTTGTTCCAGTCTCTGTCAAGTTTTGCTTCCACGCCCTTAAGACATTCTTCAAAATTTAATTTTTTCCTTTTTATACCAATTTCAAATAATTTTAGGATAATATCAAAATGAGACATTGCATCTGCATTCGCAATTATTTTAGCAATTATTGTTTTTGGTGGAAAATCTTTACTTCCTCTATGTGTTTGAATGCAATGTTTAACTTCATCAATAACCTTTCTAGGTGCATTAAGCTTTTTTAGAATTTTTTCAGCTTCGGGAATGCCTGTAATATCATGATTTTTTCCTCCATGCTTAATTCTTCCAATATCATGTAATAAAGCGGCTAACTCAACAATTTCTTGGTTTACGTTTTGAGATTTGGCTAATTGTTTTGAATATTTGACAATAGGAATAAAGTGATATTTCCAATCATCTTCTCTTGCTTCTTTTTTTACGAGTTCTCTAACTTTCTTTAACATATTACTAATAAAATTAATTCAATATATATAAAAGTATTTATTAAGGCGGGCGGAGGCGGATTGCACATAACATCAGAATTTAACCAAGTTTGATTTTTTCAGAGTTGGAGCGAGGATTTTTACGGCGACCCAAAAAATCCGAAGCGACCTCGAAAAAATCAAATTTGGGTGGACGAGCCTGCAAGGCGAGGGAACCGTTAAATTCCTGTTATGCTCTCCCGATAGGGATTGATTTTTTCGGACTTCGTCCGAAAAAATCAAAGTAAAATTTCCGTTTCTATAAATTCTGCGTTAGCAGACTATCTTTTTTAGAGTTGGGGGCCTCTCACTATTTAAGTATTAACTTGTAAGTAGTAAATAACCGAAAAGCTTATAAAGATTGAAATAATCCATTTTTGTATGATAAGTGGATTAGATGCTTTATGTCAAGTTGGTACAGAACCAAAAAGAAAATTACCAGAGCATGTAGCTTATGGTGGCGAAGATTCTGGAAGATATAATCAAAAATCTCCAAGAGAAATAGCATATATGCTACATTTAGCACAGGAAGTTAATTTTGGTTTAGAAAATTGTAATTCTGATCAGATTAATGAAATGCTTGCATCCATGGGATTTCCAGCTGATGATTGTGTTGTTCTTTATGTAATGGAACCAGAAACAAACTGGCAAACAATGGCTTTAAATGCATTACGTCATGCAAGAAGAAATAGAATAGAAATTCATGAAGTAAGAGAAGGTATGAAAAGAATGCCTCGTGGGCCTGGTTATATACATTGTTTGCATGAAGTTCAAAGAATGAAAGATGAAATTACAGAAGCAGATAAGAAATTAACTCAAGCAACAGATAGCGTTTTAGCTTATGGTGCCAGAACTGATAAAGCAGAATTCTAGTTTTTCACACGAAGTGTGAGGTGGGAGCCCCCAACTCTTTTTTTATTCTAAGAAACGGAAATTTTATTGAGCATAACATCGCGATTATCGGAAGTTGGCGTAGCCAATTTGGGAATTTTCAGCAGGAAAATTCCAGATAATCGCTGTTATGTGGTGAGCCTGCAAGGCGAACGAAGGAGCGTTAGCGACCGACAGTATGACGCAGGGTGGGCACTATATTTTATCAAGATTTTCAAGCACAATATCAAAAGAATTATATCCTAAAAACCAAGCACCCTGATTAAACTTTATTGTTGAAACATTCAACTCTAAACAAGCCTTTACAATTTTTTCTCGTACTGAAATATCATCTTCCTCAAGGTTGTTAATTATTTCGACTTTAAGTGCAACTTTTCTTACCCATGTATCAATAGGTTGCAAGAATATCAAATTTTCTTTTGTCATATATTTATCCAATGAATAAATACAGATTAAATCTCGTAGATAAAAAGAAGTAATTTTTGGACCAATGGAAATAATTTTTTGCAATTCGTAAAAATGCTCTTTTACTTTTCCACTCTTAATTTTTAAGATTGAGTATTTCACAATATTTTTTTCTTCTAACTCTGAAACAAAATTTAATATTGAAATAACCATTTTTATATCTCTACCCCTTCCAATTTTGCCTTTTCCAATAACTTCTGTAAGAGCATTTTTTATCTCTGAAAAATTATTTTTATTTAAAAGAACCGTTGCATCGTTGCTTTTATCAGCAATATATTTCTTTAAAACATTCATTGCTTTTTCTTCAACTCGCGCGGAGATTGTATCTCTACGACCTTGATAAAAAGAGCGGCTTAGAAAAAATTGTAATCCTTCCCACCAATTTTTAAGCATTAAATCTGTATCAAAAACGTCTGTTAGATGTCTTTCAATATATTTATCACCATAATTGATGATTTTTTTGATTGTTTCAACTTTCATAATTATTAGATAATCAGGGTGCTTTAATAAAGTTTCTTATTCTACCCGCCCGAGTAATATTGCACATAACGTTTGCGATTAAGAGAAGTTCACAAAGTAAATTTGGGAAAGTGAAGTGCAACGAAGTTTCCTCTTAATCGCTGTTAGGTGACCGACTAAGTGTAACGAATGAGGCAAGCGACTGAAAGGAGCGTAGAGTTTAAGCGGCTAGTGTCTAATGGTTATTTTCTTATAGTTATGCAATATATTATTGATTAATGAAGAAAGAACTCAGAAAAGAATTATTAGAAATGTTTAAGGCTGATCAAAAAGCTGCGGTGCCCTTTGATCCAATTTTCAATGAAATAATTGTTAAGAATAAAAAAA
>JBDRML010000029.1:0-112262 GCA_043812195.1 Candidatus Woesearchaeota archaeon | reverse complement strand
AAATTTGGAATATCTTTAAATAATGTTAAATATAAAATAACTTCTAATATTAATAATGTAAGAAATATACCTAAAGTGTAAGTTATTATTTTTTGTTCAATTTTATATTTGTGTTTATTTTCTTTGTAATGTCTGATTCTTTCTGACCAATTTTTTCTTTCAAATGGTGTAAAAGAAGCCCTAAAATTTTGCTTTTTTATTAAGTTAATTAATTGTTCTTTCTTTATTAAGTTTTCATTAAATTCGAATTCAATATAATCCTCCTTGATCTTAAATGAATTTATGCCTTCCTTATTTTTAAAAGATCTTTCTAATAATTTTACACAACTATCACATTCAATGTCAGGCACATAAATTATAGTTTTCATATTTTGTAACCTTCTTGTTTTATGATATCTTTAATTTTGCTTAGACTAGTTAAAGACTCATTATATTCTATTGTGGCTAAACCTTTTTTTTCAGAAATGCCTAAAACTTTAACACCTTCTAATTCTTCTAAACTATCTTTTATTAAGGTTTCACAGCTTTTACAATGCATGCCTTTTATCTTTACTATTATTTGTTTCATGTTTTAAACAATAAATGAAACGCTTTATAAATGATGTAGTGAAACTAGTTTCAAAATTATTTGATTATAATAATATTCGTCATTCCTCTTCTTTTTCTATCAATTAAACCTTTACCCTGAAGCCTATCAAGAATTCTTGTAATTTTTACCTTGGTGAAGCCTGTTTCTTTTATAATATCGCTTTGGAATACAGATCCCTCTTTGTTTAGAATAAATTGTATAATTTGTTTTTCTTCATCATCTAGATTTTCTATTTTCTTTTTCTTTTCTTCTTCTGTTAATGTGTTTTGTGTTATAATATGTGTAGTTGTTTTTTCATCACCAATAAAAAATGCTACGAAAATACCAACCAAAACTAATAATCCGATTAAACTGTAGCTTACTATTTGTTGAGTTTTTAAAGTTGTTTGCATTGGACATGTATCGCCATGAGTACATGAAGTGTTTACAATCGTTTGCAATGCATTGTTAAAAGACATGACAATTACAAAGAAAATTATTGCTATACCAATTATTAAGAAACCTACATGTTTATTTTTCATTAAGGAAATTTAAAAAAGAACTGTTTATATAGTTTTTGATGGACTGTTAAATAAAATTAAGGGATTATTTCTTAAATCTTGTAATTGCTTCTTCTTCTATGAAGTGTAGTTTTCCGGGAATTATTAGAGATTGAGGATATTTATTAAATTTTAATTTTGTTAAGTTTTCTAAAGATGAAGTTTTAATTTCAGGATTATCTGAACCTAATTGCGTTAAACCTATTGCTAGTGTTTCTTTTTTAACTTTGTTTTCAATTAAGTATTTTGCTGCTTCATTTATTGTTAAAAATTTATTTTCTTTTGGATTTAAATCTAATAAGAATAAAGTGTGTAGGTTTATTTTTTGATTGTTTTTTAGGGCTTCTATTGGTGTTTTTATATTTTTATGGTTAAAAGGTATTGAAGTGGTTTTACCGAATTTATATAGTTCTAATCCTGTTATCCCCATTGCTGTTAAAATTGATGCATTATTTATTATTTGAGTTTTTATTTTCATTTCTTTTGCTTTTAATAATAATGTAATGTGTGTTGTTGCTGAGAAAGGATCTCCAATGATTAATAGAGATACATTTTTTGTTTTAGCTTGGTTCAAAATTTCATCTGTTTTGTTTTCTACTAGATTTCTATCTGCTAATATAATCTTTTTTTTATAGAGTTTTTCTAAATTTTCTATAGGGCAGTTTAATTTTGAAGTGTAGTTTTCTAAATAGACATAGTCTGAATTTTGGATTAGTTCTAATCCTTTTAGAGTGATGTCTTTTTCATCGTTTAATCCTATACCAATTATATTTAATGTCATGATTTTGATTTAAAGATGGAGTTTTTAAGGGTTTTGGAAAGGTCGACAAGGTTGACAACCACCAGAAAAGTGTTTATAAAGAAATTTTACTATATATTGGTATGTTGTCAAAAAAAGCTAACATAATTGGGTTATTGTGTTCTGATGGAAATTATAGAGAATATGTTAGTAGATATATAGAATTTGATAAAAGAAGGAATAAACACTATAATCGAGTACAAAATAAAAGAATAATGGAATTTGCCAATACAAATATACTTCTTTTACAAAAATTTCAAGAATTATTGAATTTTGTTTATGGTTATAAACCTAATATAATATTTAGTAATAATAGAACTTATAGAGTGTGTATAGTTAAAAAATATGTTATAGATGATATTCTTAGATATGTTGTATTGGGAAATAATAAATGGTATGTTCCTAAATTTGTTATGGAAGGAAATGATGCTGTAAAGCTTGGGTTTATTCAAGGTTATTTTGATGGAGATGGATCTATTGATTTAAATCAAGGCAAATATACTAGAGTTAGATTTGGTTCTATAAATTTAAATGGTTTGAAACAATTAAAGAAAATTTTGGAGGATTTGAAGATGGAATGTTCTTTAAATGGGCCATATAAAAGAATTGGTAAAAAGGATGCTTATGAAATTTTGTTGAAAAGAAAAGGAACTGAAAGATTTATAAACTTAATACAATCATCTCATTCTAAGAAAAAGAGCATAATACAGAGTGTTACCGAGAAGGCTTTTTGCCGAGATAGATAGAATAAATCCTCGAACGCATAGCCTGGTTAGTGCACTAGATTGCTAATCTAGGTCCTTCGGGACTCCTGGGTTCAAATCCCAGTCTCGGCGCTCTTTTCTAAACAAAAAGTTTATATACTATAGTTTAACTATAGTTAGCATGGTAACTACAATACAATTAAATGAAGGTGTGAAAATGGCCCTTGAAAATATGAAATGTGATCCTGGTGAAACATACGAAGAGGTAATCGTAAAGTTGATGAATAACAATGAAAAACAAAAAAGGTTGCAGAGAGAATTGCTTATTGAAGGGTGTAAAACAATGGCCAAGGATTCGCTTAGAATAACTAAAGAATTCGAGCATATTGATTCTGAAATTGATATAGAATGGTAGCTGTAAAAAGGGGAGAAATTTGTTTGGTAAATTTAGACCCAGTTAGAGGTTCTGAACAAGGAAAAATCAGACCGGTTTTAATAATACAAAATGATGTTTCTAATCAATATAGCCCCACTACAATTATTGCTCCTATAACTTCAAAGATTTATAATAAAGAATATCCTACTAATGTTGAGTTGCCAAAAGCGAGTTCTAAATTAAAGAAAGATTCTACAGTTCTTTTAAATCAAATAAGGACAATTGATAAATCTAGAATTATTAAAAAAGTTGGGAAATTGGATAAATATATGATGAAAAAAGTTGAGATTGCTATTAAAATTAGTTTGGAGCTCTAACTTTATGAAAACTAATGTTATAGGTTTTTAACTTTACCAAAGTAATATATTTTGTCTGCTACAATCCAAACTTCAAAATTTTCGAAATCTTTAATGAAAGGAGAATGAGTTTCATATGTTAGAATATCTGTTCCTTCATTTAATAAAAATGATGAAGGTTGGATTATTAATGTTTTGTTTTTGAATTTATATTTTAGATAGCATTTGTATATTTCTTTTACTTCACCATCAGTTATTGAAATTGCAGGATGTTCATGTCCTATTATTATTGTGTTTATATCTTTTGGAATTTCTGGGATTTTATGTCCGTGAGTTATGAATGTTTTTCCTATTTTATAATTTTCAACTACTTCAATATTATTTTTCTTTGTTATTGAGTTTAATACTATATCATGGTTTCCTTTTATTATAATTAATTTTTCACAAAAACTTGATAGGAATTCTATTATTTCTGTTACTTCTTTCCATTCTTGTCTTGATATTTTTCCGAATTCGTGTTTTAGATCTCCATTTATGATTATATTTTTAAATTTTAGATTTTTGAAAATTTTATTTAATCTTTCTTTTAAATCTTTTAATTGATTGAATGGAATTAATACACCTTTATTTAGTAAATTTTCTTCATAACCTAACTGAGGATCTGAAATTATTAAAGTATTTTCTTTTTTAAGATATAATGCTAAATCTTTTATTTCTATATTTTTAGTTATATTAACCATGATTTTAGAATAATGTTAAGTTTTTATATATATTTTATGTAAACCTTGTAAAAAATAAGGAAAAATATTATGCTTTAGATTTATTTTAATGATGTTGCTTTCTTTCTGATTTTTCTATCTGCTTTATCAAATTCATCTTTGTAATCAGAATAATCAGTTGATCTAACTAAAACATCCTTAAGCCTATTAAATTGCCACTCTGGTCCGTTTATTCTAATTCTATCAACTAATTGATCTCCATCTATATCTTGATATAACTTACTTGACATATATCTATGTCCCATAATACCAGGATATATTTTTAAATCAGAAGAACCATCTGGATATAATGTAAATTCTTCATGTCCGCTTATTTTTGTGGCATTAGATACTGTGTGCCTTCCTAATTCTTCAACATTTTTATTATTCCAAGCCATGTTACATCCTCTGGCTACAAGTGCTGTCAAACCAAAAATTGCAATATACAATCCCACAGTGCTTTTTATACTTCCCATTTTCTTTCCATTTACTCATAATTTATTAAAAGTTATTCAATTTATCTTTATAAGCCTTTCTATTTGTTACTACTTTTTAGTTGTTTTCAATTCTTTTCAATACAGCTTTATGCATTCTTCTTATAAATTCTAATTTATCCTCCATTTTGATTACATCCATGAAACCTCTTGCAATTAAGTTTAATGCAAAAGGTGATGGAATGTCTGTTGATATGGTTTTGACTTTAATTCTTCCCATATCTAAATCTTTTAGAACTTTTTTTGCATTTTTAATGTCCATTAGATCTTCTATTACTTCTCTTCTGGCTTCTTCTAAAATTGGGAATTTATCTGAAATTCTTTTAACTGCTTTTAATAAAATCATGGCGCTTACTTGTTGTCTGCCTGCTTGTTTTCTTACACCTTTATAATTTCTTAAGATCATTAAGGCTCTTCCCGCACAGTGTCTGAATCTTCTTTTTAATATTTCTGTGTTGTCTATAGCTTTGATTAAAATATCTTTTATATTATCTTGAGTAACATTATTGAATCCTCTTAGAGCTTGTATCTTTTTTGCTTCTGTAGATGTCAGATAGAATCCGTTGTCTGTTAGTGCTATTGAAACTCCCTTTTTTGTTAGTCTTGATATTTCGTATGCTATGGCTCTTGATAAAGCATCATTAACTCTTCTTCCGAATAAAGTGTGGAATATTACATATTTGTTATCTGCATATCCTTTATAGAATTCTATTAGTATTTTTTCTTTGTGTGGAATTTCTGCATATAGATATTGTTCTCGGAAATATTCATAGATTGAATTTGCAGCGTTTTCATCTACATAAAGATATTCATCTATAAATTTTATAATTTCTTCTTTGGATTTTTTAGAATTGAATTTTTCTTCCATTAATAATCTAAATTTTTGAATTTCCATAGCTAAATCATAACTTAAAGGAAGCATATCTGAAAACCAGCTTGGAACTGTCGGGAGTTTTTCTGGTGTGGCTCTAACTTGAACTGTCATGCCTCTTGCGTATTGGAATTGGTAAGTTGCTCCGCCTAGAATAAAAACATCTCCTGGCTTTAATCTTTCTAAAAAGCCTTCATCTAAGGTTCCTATTACTTGGTCTTTTATTTTAACTAATAAATGAGATTCATCTGGAATTGTCCCTATGTTTGTGCTGTATAATACTCTTGCTAGTTTTCCTTTTTTACCTATTAAATTATCTTCTCTATTGTAAAATATTTTTGCATAAACATGTCTTTCTTCTAATGCGACATATTCTCCTGCTAAATAACTTAGAATATCTTCATATTGACTTCTTTGAAGATCTTGATAACAATAAGATTGTTTTATTGAATCGAATAATTCATCTGGGTTTCTGTATTCTACTATTGCTTCTCCGTAAATATGTTGGGCTAGAACATCTAAACAATTTTTTGGGATATCTATTTTGTCTATTTTTCCTTCTACTGCGTTTTTTAACATTACAGAACATTCTACTAAATCATCTCTGTCTAAAACTACGAATCTTCCTTTTGATTTTCCTTTTAATTTATGTTGTGCTCTTCCAAATCTTTGAAGTGCACGTGTTACTGATTTTGGAGAACCCATTTGAATAACTAAGTCAATATAACCTATATCTACACCTAGTTCTAAACTTGAAGACGTAACTACTACTTTCAATTTTCCCTTTCTCAGTCTTTCTTCTGTGTCAAATCTGTGTGATTTTGATAATGAACTATGGTGTGCGTCTATGTTTTCTATGTATTTTTCTGGGAATTTAGTTTTTAGATGATGGATTACCCTTTCTGTTCCTGCTCTTGTGTTTGTGAATATTAAAGTGGTTTTGTGTTCTTGTATTAAATTATCTAACATGTTGTATAAACTATCATGCAAGTCTGTTTCTGTAGTTTGTATTATATTTTCTACTGGGCTTATGACTTTTAAATCTAATTTTTTAAGGAAACTTGCGTCTACAATTTTACATGATCTGTATTCTCCTTTTTCTAATCCTACTAGATATTTTGCTACTTCTTCTAAAGGTGAAATAGTTGCTGATAATCCTATTCTTGTGTAATTTCCTGCGAATTCTTGAAGTCTTTCCAAACTTAAAGATAAATCTACTCCTCTTTTGTTTACTGCTAAAGCATGAACTTCATCTATGATAGCCCATTGGACTTTTGATAGATGATCTCTGAACTTTGGAGCTGTTAACATTAAGGCTAAACTCTCAGGTGTTGTGATGAGAATATGTGGTGGGGTGTTTAACATTTGTGCTCTTTCTCTTTGTGTTGTGTCTCCTGTTCTAACAGCTACTCTTATTCCTAAATCGTGTCCTGCCATAGTTGCTAATTCTTTTAATGGCTCTTTTAGATTAACTTGTATATCATAATTGAGAGCTTTTAAGGGAGAAATGTATAGACAATATACTCTATCTTCTAATTTTTCATCTTTTGATAGGTTAGTTAGTTCATTTATTATAGCTAGAAATGCTGATAGGGTTTTACCTGAACCTGTTGGTGCTGTTATTAATGTGTTTTCTTTGTTGTGTATGTTCATTACTGCGTATTTTTGTGGTAATGAGAATTCTCCAAATTTATTTTTAAACCAAGTTGAAACAAGCTTGTTAAGACTAGCAAAAATTTCTTCATCTTTGTATGGTGTTTTTTGAAAATTTATCATTTTAAAGAAGTTTTAGACTAAAATAAACGCTTTTAAAGATTGTGCTGGTGTTTGTCGAGCTTTTTTATTTTAAGCTACTGTGTTAATACTCTTTGTTCAAGAAATAGTTTTCTTACTGATTTGATAGCTTCTTCTTGGTCGGAACTTAGAAGTCCTGTAGATATCTCTTGTTCTATTAATTCGGGTGCTTTTGAAATATATCTACAAAGTACAGAAATAGCTCTTCCAAATTCGGCCACTTGTTCATAATCTTGAGTCTTATGGTCTTGATAAGAATATATGCCTACAGTAAAAAATGTAATATTTCCTACGTTTTTGGTATGTACAACTCCTAAATATTTATTTTGCATAAACTTGTAATGGAAAATAGATTTATATTTTTTTCGGCTTTGTTGTTGTGCTGTGTTTGATAAGATTAAATTACAAAAAAAATATAAGATAAGCAAGAGTTTCTTGAAAGTTATGATAATGATTGGGGTGGTATTTTTTGTTGTTCCCTTACTTTTGCCAAAATTTACCTTTCCATTGGTTTTGCTTGGTTTCTTTTTTATTTTAGATCCTTTGAATTACTTAAATAAACAACCAAGTATTTTAGGACATATTAAAAATAAAAAACTTGCTGTGCCTTTATCTTTGCTTTTAGCTGGAATTATTTTGGGTTTTTTATGGGAATTTTGGAATTATTGGGCAATATCTAAATGGACCTGTGATATTCCTTTTGTTGGTTTTTTTAAGATATTTGAAATGTCTGTTTTGGGGTATTTGGGATATTTTCCATTTTCCTTTGAATTGTATTCTATGTACTGGTTTGTTAGAAGCTTATTTGTTAAAAAAGAGAGATTATTGGATTAAAAGTTTTTATAGAGTTAATTATTGATTTGATTTTGGCTTAAAACATTATTTCTGTCTAGAACTTAAATCAAAAACCCTTTGAAAATAATCTTCTTTATAAGGTATGGTTCTGTGGGGTTCATCACAATACACACAAATCTTAAAGGGATATTCTTTTCTTTTTTCCCCTGCAGCAGTGTATATATCTTTTCCAAAATTATTTTCTCCACTAACATCATTTACACATGAAAAAACATTTCCATCAGAGGAGATAAATAAATAAAATTGTGCCAAAGCACACCCCGATATTGATTGTTCTCGCGATGAAAAGCTTCTGTGGTGCAGTTGAGGCAATCTAATTTTATCTGTTCCAAAAACATCTTCTAATTTTTTCCTTAATTCATTTTTATTAACTTCTGAAGAAGCTACATATGATATTCTATATGGTACTTTTAAATTTTGTAAAAATTTTACATTATCTAAAACTCTATCAAAAACATTTTTTCTAGTATTAGTTTTATAGGATTCATTATCGTGTCCATATATACTTATATTAACATAATCTAATCCTTCTTTGATAGCAATGTCAAGTGTATCTTTATACCTTGGTGCTGAAGCATTAGTATTAGTATAAACTTTGGCCCCACTTTTTTTTATTCTTCTTATTATTTCTGGAAGATTTGGATGTAGGAAAGGTTCTCCCATTCCAGAAAACCAGATAATATGTTTTTCATCAATTATAGGGATTAAACTATCTATAGTGTTTAAGTCTATGAAATGTTTTGATCTTTTTATCTTACTTCTGGGGCAAAATGTACAAGAAAGATTACATAAACTACTAAGTTCTAAATCAATTATAATCTCAGATAATTTTTTTTGACTTTCCATTTTCATAAAATATGGCTCTCAAAGATATTGAGAGCTGTAAATTTTGTATAAAAAATGAGAATCTGCACGTTTTTATAAGTTTTTTGAAAGATTATTTTTTGTTAAAAAAGAGCGGATATTGGATTAAAATTAACAAAAACTATTTATATCTGATTTAACCTAATATTTTTATGCTTATTGAATCAGCAATAGCTTTTGGGGGATTGATTATTGGACTGATTTTGGCTTATTTTACAAAAGATGAGCTGAAGTCTGGTAAAAAGTATTTTCATTTGTTAGAGAGAGTTTTATTGTTGGTTTTGGTTATTCTATTGTTATATGAGACTTGGGATAGTTTTATATTTTTGATTATATCTTTTGTTGCTGGTTTTATGGTGTTTATGGGAATAAGTAGAGTTTATTTGTATTTAGGTTTTGCTTTATTTTTGTCTTTTGCATATAGTCAGACATTTGCTTATATTTTTGTGGGTGTGATATTTTTATTGGGATTGACTTATGGAGCTTTGGAATATGGTAAGAAAATGACTATGTTTGTTGTTTCTAATTTGATATTTTTTGGGGTTCCTTTTATTTTGTTGTTGTTTGAGCCTTTTATTGTGAGTTATGATTTTATATTCTTTCCATTTGTGGCTGGAGCTTTGTTTGCTAAGTTTTTGTTGAGGGGGTAAGTTTAGGAAAGATATTACTTTAAAGTTATGATAATTAAGAAGATTTATAAAGGAATAGCTTTTCTTCTTTTTATTATATTTAATATTACGGGGGCAAAAATGGTAAGCAAAGAAGATATTGGATTTTGTTGTGCTACAGGTGGAGCTGTAATTGGAATTGCTGGTGGTATTATAATTGGAGCTAATCTGATAAGGATAGCAGATAGTATGAAAATTTTTAGATATACTGATGATTTAAAAATTGTTAGAACATATGAAGTTTTAAAAAGTGATAATATACTTGTATTTCCTGATTCAACATTAGAAGGTATTAATTATGAGAGACATCTTGAAAGCATACCAGATGAATATGATAGAAGAATAGAGAGAGCAAGAATAGAAAAACTTGTTGGATGGTAATTTTCTTATTTCTTTTTAATTTTAACTACTTACAAATAATAACAAATAGAAAGGTTTATAAATGAAAAAACACTAGTTTAATGTATGAAATCGTTAATATTTGTGGTGATATTGGTATTTTTACTAGGATGGCTTACTAATAGTGTTTATAGTGGAGATTATGAAAATCCTATTAATGTTATGCCTAGAGAGCTTGTTTCGCCTTCAGATATTATAAAAGAAAGACAGATTGTTATTTATGAAGATAGAATTGTTATTTTTGTAGATAATGCTAAATGGTCTAGATACGCTGATAGTAATTCAATGGACCCTGTTATTGATGCTGGTGCTAATGGATTGCAGATAATTCCTGGCTCTACAGATGATATTCAGATTGGAGATATTGTGACTTATGAGCCAGACTGGACTGATAAATTAGTTGTTCATAGAGTTATTGATATTGGAATGGATGATGAAGGTTGGTATGCTGTTACTAAAGGAGACAATTCGACTTTTACAGATCCTGGAAAAATTAGATTTGAACAAATGAGATATCTTTTGATAGGAGTTGTTTACTAAAATGGCTAAATTTACATATAAAGAATGCTTGAATAGATATGTTAGGGTTTTTGATAAGGGTGGTTCTAGTTTTAATGGATTTCTTAAGGAAGGAAATTTTGAGAGAATTGTTTTGGAACCTGTAGTTGCGGATGTTTCTGAGAATCCGTTTAATCCAGATTATCAACTTGATGATATCTTTATTTTGCCTTTTGCTGATGTGCATGGTATAATGCCTGTGACAGAAGAAAGAATTAGAAATGTTCTAATTCCTGCTTTTAATAGACTTAACGGTTCTGGGACACAAAATTCGTTATATGTTCTTCCTGAAAAAGAAACATATCAATTAGAAATAAATTTTGGAGATGAAAAATGTTAGAAATAAAATGTAAAGAATGTGGAGCAATTTATACTGCTGAAAATGAAAAAGCTCCAACATATATGAATTGTTTTTGTGGTTGTGTTGAATTTAAACAGACATTAATTAAAAAACAAGAGATTATACAAGAAGTGTAATTAAATATCCAATTGCGCAGCCTGCTGTAAGGTAGGGCATAGCTGGATAATATTTATTTTTTGCGAATAATAATAAGGATGCTAGTGCTAATGTTACACAAACTGCAACTATTATTCCATCTAACATTCCAGAAGTTTTCATAACTACACCTGCGAATAACATTGTGAAGCCAATATCTCCCCCACCAAGGATTGCTACTGCTTGTTTTTTGCCTTGTTTATATGGGATAAATAAACCTGCAAACATTTTAGATTGTGCTTGAAATTCTGCTATCTTAATCATGTGTTTTGTTTTCCAAACTGCTATCATATCATAGATTGAAATTACAATTAATAGTATACTAACAGCTAGGAAACTCATTATTGGTACGAATATTGCTGCTATTCCACTATAGACAAATAATTCTGAAAAGTTATGTATTATAACACTTGGTCGTATGAACCTTATAGTTGTAAATAATAGGGCTATTATTAGAGCATATGTTCCTGCGAAGAATGCACCGAATGCTATTGTTAAAAGATATGCTGAGGCTAAGAAGAACCAGATACGCCAGATTTTCATTGCTCCTACCTTTATTATAAATAATGCTAATGCTATTACAATAACTAAACCAACTAATAATGAAAAATAGCTTCCTGTTGTTTCGAATTCTGGTCTTTCTATTCCTAATGGTAATTGTGCTTGTGTTAGGTATTCTTGTGTTATGAATAAACCTATTATTTGGGTTGCTAAGAATAATGTTAGGATAATTAAAATGATTGGTAATTTGTGTTTCATTATTAGATTTTTTAGAAAAGAGGTTTAAATAGTTTGCGAAAAGATTTATCGAAATAGATAAAACAAATCTTTATAAAGATACTATAAACAAAAGGTTTTGGTAATATGAGTTTAGATGATAAAAATTTTGTGGGGGGAGAAAGTAAATCTATAGAAGAATTACGAAATAGTTTTAGAGATTTATTTAAGAATAAATATCCTAATTATAATATTATTTTACAATCACCTTTTAATATAGTAGGACAGAATATTGAAGATCCTAATGATTTTGTTGTTGATAGTGTTACACCATATATTCCTACAAAACGAATGACAAAAGATTTTATGTTGTACTTAGCTGGATTTAGTGAAGTATTTAGTAAAAATACAGGTTCTAGCTCACCTGAATTAAATGGTGAGCGTGCTGATTTTTATAGACATGGAATATTGGATGGATTAGATTTTAGAAAAACTATGATTGAACGTGCTTATAATTTGACTAAAAAATAATATAAAAAGATTTTTATAGTTGTATTTTTATTAGATAAATATGAATCTGAAAAGTGCTATTATATGGGTGATTGCTGGTATTGGATTATTTTTATTAGGAAGTGGTTTGAGTGGGTTTGCTATTTTTGAACAGACATGTTGTTTGCCTTCGCCTTTTTGTGAGGAAGTAGTTGAATGTGAGTTTGCTAAAGAACCTCCAAATGAGAGAGAAGTTGTTAGTAAAAATATGGAATTTGTAATTCTTGGACTATTAATGTTTATTTTGTTGTTTATTTTGTATGAGAATACTAGATTTTTTAAAGAATAAAGATGAGTGAGACCAGAGGGATTTGAACCCCCATTTCGGCTACTTACAGATAACTGTTAAGTATCAACCGGTCTGGAGCATTGACTTCTTTTTCAAGAATCGGTCACTCTACCAGATTGAGCTATGGTCCCGGTCTCAGCTTTATAAGGAATAGTATCTATTTTCTCTATATAAATCTTGTCTTTTATTTCTTTTAATTTTTCTATGTTTCTATAATTGTTCGAACCTATGATTTTTACCCATTTGATTACCTCTTTCTTTCTTTTTACTATTAAATCGTAATTATCTCTATACCCCTTTTTACATATAAATGATTTTATGTTTATTTTTAATAAATTTTCCTTTAATGAAAGAGCTAAACTTTTTTTGCAAGAAATTTTTATCACATGATATCTGTACTTCTTATCTTTTTGAATTGTTACACAACCATCAGTATCAAATAAACCTCTGATGAAATAAATAAAATATTCTTTGTTATTTATTATCCAACTTGGAATTTTGAGATTTAATTTTGGTGAATATGGCACTTGTAATTCTTCATGTAGAAATTCACATAATGTTCTTGAATAAACACAAAGTTTAATACAATTATTTTGTTGATTTCTCGATATTTTGATATTTTTTAAATTAAAGATATTTTTTATACTATTTTTTAAGAATAATATGTATCTACAATCCTTTTTTAAGTTTCCAAACAGTTTTAAAGAGAATCCATCTTTTTTTCTGTCTGACATATATCCATCTCCAAATATGGCTCCAACTATTTCGGCTAAGAGTGTTGATTTATTTTTTGGTAATATTAAACCATTTCTCTTATCTAGTTTATATCTCATCTTTAGTATATTGATTTTTGTTTATAAACTACTTTCGATGGTGGTTGTCGACCTTGTCGACCTTTGTTTTAATGGGTGGATTAAGTGATCTATTAGAAATCTTTATATAAGCTGATTCTTAATTTTGATTATGGAAATTACACCATATAAAGTGGAAGGAGAAATCAACTATAATAAAGTTGTAAAGGAGTTTGGTGCGTCTTTTATAGATGAAAGACTAAAGAAAAAGTTTAAAGGTTTGAAATTAGTTGAGAGAGATTATTTTTTTGCTCATAGAGATTTGGATAAATTAGTTGGTAAGAGGTTTGCTATTGTTTCTGGAAGAGGACCTTCTGCTCATATGCATTTAGCTCATTTGATGTTATTTAAGTTTGTTAAGGAAATGCAGGATAAGTTTGGATGTTATGTGTTTATTCCTTTTTCTGATGATGAAAAGTTTTTATTTGATAATAAATTGAGTTTAGAAGAAACTAAAAAATTAGCTCATGATAATGCTTTGGATATTATTGCTCTTGGTTTTGACCCTAAGAAAACTGAGTTTGTATTTGATTTTGAAAATATGAATCAAGATTTGTATAATTTAAGTATTAAATGTTCTAAAGCTATGACTTATGGAACTGTTAAAGCTGCATTGGGATTGACTAATGAGAAAAATATTGGTGTGAGTTTTTATCCTGCTATGCAAGCTGCGCATATTTTATATCCGACTTATAAATATAAGTTGCCTTCTCTTGTGTTGATTGGAATTGATCAAGATGTGTTTGTGAAATTGAGTAGAGATGTTGCTTATAAGTTGAAATTAACTAAACCTGGTTGTATGTTGAGTAAGTTTATGCCTAGTTTGAAAGGTTCTGGAAAGATGAGTGCTTCTGATGAGTTTTCTGCTATTTATACTAGTGATAGTGATGAAGTTATAAAAAAGAAGATTAAAAGTGCTTTTTCTGGCGGTCAGGAAACTATCGAAGAGCATAGAAAAAAAGGTGGAAATCCAGATATTGATGTGGCATTTATGTATTTGAAGTATTTTGTTCAGGAAAATGATAAGAAATTAGATGAAATTTATAAGAAATATAAGTCTGGTAAGATGTTAACTGGTGAGTTGAAAGATTATACTATTAAGAGAATTCTAGAATTTATGAAGGAATTTAGGAAAAATAGGAAGAAATCTGAGAAGTTATTGCCTAAATTTATGAAGTAACTTGTTAGTGGCAACAAATGGAAAGGTTTATAAAGGTTTATTGTATGCCTAATTTAGAAAAATGAAACCGGGACAAAATATATTTGAAAGTGAAAGATGCCTTGAAAACATTGAAGAGCTTGAAAGACTTGGGTTTGTTGTTATAAAATTAGCTTATGTTGGACCTGGCGAAAGTAAATATGTTATAACTAATAAGAGCGCAGGAACAGTCACATCAATACATAGTTGGGGAGAAGTTAGAGGTATCAATGTTTTGGAAGATTTGGAAGGGGCTCTTGATAGAAGTAATCTTTATCTTAGACTAGCTGATATAAATAGTGCAGCTGTAGAAGAAACAGAAACACACTTTGAAAATTTACCATCTAAGGAAAATGGTGATGTAGCACTAAATAGATATGTGGCTTCTGGTGGTCTTTATAGATGGCGTGAGCCTACTAGAATCTATAAAACAAGAATTGGTGATAAAAGAGAAAAAGTTGGAGATACAAAATGATAATGGATAATCAATTTTTAAAAAGGTTGAGATCATCTTTTGATCTTAATGAATATGAGGCTAAAATATGGACGGCTCTTTTATCTAAGGGTGTTGCTACAGCTGGAGAATTATCAGATATAGGTAATGTTCCAAGATCTAGAAGTTATGATGTTCTTGAATCTTTAGAGAAGAGAGGATTTATTGTAATGAAATTAGGTAAACCTATTAAATATATTGCAATAGAGCCTAGTGAAGTTTTGAATAGAGTAAAGAAAGATGTAAAAGCTAAGGCTGATGCACATTTAAGAGAAATTGAAAAAGTTAGTGATAATCAAGTATATAGTGAATTAAATTTATTGTTTAAAAATGGTGTTGAACATATAGATCCACAGTTAATTGCAGGTGCGATTCAAAATAGAAAAAACTTGTATAATCAGATGGATAGTATGTTTAGAAAATCAAAGAAAAGTATTGTTATTGCTACTAGTACAAATGGTTTTTTAAGAAAAATGGACAATTTTAAATTTTTATTTAAGAAATTATCTGAGAAAGGTGTTCAAATTAAAATGATAGCACCTTTAGATGCACAAGGAATTAGGATTGCTAAAAATCTTGGTAAAGTAGCTAAAGTTAAGAATGTTAAAGGAATGAATGCTAGATTTGTTTTGGTTGACGATTCAGAGTTATTGTTTATGATGACTAAAGATGATGTTCATGAGAAAGCAGATACTGGTGTTTGGATAAATTCAGATTATTTTAGTAGCGCAATGGGTAGTATGTTTAATAGTATTTGGAGGAGTAATTAAAATGGGACTCAAGATAGAAATCTTTAATGGACAAAAAAAAGAAGTTGATGGTTTGGGATTAAGTTTTACATCTGACGTGGAGTATGTTAATGGTGTTAATGCTGCTGGAATATATGCTAAAGCTGATCATGTTAATGGTGTTAATGCTGGTGGATTATGTGCTAGAACTGATCATGTTAAAGGTGTTAATGCTGCTGGAGGAGTTGCTGTAGCTGATTATGTTAATGGTGTTAATGCTGCTGGATTAGTTGCTGGAGCTGATCATGTTAATGGTGTTAATGCTGGTGGAATATATGCTGAAGCTGATCATGTTAAAGGTGTTAATGCTGGTGGATTGGGTGCTGGAGCTGATCATGTTAAAGGTGTTAATGTTGGTGGATTGGGTGCTGGAGCTGATCATGTTAAAGGTGTTAATGCTGGATTAGTTGCTGGAGCTTATCATGTTAAAGGTGTTAATGTTGGTGGATTGGGTGCTGGAGCTGATCATGTTAAAGGTGTTAATGCTGGATTAGTTGCTGGAGCTTATCATCTTAATGGTGTTAATGCTGGTGGAATAGTTGGCATTGTTTTAGATGAGATAAATGGGGTTGAAATTGGAGCTATAAATTATGCTAAGGAAGGAAATTATTTACAAATAGGATTAATTAATTTTAGGGGTGTTGGTCCATGGTATACAAGATTTAGTCCAATTATTGGTTGGCATAGAAAGAAAAAGTCTAAAAAAAATCTTGATAAGTATATGGAGGAGTAATTAAAAAATGACTACAAATAGCTTAAAAGTTGAAGGGGGAAGAACTAAATTAATAGTTCCTCATAAAGATAAAGAGCTAGTATTCTTGCATCCAAAATATGGACCAAATACCTATGCTAATATTGGCGCAGAAATAGAAAGAGATGGATTAGCAAGACCAACAATGGCAGAAACAGCTTCTTTAGTTTACGGGGCTTTTAATTCAGATGATAATTATTATAATAAAGAAATTAAGAAAATCATGAAAGATCATTTGTTATTTGGGTTTACAGGAATTTTCTATGTTCCAGGAAAAGGAGCTTATTTTCAAGATAATCCTGAAACAAGAGACGAAAAGCCGTTTATGGATGAATCTGAATTAGTTAGAAAATTAGAATCAAATGATCCTACAGTAAGACATGTTCCTTTTGGCTTTAAAACAGGAAGCCAATCTCCTATTGAATTAGCTAGAAATCCATTTATAATTGGATTAGCAGGAGAAGATGGAGCTGGAAAACTTGGAGAGATTGCTGATAAACACAGAGTCAAACCTTATTTAGGGAGTTTTGAGTCTGTTGATAATCCAGAAACAAGAGTTTCGGCTTTGGTTTCCTATTGGCACATCGATCATAGGCTTTATATCAGTTGCAACGTTCGTGGCGACGGCAAGAATGGTTATGCTTTCGGTGTACAGGAGACTGAGGAAAAATGAATCTAATTTATCCAGAAGTGGGTGCGTATTTGAAAATATGTACAGCACCAAGCTTTGCTGAAGAAGGCTATATTGTTTTAAGAAATCCTGCTTGTTTGAGAACTGGTGAAAAAATTATGACTTTTTTTCCTGAAAAAGGTGCATTTTCTGAACAGAATCATAAAAAAACAGGTATACCAAATGATTTGGTTAATCATTTAAAAAATGAACTTTATTTTGGACGCTTTGAAGTAAACATGAATGAGGGTCCTATAATTTATACAGATACTCGTGAAGGATCACAGATACAAATTGTTGGAATGAGTGATTTTCAATGGAATCTCTTATCTAATGAATTTATTAGATTTACAAGGAGATAAAAATATAAGGAGTAAAATAAAATGAATAAAATAATAAGAGCAGAGATGGTTGAAGCAAAAGCAGAGCCAACATATAGAAAAGTTGTTCAAAATCTAGTTGAAAAAGCGCAAAGGGGCCTAGAGATACACGGTGATGATAAAACTTTTGTATATTTAAAGGAATTATGTTTATTAATGGGTGCCCGTGGTACTATTTTAGGATTAAACCAAAAATCTGTAGGTGAGGGTTATAACCATCTTGTTTTGTATGAAGGATACAGATTTATTAATCATAGTGAATTTCCAATAACATTAGGTGATGTTATCAGATCATTAAGATAGCAACATTTTTATATATCTTTATTTATTTTTAATTTTATGAACATAATTTATTCTGAACATGCAAATAAAAGGTTAAAACAAAGGGGTATATCACTACTTGATGTTGAACATGTTTTGGAATTTCCTGATTATGTTAAAAAATCACTTAAAAATATGTTTGAGGCATATGGAGAAGTAAAAGGCAGAAAACTTAAAGTGGTTTTTATAAAAAAGGAAAGTTATATAAAAGTTATAACTGTTATTTAAAATATGATATTTGAATATGATAAGGATGTGGATGCTGCATATATTTATGTAGAAAGTTCTATAAAAGATGGAGAATCTAAAAAAACAATAGAACTTAATGAGAATATAATACTTGATTTTGATAAAAATAATAAATTAATAGGCGTTGAATTACTTAATGCTAGTAAGATATTAAATAAAAAAGCTCTTTCTGAGGCTAAAGCTATTGATTAAGATAGCAACATTTTTATATACTTCTGTTTCTTTTTATTTTTATGACTATTGAAAGATTAGCTGAGAGCTTACATCCTCTAGAAAGGAAGGTATTACCATATTTAAAATTAGAAGGTTTTGATAAGATTGTTAAGAATTCTAATCTGTCAGAAGTAGAGGTTATAAGAGCTTTGCAGTGGTTGGAAAATAAGAATATAATTAAAACTGTTAAAACTAAGAAGCAAATTATTTCTTTAGGTAAGAATGGTGAATATTACTTAAAATATGGGTTGCCTGAGAGAAAATTTCTGAAAACTATTGAAAAACAGAATTTAAGTTTGGATGAGATTAGAGTAAAAGCTAATTTAAGCGTTCCTGAGATTAATGTTTCTGTTGGATTATTGAGAAGTAAAATGGCTATTATTTTTGGCAAAAAGATTTCTATTAGTGATCAAGGTAAAAAAATATTGAGTAAAGAGAGTTTTGAAGAGAAATTTATGAAAGAGTTGCCTTTAGAAGTAGAATCTTTGAATGATGGGCAGAAATACGCGTATAATGAGTTGAAAAAAAGAAGAGATATGATTAGAGTTGAAGATAAAAAATTAATTAATGTTGAGTTGACTAATTTAGGTAAGAAACTAAGTAGTTCTAAATTAAAAGCTGGTGGTATAGAAATATTAACTAGTGCTATGTTGAAAACTGGAAGCTGGATTGGAAAGAAATTCAGAAAGTATGATGTAGAAGTTGAAGTTCCTAAAATTTATCCTGGAAAAAGACATTTTGTTAATGAAGCTAAGTCGCATGCTAAACAGATTTGGTTGGATATGGGTTTTAAGGAAATGACTGGTCCGATAATTAATAGTAGTTTCTGGAATTTTGATTCTTTGTTTACTGCGCAAGATCATCCTGTTAGAGAAATGCAGGATACTTTTTTTGTAAAAGGAAAAGCGAAATTACCTAGTAAAGAATTAGTTAATAAAGTTAAGAGAGAGCATGAGAATGTTTGGAAATATAAATGGGATGAAGAAGAAGCTAAGAAATTAGTCTTGAGAACACATACTACTGTTTTGAGTGCTAAGACTATTTCCGAATTAAAGAAATCTGATTTACCTGCTAAGTTTTTTGCTATTGGAAGAAATTATAGGAATGAGGCTTTAGATTGGAATCATTTATTTGAATTTAATCAAACTGAGGGTATTGTGATAGATCCTAATGCTAACTTTAAACATTTATTAGGATACTTGAAAGAGTTTTTTGGGAAGATGGGATATGATAAAGTTAGATTTAGACCTGGATACTTTGCTTATGTAGAACCTGGAGTTGAAGTAGATGCGTATATACCTGAGAGAGATAAATGGGTTGAGCTTGGTGGAGCAGGGATTTTTAGACCTGAAGTTGTTAAACCTTTATTTGGAATTGATATTCCTGTTTTGGCATGGGGATTTGGATTAGGAAGAATTACTTGCCCTTATTTCGGAATTAAAGATTTGAGAGAGCTATATACAAACGATATTAAACAGTTAAGAGAAATTAAATCTTGGATATAAAGTTTTTACTTTAAAATAGTAACAAAATCGAAAGTTTTATAAACATATTAATTTCACTATTTTTAGATAAAATGGCTACAAAAATATTACCAAAATTTGAAGGAAAACCAATAATTGAAATTCCCAAAGAATATATTAAAGCTGATTTTTTAACTAGAGATTTTGGAAAAAGAGCTTTAGAAGAATATCAAGGTAGGGTTCGAACAGATTATCAAGGAAATAGAGCCTTAAGTATTCTTATTTATCAAGACGGTGTTGTTAAGAGGAGCAATCCTTTTGCTGTTGTTTTGATGAATTCTGTTTTAGAACAAGAACAAATTAGAACAGCTACAGCTGCTGATTTTGGAAAAATTTTAAGAACTGATGCATTACCTTTAAAAGGGCAGTATGAAGACATAGCTTTAGTTTTAAGAAATATGAAAGATCCTAATTCTTATCTTGCTGGAAATTTACAAAAACAATTGAAAGCAAGGGGAAGAATACAATATCCGGCAATGGTTAATTTGACTGATTTAGAGTTAGTTAATGATCAAGATAACCCACATGGATTATCATTTAAATTAAAAGAAGATGCTGAAGTGATTCATGCTAAAGTATTAGCTAAAGAAAACAACAGTAAGAGATTCTCTGAAACTGATGAGAATGGATTACCAATTTTTGGAAATATTGGAGATGGTTCAAGAACATTGTATACCAGAAATTCTGGCCTTTCCAGGCTGAGCCTTGACTGGGACTTGAATCTTTACTCCAACTGGGACGACTTTGACTTCTCTAGCTTGGGTGGTCGGGTAGTTGTTGTTCGCGACGCAGTCGCCAGCGACGATTTTAAAGCTGATTTAATAACTAAATTAGCAGAACAATATACAGTAAGATACAAAGCTCTTGAAGCTGAAAGAGCAGATATTCAAAGAAGAATAGAAGGTTTAGGACAATAAAATGGCAGATTTATCAAGATACGTTGTTACTGGAAATGTTCCAGATAATTTAGTAAAATCTCCAGCTTTCTTAGAAGGAAGATTTGGAGCTGATGTTTATGAAGCTTATCAAAGAGAAAAAGCTGTAACTTATCAAGGAAATCCTAATTTAAAATTAAGTCAAGAAAAAGGAGTTATAGTTGGATCAAATTTCTTTGATAGTGTTTTAGTAAATCAATTATTAAAAAATGGAAGAGTTCAAGGAAATCCAAGAACTGCTCTTCCTGCTGATTTAATCAATCCTGAAGTTCTTGTAATGATAAAAGGAAGTTATTATGTTGATTCTCAAGCTTTGGTTTTGAGAGGCACTGCAGATTCAGTATATCCAAAGAACGAACCTTTAGTTAGATTTTTAGCAGAGCAAAAAGGCGTTGATTTATCAAGATTGGAAAGAGAACCTGCTTTAATGTATGGTTTTGATTTAAAATTGGATGAGTCTGGAGAAGGATATGGTTTGTTAGCTGTTCCAAACAAAGATTTTACAATACTTCATGATGATAGACTGGCTGGAAAGTGGAATGAATATAAATTTGACACTGTTGATGAAAAAGGTTTGCCAGTTGATTTAGATGAACGTAATGGTTCTAGAGTTTGGTACACAAGAAAAGACGGCCTTTCCGGGCTGTACCTTGACGGGGGCTTGGATCTTAGCTCCGGCTGGAACGACTTAGACGACTCTGGCTTGATTGGTCGGGTAGTAATTTTAAGTGGCGAAGCCACCGTGCCAGAAAAAACATAAACTTTAAAAATTAATACTTGTCTATTCTAATTCCTGGTCTTAAGGGCTAGGCTACAAGTCTGTTGATACATAAAATTCAACTGCAACATTTAGTATCTCATGAGAATAATGAAGTGGTGGCCTTTCCAGGCTGAACCTTAACAGGAACTTGAATCTTAACTCCAACTGGAACAACTTAGACAACTCTAACTTGAATGGTCGAATAGCTTATTACCCTTTACCAGGTATATTCATGAAATCATATAGTGATCAGTATTCAAAGATTAATTCAGAAGAGAATTTATATTTAGCTTTTAGAAAATCAAAAAAAGGCAAATCAAATAAAAGTGATGTAAAGAAATTTGAAAAAAACTTAGAAGAAAATATTTTGGAATTAAGAACTGAATTATTGCTGCATTCTTACAAACCAAAACCATTGAAAAATTTTATAATAAGAGATCCTAAAACAAGAAAAATAAGCAAGTCAGATTTTAGAGATAGAATAATTCATCATGCTTTATGTAATGTGATAGAACCTATTTTTGATAGAACTTTTATTTCTGATTCTTATGCCAACAGAAAGGGCAAAGGAACAATAGCAGCATTAGAAAGATTTGATCAGTTTAAAAGAAAAGTATCAAGGAATGGAAAAATTAATGGATGGTACAATAATAACCAAGTTAAAGGCTATTGTTTAAAAGCAGATATAAAGCATTATTTTGAAGATATAGATCAAGAAATTTTATTGAAGATAATTAAGAAGAAAATTAAATGTTCTAAAACCATATGGCTTATCAAAAAGATTTTGGACAATTATAAAGGGAAAGCGAACCGGATTAATAAAAACAAAGGTATGCCATTGGGTAATCTAACTTCTCAATTTTTTGCAAATATTTATTTAAACGAATTAGACAAGTTTGTTAAGCATAAATTAAAAGCAAAATACTATATTCGTTATGTTGATGATTTTGTAATATTGCATTCTTCTAAACAACAATTAATAAGATGGAAAGAAGACATTGATAATTTTCTTAAAAAAGAATTGAAAATAGAGCTACATCCTGACAAATCTAAAATAATTTCCTTAAATGACCCAATCAATTTTGTTGGTTTTAGAGTTTTTTATTATTACAAATTATTAAAGAAGTTTAATAGAAAAAATATCTATAATAAACTGAATAAACTTTATTTGTTACATTTAAGTAATAGAATAGATTATAACCAAATTTATGATAATTTACAAGGTTCTTTTGCTTATATGAAACATGCTAATACATATAAACTTAGAAAAGAAATAGTAAAAAAATTTGAGATTATGTTTCCAGAAAAAACTTCTGATGTAGAGATGAACAGGCATTTAAAAATTTATAAGGAATCTAAGTATATTTAAAAATGATTAGTAGTCATTAGGATTGCTATTTTTTTCTCTTATAAAGTAATCTTTATAAATAAAAACAATCTTAGTTTTAAAATGCCAAATATAGTAATAGATAAACAGGACTTGTTGAAGCTTATTGGTAGACAGCTGTCTGATGAGAAATTAAAAGATAGAATTTCTATGTTGGGAACTGATTTAGAGAAAGTTGGAAAGGAAGTTGAAGTTGAAGTTTTTCCTAATAGGCCTGATATGTTAAGTGTTGAAGGTTTCTCAAGAGCTTTGAAAAGTTTTATTGGTGTGAAAAAAGGATTGAAGGATTATAAAGTTTTGAAAGGAAATTATGTTGCTAAAATTGATAAAAAAGTTTCTAAAGTAAGACCTTATGCTGTTGCTACAGTTGTTAAAAATGTTAAATTAGATGATGAGATTTTAAAATCTTTGATGCAAGTTCAAGAAAAATTACATATGACACATGGAAGAAATAGAGAAAAGGTTTCTATTGGAGTTTATGATTTAGATAAAATTAAATTTCCTATTACTTTTACTACTAAGCCTGTTAGTTTTAAGTTTACTCCTTTGGAATATTCTGATAGAATGAATTTAAATCAGATTTTGAATAAACATCCTAAAGGAAAAGAATATGCACAATTATTAGAGAAATTTGAAGAGTATCCTATTTGGATTGATTCTAAGAAGCAAGTATTGTCTATGCCTCCAATAATTAATTCTCAAGAGACAAGAGTTCATAAGAAAACTAAGAATTTGTTTATTGATGTAACTGGATGGGATTTGAATGCTGTTGAACAAGCTTTGAATATTGTTGTTTGTAGTTTAGCTGATAGAAATGGTAAGATTTATTCTGTCAATGTTGATGGAAAGAGTTATCCTGATTTGAAACCTGTTAGAATGAAAGTTAATAGAGATTATGTTAATAAAATTTTAGGTCTGGATTTGAATGAAGTTAAAATTAAAGAATTATTAAGTATGATGGGAATTGGTTATGGAAATGGATTTGCATTAGTTCCTGCTTATAGAGCTGATGTTTTAAGTGAGATTGATTTAGTTGAGGATATAGCTATTGCTTATGGATATGAAAATTTTGAAGCTGAGATTCCGAATGTTGCTACAATTGCAGCTGAAGATTTATTTGAGAAATTTAAAAGTAAAGTTGCTAATATTTTAGTTGGATATGGTTTATTGGAGACTAATACTTATAATTTGACTAATAAAGAGAATCAGACTTCTAAAATGGGAATTAATTTAGATTTAGTTGAAATTGAAAATGCTTTGAATAAAGAATATAATGTTTTGCGTGGTTGGATGATTCCTAGTTTATTGGAAGTTTTGGGAAATAATAAACATCATATGTATCCACAAAATATATTTGAGATTGGTACTGTGTTTTCTAATGATGAAGAAAAAGATAGATTAGCTATTTTATTGTGTCCTGGAAATTATACTGATGCTAGACAGATTTTAGATGGTTTGTTTAGAGCTTTGGATTTAGATTATAAAGTTAGAGCTGTTGAACATAAATCATTTATTGATGGAAGAGTTGGAAGAGTTTCTGTTAAAGGTAAAGATGTCGCTTATATTGGAGAAATTCATCCTAGATGTTTGAGTAGTTTTGATTTGAAAAATCCTGTTGTTGGGTTTGAGTTGAATTTGAGTGGGTTGTTTAAGTTAATTTAATATTTCCTGGGAAAAAATCTATTTTGTGTTCTTTTGTTGCTTGTATGATTTGATAGTCTTGTATTAAATCTGGAAACTTTTTTCTTAATTGTATTAAAAAATCATTGAATTGATTCTGGGATTCTACCTCTGCTTCTATTTCAAGTTGCCAATCTCCTAAAACTTCAACTAAATAAACTATAAAGTTAAAACTGCTGCAAAAATTATATAATTCTTTCTCTTTCTCTTTTGTAGAATTATTTAAAGTTATTGTAGCTTTGTAGAATTTTCTATTTATTTTTTCTAGATTTATGAATATTCTATGATGTATTATTATTTTTAGTTTTTCCATTTTATTTATTCTTTGTTTTATGGTATGATATGTTGTTTTTAATTTCTTTCCTATTTCTTGGTTGCTTCTATTGCAATCTTTTGATAATTCGTATAATATTTTAATATCTAATTCATCTAAATCTTCTTTTTTTGGTTCAAATCCATAATAAAAAGGAATAAACAACTTTCTTTCTTTGTTTAGTAAATAATCTCTTTTGAATTGATAATTAAAAATTGAAGTTGAAATGTTTATTTTTGTGAAATAAATTCCTAAATCTTCTTTTGATTTTTTTACGATATTATTTAGTTCTATATAATTTTTTGCTAAAATTACAACTTCTAAATCCCACATTCCTGACAATGAAACTACCCATAGTGTATTGTTAAGATTTTTGAAATAATCTATTATTTCTTTGGATTTGTTTATATTTATTCTTAGATATATTCTATAGGTTAAATATCCTAATTTATGCATATTTATTCCTGTTATAAAAGCTTGAATTATTTTGTTTTTTATTAATTTATTAATTCTATAGCTGATGTTTTGTTTTGACAAATTTAGTTTTTTGGCTAGTTCTGATTGGGGAATTCTAGCATTATAATCTAATTCTTCTAATATTTTATAGTCAAGTTTATCTAGTTTCATATTATTACATATAGAACTATTCTTTATAAATATTTCTATTTGTCCTAAATTCTTATAATATGGTTTATTATAGTTGGATTACTATTTAATAGTAATAAAAACAAAGCCACTGACTAAAAAGTGGTAGGAGATGAATAACAATGAAAAATAAACCAAGAGTTGAAGGAAGGATGGCTGAACTAATAGTGCCTCATAGAGAAATAGTACATAGAGATGTAGAATTAGTATTTGTTTATCCGTCATTTGGACCCCATAATTATAGAACTATTGGGAAAAAAATTTTGGAAAAGGGTTTAAGTATCCCAACAGGATATCAAACAGCTTCATTACTTTATGGAGCTTATAATTCTTCAGAACTAGAGTTCAGAGGAGTTCAAGATATTATTGATAATAATATGCTTTGGGTATTTAACAGAAATTTATGGACTCATGAAGGGGTTTATGTTGCTCATGATCCAGAAGCAATAGGAATTAGTTGGGCATTAGATAGAGACGAATTAGAAGAAAGACTAAGAAGCGGAAGAGAAGTTGATGGAGTAAGATTCAGTGAAGACAGATCAGTTAGTTTTGCTCCAAAAGAAAGTTACAAATTAGGAGACCACACTCCAGAATCATTATCAAAAGATGGTTTCATGGTCGCAAGCTTTGGACCAGAAGGAGCAGAGAAAATAGGGGAAGTTGTTTCTAAATTTGGATGTAAGCCCCAAACAGGTGGAGGTGGAACAAACCTTATAAAAGGATCAAAATCAGAATATTCTCCAGAATATTCTGTTTCTATTTTGCGTAACTGTACCTGCGCCGGTGAGAGTAAGCTTTATTTCGAAGGATATTTTGGCCTTGATGGTGACTACGGTTGTGCTTACGGGGTACAGAAAACTGGCGGAACCAGTGCGTCTGAAAATGGGGTATAATTTAACTAATTTTTCTTTTTTTTATTTTGTAAAAAACTTTATCAAAATTTTGTATTTTATTGTGGTTGGTGTTATTAATAAGTAGTTACAAATAGAAAGATTTATAAAGGAGAAAACTATATAATTTTTGAAGTAAATTTAAAAATGTCTAGAGAAAATAGAAATCCAGGGTTTGGCTTTTGGAATAATGATGGTAATGAAAGAGATTATGATGATTTTAATGGAACAACTGGTAGAAAAAGTCCCCGTTATCGTTTAATAGAGATTGTTGAATGTTTAAATAGTATAATTGTTAAAGATGGAAATGGAAATATGGATTTAAAAGGAACAATTGAAACTAGAAAAAGTTTTATCCTTTGTAAAAAAATACCAAACAATTCTACGTATTATCAAGAAGGATATGGTATTCAAACGGATGAAAATGGAATGCCTTATTATGGACTTCTAAAATAAATTACTTTTTTACCTTAATCTAAAAAACACTTTATCAAAATCCTGAATTTTGTTATCTTTTATTTTTATGCCTTCTTTTTTTAGCAGTTTTATTTTATTTTTAGTTCCTGATGCAAAACCACCAATGTTTCCATTTGAGTTTACTACGCGATGGCAAGCTACTATTGGCGCATATGGATTTTTGTTCATTGCGTTGCCAACTGTCCTATAAGCTTTTGAATTAAGAGCTTTTGCTATCTCTCCATAAGTGCTTACATAGCCTTTAGGTATTTTTTTGCAGATTTTGTAGACCTTTTCTTTAAATTCATTCATAGTATATTATAGCGAATAAAACTTTAAATAGTTATTGTGTTTTCAAGTTTTGATAATGCAGAATAATATTAAATTAATTTCTGGTAATGCAAATATCCCTTTAGCTCAAGAAATCTCAAGAATTTTAGATGTTCCTCTTTCAGATAGAATATTAACAAGATTTTCTGATGGTGAATCTTATGCAAGAATAAATGAAAATATGAGGGGACAAGATGTTTTTATTATCCAACCAACATCAGAGCCTGTAAATGAAAATCTTATGGAATTGTTAATATTAATGGATGCTTTAAAAAGAGCTTCAGCAGAAAGGATAACAGTTGTTCTACCTTATTATGGATATAGCAGACAGGATAGAAAAGCAACATCAAGAGAGCCGATATCTGCCAAGCTTGTTGCTGATTTAATTACAAGTGCTGGTGCTGATAGAGTATTAACTGTTCATTTACATGCTGCTCAAATTCAGGGTTTTTTTGATATACCTTTAGATAATCTCCAATCATTGCCTTTATTTATTGATTATTTTAAAGAGAGAGATTTATCTGATTATGTCGTAGTTGCTCCTGATGAGGGAAGTGTTAAATTATCTAATGAATTAGCTAAGAAACTACATTTACCATTAGTTATTGTTATTAAACAGAGATCATATGATGTGGATGGACATGATAAAATAGAAAAATGCACTCTTTTGGGAGATATTAAGGATAAAAATATAATAATATTTGATGATATTATTAGCACAGCAGGAACCTTATGCAATGTTAAAGAGATTTTAAAGAATAACGGAGCTAAAAAGATTTGTCTGAGTGGTACACATCCAGTATTTGTAGGTTCAGCAATAGAACGTTTAAAAGATTCTGATATAACTGAAGTAGTTGTATCTAATACAATTAAAATACCAGAACATAAAAAATTAGAAAAAATAAAAATTATTTCTATAGCTGAAATATTAGCAAAAGCTATAAAGAGAATTCATACTTCTGAATCTGTTAGTAGTTTATTTATATAGAAATATATAAAAATCAGAGATTTAATTATTTTTTAATGATTAAAAAGAGTATTTGGGAAAATAAAAAGGTGTGGATTGCTTTTTTGTTTTTAGCGTTAATCTTAACTTTGGTTTATGTTGTTGAACAACCAAAATATGCTCCTAAATATGAATGGTCTATTTGGTTAATAGTAGATAATCAAATTATTAATGAAGATACTTATTTGCCTATTAGGAATAATATTCAAGTTTCTGAAATTGGTAATTTAGAGATTTTAAATTCTGCATTAGTTTTTAATGGTTTGGAAGGAGATGAATTATTTTTAAAAATTAATAGTTTAGGAGGTTTAGATATTGATGGAGCTACTATAAGATCTTATAATCCTATACGTTTTTATGCTGGAGCTAATTCAGAATGTACTATTAAGGATTCTGATTTTATTAATGTTATAATTGATGAAAGTAGTTTTAGTGTTTCTATTGTTAACGGATTAGATATTTATTGGTATGTTAACTTTGATGTTGTTGATAGCAGAGGAATTAATATTTATGATGCAGACTTTAGTTTAGATGGTGAGATTATTAATTATGATGAACCATATGCAGTTTTTGCTAAAACAATAAATAATGTGGATGAATATTATGCTCTTGAAAGTGCTTCACATGATTTTATTGTAAGTAAAGAAGGCTATACTTTGAATAATAGTTATTCTGATGAAATTATCGATGGTATAGGTTTTAATTATGTAATTGGAATAAATTATATTCCTTCTTTTATTAATAATATTGAGAATCAACAATGGACAGAGTCTGAAGGTGGGTTAGAATATGCTTTTGATTTAAATGATTATTTTGAAGATTTGGATAATGAATTAATTTATAGTGTAAGTGGGAATTTAAATATTCAAGTAGATATTGATAATGGTGTTGTTTCTTTTAGTTCTCCTGAAGGATGGACAGGTAGTGAGACTATTATTTTTAGAGCTACAGAAGTTAATGGGGAATTATATATAGAAAGTAATGAAATTAGATTAGAAGTTCTAACTAATCTTCCTGTTATTAATTTGATTAGTCCTGAAGATGAATATATAGAAGAAAATAGTAATGATATTATTTTTAGTTATAGTGTTGTACAAGGGGCATATGAATTAGATATTTGTTCTATATTTGTTGATGATGAGAATATGAGTGAAGTGAATTGGGATGTTGGAGAATTTAATCTAAATTTGGATAATGGTGAATATGAATGGTATGTTAGATGTGATGATATTCAAGGTAATTTTGGTGCATCTTTAACTTATAATTTAATTGTTGATGTTGAAAGTGAAGAACCACCAGTTGAACCTCCTAATGGGGATTTAAATGGTAATTCAGGAGGCAGTGGTGGGGGTGGAGCAGACGATAATGGCGATGAAGATGGTGATAATGGAGATTTAAATGCTTTATTTGATGTTAATGTTGAAGTAGAAGATAGTACAAAAATTGTTGAAGCTGGTCAGGAAGTTATGGCTAAAGTGCAGCTTATAAACTTTGGAGATTTAAAACCTGTTGATGTATTTTTAAAATGTAATATTGAAGATTCTGTGAATAGTATTTTAGACTATTATGCTGAATATTTAGCAGTTGAAACCCAAGTAAGTATTTTAAGAACCCTTAATGTACCATTAAATGCAACTGATGGAGACTATGATTTTATATGTTATTTAAATTATGAGGAACAAGAGATTTTTGGAAGTGATAGGTTTACAATAATTAGTAGTGAAGAAAATCCTATGCCAGTATCTAAACTTGAATATGGTTTTATTGTTTTTATAATTTTAATATTGCTTTTGCTGTTTTTCTTGATTTATCGGTTTATTAAAAGAAAGAGAAAAAGAAAGAGAAAAAGAAAAGAAAAAAGAAAAAAGAAAAGAAAGAGAAAAAGAAAGTAATATTTATATAGTATTTAATTTTATATAAATTTAGGAGGTTTCTAAAATGGAGACAGAGAGTGTTAAATTACCAAAACAACTTATGGATAGTGTTAGAGCTGTAATAGAAAAAACTAGATTGTATACTAATGAAGAGGATTTTATTAGTCAAGCTATAGTTAAACAGATCTCCAAATATAAGTAAAATGGCAAATGAGGAACTTATTGGATTTCACAAAGGCTGTATAAATACATTAGCTGGTGAGAGAACTGCCTTGGTGAATATGGTTAATGATGTGGATAAGTTGATACAGATGCACATGGAAGAATTAAGAAAATTAGGTGTAGATGTTGATGCAATGGTTAAACAAGGACAAGAAGATATGCAGGGACAACAGAGACAACAATCCACCTCTCAACCTAAATTAGAAGAACAAATAGAACCTCAAACTTTTACAAATATAGAACCTTATGAACAAGAAGAGAGAATTCCTTAATCTAATCCTGCTTCTGCTACTTCTTTATTAGAAACATATATTCCTGGAACTCCAGAAACACCTGCTGATTTTTTTCTCCATCTTCCATTTGAATCTTGTTTATATGCTTGTTTTCCTATAACTTTATACCCCTCATCAGGATTTTTATACTGCTGTCTTTCTAAATTTTTTAATTTTGAGTCGTAATAATGCTTTATAATTTCAGGAACAATCTCAACTGTTTTGCCAGGATGAAGACACTCTCTATTTTCGATATTACCTTCTTTTTCATTAAATTCACCGATAAGTTCAACTAGGCCTTTTTTTGAGTATAAGTCTTTTACAGTTGGTGCTATATTGTGGTCTAAACAATAATCAAGTATAATTTCACTTAATGTGCTCCCATTTGCTACGCTTCTTTGGGAATAAGATATTGTTGTAGTTTCCTGTCTTTGTTTTAAATATTTTTCTGGAAGAATTTGAGCGAAATCTATTTCTATTTCTTGATTAGCATTTACTTCATTTGGATTAGGTATGTTGTTTAATTTTGCAAGTTCTTTAACAGCACCAATATTATTACTATCTTCTTCTTCATTTCCATATAATACTTCTCGAATATCATCACCTATTACTTCTATGAAACCTGTTTCTCTTAATCCATCTAAAAGAGTTTGCGATAAGCTTTTTTCTATTCTTTTTATAATTGGTTTAGGAAGAGGTTTTATAGCTATTTCTACATCTCCATAATTTGGTTGCTGTATTTGCTCAGGAAAAAAGCTAACAGGTTCTCTTGTATTTTCTACTTTTTCTATTTGTTGAGAAGCTAATTCAGGATATTGTTTTAATAATTCTTCTATATCATTTACTGGATTTTCTATTTCCTTAGGTGTTGGTATTTTGATATTTATAGTATCGTTTTCAGTAATACTGGTGCTATCACTTGAAGTAATCTCTGTTGGATATGGATTTAATTTAGGTTCTAAATTAGAATATGTAGGCCATTCTGTTGATACTAATGGTGATGAAGTATATCTGTTAAAAGTTTTAAGTGAATCAATTTCAACAAATTCAGTAGTAGGTTGAGTATTAAGTGGCATTCTTATAGTTGGAATTTTTGAAGAATCTTTGACTGCTGGAATTGTGTATAATTCTTTTTTTGGTTTATTAGGTTTTACTTCTGTTTGTTCTATTTTTTGTGCAAAAGGATATGGACTTCTTTCTATTTTATCATAATAATCATTTGAATCTTTTACTAACCAACCGACTCCTAGAGCTATTCCTAGAGCTGTTGTCCATCCTATGATTTTTTTTGTTAAACTTCTCATTTTTATCTATTTAAAGAAATAGGGAAAAGCTTTTAAAACTAGTGTTTTTATGGAAAATACTCCTTAATAGGATAAATACACAATATTTTAGATTAACGAATTGCTAGTATTTTTAGTGGCAATTGTTTTTCCAAATTATTTTTTTGAGACCCATCAAAATAAATATTATTGCAAATACTTGTACAAGAGTTAACCACTGAAACCATAAAGTTATACCTAATATTAAGATTATTATTCCCAAAATAAAGGTAAACCCGTTTCCATGACATGTGCAACTACTTGTCTTTTTTGATTTAGTTTCTGACATTGCTGGTTTTATATTATTCTTTTTTGGCATTTAGTTTACACCTCCTTTTCTTTAATTTAATTTTTCCTGTTTAAATAGTTTTTGTAATAAAAGGCTATACTTTTAATTATTTTTTAGATATGCTCCAGAGTTTATTAAAGAATTCTTTGTGTTTTTCTGCAATTCTTTTAGAAATAATTTCAAAACAAATAGGATTATCTCCCCATATATTTAATAGAATAATATTTTTGCCAATACTTATTGCAGTAGGTAAATTAAGATCAGAAAATCTTATTTGATATAACTTTTGTTTTATAAGCTTTTTTTCAAATAATTTTTTTAAGTTTGTGTCTACAATTCCTCTTGAAGTTATTCCTTTTTCTAATCTTTTTTGATGTACATTTTTGAAGAAATTGACTACTCTTTCATTTTCAAGTTCTTCTTTTGATTGACTGAAAAAAAGAAACTCACCTTCTTTTCCAATATTCTCTAATAAGTTATCAAAAGCAACTCTTAGTCCTGCAAAACCTTTGTAAATTTGAGCAGATTCTTCTTCATATTTTCCTAAAAGACTTGTAAGCTCTTTGATAAATAATTCGGATTCTTTTTTTGTATTTTCTAATTCTTTTTGCTGTTTGTCTAGATATTCTATTATATTTCTAGGATTAGTAATTTGGAAGTGTTTTACATTATTTTCTATTACAAAACTTACTAATCCTTTTTGTATTAATTTTTCTAATATTAAATATACTTTTGAGCTAGAAATGCCTGATTTGTCCATGATTGGACCTGTTGAGGATTTGCCTAAAATAGCTAAGGCTTCATAAACTCGTATTTCTCCTTCTGTTAATCCAATTTTTCTTAGTATTTCTGTATTCATCTTTTTAATTTAGTTAATAAGATATATAAATTTTACTATTACTACGCACTTAAGGGGAGAGAGTATTTATATAGTTGAAAAGTCACTACTTTTGTATGATGAAAGTCATAAAAATAGGAGGTAAATAAAAAATGGAAAAAATTGTAAAAGGATATGAAATAAAAAAATCTGGATTCTTTGATGGAGCAGACTTTAGCGGTGAAGATCTTAGATATTTAGATATTTCAAATTCAAGATTTATAAGAACAAATTTTAATAATTCAAATCTTAGTCATTCAAATCTTAGTCATTCAACTTTTGCTTATTCAAATCTTGAGGGTGCAGATCTTAAAAATGCAAACATTTATAGAGCATATTTTGGTCATTCAAATCTTGAGGGTGCAGATCTTAAAAATACAGATCTTAGTCATTCAAATCTTTATGAGGCAGATCTTAGAAATGCAGATCTTAGAAATGCAAATCTTAGTTATTCAATTGCTGGGCGTGCAGATTTTAGAGATGCAAATCTTAGAGAAGCAAATCTTGGTGGGGCAAATCTTAATCATGCAAATCTTGGTGGGGCAAATCTTGATCATGCAAATCTTAGAGAAGCAAATCTTGAGGGGGCAAATCTTGAGGATGCAAGTCTTTATAATACAAATTTTAAGTATGCAAACCTTAGAGATGCAAACCTTGAGAGAACATACCTTAGAGATGCAAATCTTAAAAATGCAAATCTTGAGAGGGCAAACCTTGAGAGGGCAAATCTTGAGAGGGCAAACTTTACTGGTGCAAGCTTTTTAGGTGCAAATCTTAAAGATGTAAACCTTGAATATACAAATCTTAAAGATGCAATTCTTGATGGTGTAATTCTTGATGATGTATTTCTTAGAAAAGCAATCCTTAGAAGTTCATCTCTTATAGGTGCATCCCTTAAAAGAGCAAACCTTACTGATGCAAACCTTACTGATGCAAACCTTAGAAATGCAAATCTTGAGGATGCAAGTCTTTATAATACAAACTTTAAGGGAGCAAATCTTGATGGTGCGATTATAGATGATGGAGAAGGTAATAATTATATTTTAGGTTCAAAAGAATATTGGAAAAAAATAGATAAGAAGGGTGAATAAAATGGATTAATTAGAACAATATATACAAAAAATTTATGATGCAAAGACAGATCCTTTTGTAAGTCAAATTGTAGATGCTCAAAAAGAATATGTAGCTGAAAGAATAAATCTTCAACATGGAGAGTCAATCAAACAGTTAGCTATTAAAACTATAAGAAAAATTTCCGAATTAGATTTGGAAAGATTGGTTTTAGAATCTCACCTTGTTGCAAGTACTTATGAAAGGGGAAGAGAAGAAGGTCTTGGAGATTGTGATAGTATTCATAAATTAGGAGAAAGATATAATGGAAATATTCATATTTGTCAAGAAGCAACAGCAGAAATAGTTTTTTTAGCTTATGCTACTAAAGAATTGGGAGAGATTCAAGAACAATTTCTTGAAGATTATTTAAATAATGATTATTCTTCAAAGATAAATTTTCTTAATCCGGATGATGATAGGCAATTAAAATGTAAAATAAAATATACATCTACTGATGAAGAAAATGTTGAAAGTATGTGTGGAAATATGGCTTTTGCAAGATTTAATGAATCATATAAAAAAGCACATGAAAAAGCACAAAAATTAAGGAAAGCATCTAATGAATTTAGGAGTCTTATTAAAGAAGGAGAAGATTCTCCTATTTATCATACTGCTATTAATCTTGGAAGTTTTTATGGAACTTGGTCAAATGGAATCCGTCCTTATTTTCCTTTAGATAAAGATAAAAAAGGAGGAATGATAATTCCTCTTTCAAATAGACATATAAAACATAGTATGGAATCTCTTACAGAACATTATAGAGAATATATCATTAAAGGATTAAATGATGATGGTATTATAGAGATAGAATGTATTAAAAGAACAGATTAAAAATAATTTCATTAATCCTACCTAATAATGGTAGGACTTTTTCTTTTTTATAAATTAATTCTTTTTTGTAAAATTATAAGCGCCGCGACTTGGTAGCAGGATTATTAGGCAAGGGCTAATTACTTCTTACCCTTACCACCCTATTTAATTCTTTTTTGTACATATTTGAGATATGTTTTATCCTTAGACCTAAAATATTTAAACATAAAATCAGTTACCAGTTGACAATCTCTTTTTAACCTCTCTTTACTTGTATATTTTCCTTCACCATATATTGGAGTAATTCCACCATCTAAATTATTACTAAAATCCCCTTTGATAACTTTTATTCCTTTTTTTGGTATTGTTTTTTTACCTGATTTATATTTGTAAAAATAAACAGATAACAAGACTGGAGCTTCTTTAATAAAGAGAATTTCATAGTATGGTTTTTTAATATTTTTTCCATAAATTTCTACATCAAAATCTGAATAGTTTCTAATTTTTTTATTGGCAGTAGAACCGTGAACTAATATAACCATAGAATTTCTAAATTTGTTTATTATATAGGAATATAGTTTCTTTTTATCTTCAAATTTATTTATTCTTGGTAAAACCATATAAATATTTCTTGAAAATAGTATTTAAAACTTTCTTAATTATGTGGCGTTTGCCTAATAGTATGAGCGCCGCGACTGGGATTTGAACCCAGACACCCAAAAGGGTCAGGCTTTCCAGGCTTACACTCCATAAAAATTTTATTTCTTTTAAGGATCTGTGCGATACCAGATTACGCGACCGCGGCTTTATTTAAGGCAAAATCAAGATTTTTATTTAACTTTTTAAGCTTTATGGTGTGATTAAATCCTATTAATTTTAAATAATTTATTTTATCTTTTTTCCTTAAAATATTTAGTATGTACACCTTATTCCATTTTTTATTTTTTGGAACGTATTCATAAATTTTGGAATTAATAGAAAATTGGTTTAATAATTCTTTTACTTGTTTTAATCCTTTTCCATTAACTGATTGAATTCTAATATATTTTTCATGAATATGTGCTTCAGCATCAAAAAATGCTCTTAACCATTCTATTTTATTTTTATCATTGGTTAAAATTTTATTTGGAATACTCCAATTTGAAGTACCAAATTCAACTAGTGACAAGAGATCATATACTATTGGTTTGGAATCAATAGTTATAAAATAATAGTTTTTTAATTTTTTCACTTTTGGATTTTTATTATATGTTTTGATAAACGCTTCTTTAAATGGTTTAATTAGTGAATAATGATCTGGGAAAAAACGAATTGTATAATGAGTACATGTTTTGCTATTAGCAGTAAGAATATTGCCATCTCCTGCTAAGTAACCACATAACCTAGATTTAAAATTAAAAGTTTTATCTAAATTTTTCCTTATATAATCAATCTCTTTTTGATGTATTCTATTCCATCTTATTCTTACATTCCTTTTTCCTCTTTCTGATAGATTCATGTTTGATGCATTGATTTTTAACTTTATAAATGATTTTGTGGTGTATGGCAAGCTTACTTAATCTAAATGTTACTTTCATTAAATTTATAAGAGCAGTATTTTGGCGTATATTACATTGTGTGGAATAGTTGGATATATTGGGGAAAAAGAAGCTAAAGATGTTATTATTAGTGGTTTAAATAAATTAGAATATAGGGGTTATGATTCTTGTGGGATTTCTGTTTTGAAAGATGATATAATTCATACTAAGAAAAATGTTGGAAGAATACAAGTTTTAGAAGATAATATTGGCAATTTGCCTGACTCTTGTATTGGGATTGGCCATACAAGGTGGGCTACTTCAAGTATTGTTACTGATTTCAATGCTCACCCACTTTCAGATTGCAGTAAGAAAATTTCTATAGTGCATAATGGAATAATAGAGAATGTTTTGGAACTTAGAAATCTATTAGAAGAAAAAGGGCATAAGTTTGATAGTGAAACAGATACTGAGGTTATGGCTCATTTAGTTGAGGAGTTTATGAAAAATAATAATATTGAGGATGCGTTTATTAAATCTTTAAAATTATTGGAAGGGGCTTATGCTTTTGTGATGTTACATTCTGATATACCAGATAGATTATTTATTGCTAAGAAAAGTAGTTCTTTAGTAATTGGAATTGGAAATAATGAAATGATTGTTGCTTCTGATGTTGCTCCTGTGTTGCCTTATACTAAAGATGTAATTTATTTGCATGATAATGATGTGGCAATAATTAAGAAGAATGATTATAGTATACAGAATTTGTCTGAGTTGCATATTAATAGAGAAGTTACTAAATTAAAAATGGATTTAGATGAGATAAGTAAAGGTAATTTTGAACATTATATGCTTAAGGAAATTTTTGAGCAGCCAAGAACTGTTAGTGAGGCTTTTAGTTGGAGAATAGATAAGGATAAAATTAATGCCAAGTTTAGTGGTTTGAATTTAGATGATAATGAAATAAAAGATATAAAAAGAATTATTTTAACTGGGTGTGGAACTTCATGGCATGCATGTTTGTATGGTAAATATTTATTTGAGGATTTGGTTGATATTCCTTGTCAGGTTGAGTATGCATCTGAATTTAGATATAGAAATCCGGCTTTAAAGAAAGGGGATTTATTGATTGCATTATCTCAGAGTGGAGAAACTGCTGATACTATAGCTGCTATTGATGAAGCTAAAAAATATGAAGTTAAGACTTTAGGTATTGTTAATACTGTTTCTTCTACAATTGCTAGAAAGGTTCATGGAGGGGTATATTTATATGCTGGTCAGGAAATAGGTGTGGCTTCTACTAAAACATTTACATCTCATTGTATTATATTATATTTGTTGGCTTTGTATTTTGGAAGAATTAGAGAGAAGATTTCAGATGAAAAAGCTAAAGAGCTTATTAATGAATTAGTTAGGTTGCCTTCTTTGATTGATGATGTTTTGAGAAGTAATGATAAGATTAAATCTGTTGCTGATAAATATTATAAATCAAATAATGCTTTGTATTTAGGTAGGGGGTATAATTTTCCTGTAGCTTTGGAAGGTGCTTTAAAGTTAAAAGAGATTAGTTATATTCATGCTGAAGGATATCCTGCTGCAGAGATGAAACATGGACCTATCGCCTTGATTGATGAAAATATGCCAAGTATTTTTATTGCTCCCTTAGATAGATTGTATAAGAAAGTTTTAAACAATATAGAGGAGATTAAAAGTCGTGGTGGGAAAGTAATAGCAATTACTACTGATTTAAATGATGAATTGATGAAAAGAGTTGATGATGTGATTTATATTCCTAGTACTAGTGAATATTTAACACCTATACTTTCTGTTATTCCTACACAATTATTAGCTTATCACATGGCAAAATTAAGAGGTTGCGAAATTGATCATCCTAAAAATTTAGCGAAATGTGTTTCTGTGGAGTAACCGCAGAATCTTTTTATTTTCTATACTATACAAATCTTTAAATATTTAATTATTTAAGATAAAATATGGAATTTCAAGCTATTTTGAAAAAGGGAAATAATAAGGGGGTGGGTTTTATTTCTATTCCATTGGGAAGTAGAGATGCTTTCTCCTTAAACGATTGTGTTGAACTAATTTTAAATTCTAAAATTAGCTTTTTTTCCAAAGTTAAGTTCTATGGTACTTTGGGATTTTATGTTCCTTGTAGAATTATGAAAGATGGTAGTTTATTGGGTAAAAAGATTAATATCAAAATAAAAAAAGTTGATGGGTTTTATACAACAATAAGTTCGGATGGTAGGTTGTATATTCCTGATTATATTGCATCGAGGTACTTGTTTGAAGCAGGGGATATTGTAGAGATTAAGTCAATTATAGATGGAAATAACATAACTAAATTTTGTAAAATAAATAGTTCAAAAAGAAAAAGGAGAGAAGAATATACTTGTGTTTTTGATTCAAAGAAATCAAGAAAAAAGGGCATATTTAAAATAATTAGAAAATTAAATAGAACTTCAAATGAAAATAATGCAATGTTTGGTGATTTTAATTTTGCAAAAGTAGATGATGAATATGGAATAATTTTTTTAGGAAATAGGATGCCTATAATTATAAAATTGGATATTATGTTGAAAGATTTCGCTAATTATTTAGGTTGTTATTTTGCAGATGGGACTAAAAGGGGAAATGATTGGGGGATTTGTGCTTCAACATTTGAACAAGCCAATTATTATTTAAAAATGCATACTTCTTTGGTGTTTAATTCTAAAATAATTCCAAGTATCTCTTTTACTGAAATTGAGTATAGAGATGAGAAATCTATTAAAAACTATTTGATTAATGCATGGGAGAAAAATACACCTTTTCATATAGAACAAAAGAGAGTTAGACTTAATTTTTCAGATAAAGGATCTTCTCCAGCAATAAATCCTTTTGGATCTTTAATTTTAAAAGAACATAAACAATTAGTTCAAATTTATTATAATAAATTATTAAATCGATTATTGAAAGAAATTAAAGTAAATAATGATAAAAGTTTAGCAATGGATTTTATATTTGGTGTTTTGGAAGGGGATGGTTCAGTAAGTTCTAAATCGCATGGGCATATTATCATTACCTCTAATGCTAAAGAATTAAAAATATTAGAAGAAATCGTAAAGATAACAGGATTTAATTATAAAGTTTATATGGAGGGTTTAAATAAAGGGTATATAAGATTTTGGTCATTAGAATTAATAAAAAATATCTCAATTTTGAAAGATAAAATATTCAAATATTATCCAAAAAGAAGAAGGATTTTGAAAGAGAGGCTAGGAAATACAGGTTGTGCAAGATACCTATTGGGTAAAAATAAGAAAACTTCCAATTGGTTGATAGGACAATTGAATAAATTCGATATACTTGATGGAAAAGGGAATTTAACAGATTTTGGGAAAAAGGTCAAAAAAGATTTAAATGAGTTTTTATTATCAGAATAACTGTGAAATAGGAGCTTATATAAATGATTCTTTGATGCTTTCTTTTGCAGATGTTAGAATATAAATTATTGAAAATTAAACAAGTTAAGGATCAAAGAGGTGATTTGTCTGTTATTCAGAATTCTGATTTGCCTTTTAAAATTGAGAGAATTTTTTGGGCTGGCGCTACAAGCCTTTTAATAAAGAGAGGAGATCATGTTCATCCTGAAGAACCAATTCAGGCATTATTTTGTGCTAGAGGAAGCTGCGATATAGAATTAAATAATGGATATGAAAAAGTTGAAGTAAGTTTAAGGGGAGACAATATTTTGATTGTTAAACCGATGATATGGCATAAAATGTATAACTATTCTGATGATTGTTTATTATTTACGTTAGCTTCTACTGAGTATAATGAAGCGGATTATATTAGAGATAGAAAAAAATTTGATAATATTCCAAAATATATACAAGGAAAACTTTTTTAATTAGTATTTCTAAAAGTTTAATATGAAAAAATATCCTAGAAGTGAATTATTGCCTATTGCTAATAAAATTAAAAATAAATTAAAAAAAATCAAAGGTGTTGTCAGAGTTGAAATAGCTGGTTCTATTAGAAGAAAAAAAGAAATGGTTAAAGATATAGATATATTAGTTTCAGCTAAAAATCATGAATTGGTTATTGAAAAATTTGTTAATATGTCTGAAGTTGGAAGTGTTGTGTCTAAGGGTTCTACTAGATCTTCTGTTAAACTAAAAAAAGGAATAAATGTTGATTTAAGAGTTGTTGATGATTCTAGTTATGGTGCTGCTTTACAATACTTTACTGGGAGCAAAGAATATGATATTGTTTTAAGAATAAAGGCGATTAGAAAAGGCTTAAAATTAAATGAATATGGGGTTTTTAATAGAAAAACAGGTAAAAAAATAGCTGGCAAAACTGAAGAGGGAGTTTTTAAGGCTCTTGGATTGGAATATGTTAAACCTGAGAAAAGGGAAGTTAATTAATTTATTTATATATTGCATTTCTTGTTTTTATTAAAAAGTTGTCCATTTTTTTAATATAATTGTCTAATATTTCCGGGCTTGGAATTTTTGATTTTATATATTCAAAGTTTTTGTAAGCTTTTATTATTTCTTTAATTAAATTTAAACTCTCTTTATCAATTATCTCTCTTTTGTACAATTTTTTTAATCTAATTGGGACTTTTTTTTGTGTTGTTATATCAAGTCCTGAAGCTAGCATCATGGCTTGTGAGGCTTCTATTGCAGATGTATATAAATTTGATATTATCTCGCGTTTTATTTGCTCTATTTCTTTTAAATTTTTTTCAATATTTACAAATTTTCTAAAAAGAGATTCTTTTGTGCCCACTATATTTCCTTCTCTGATATTTATTTTGATTGATTTAATAAATCCTAACTTATCATATAATAGATCGCCATCTCTAATATCAATTAGTAATTTTTTATTATAATCTGTTATTTCCCTAAATAATTCATCAATTTCTAAAACATTAATTTTAATATCTTTTGTTATTTTTTTAATTTTTTGAATTATTTCTTTTTTTTCTTTTTTTATGCTATCAGGGATTAGAATGTATATATCTTCATTAATAATCCATATGGATTTTATTTCTTTTATATTTTTGATTAATTCTTTTTTTATGTTTAATATATTATTTTTCATTCTTAATATATTCCTCTGATATTTTTAAAGTTAGAATTTCTATTTGTTCTATGAAATTTTGAACTTTGTTTGTGTAATAAGATAAATTTTTTCCTGAAAATTCTGTTAGCGTTCCTTTTCTGGCTTTTTTTTCTAAATCTATTATTTCTTGATATGTTCCTAAATTGATTTCTTTAGAATATTTCTTTTTTAGTGATTCTAGTATTTTTTCTTTATTGAAAATTATTTTATTATCGAATAATAACAAGATCTGTGCTGATTCTGTGGCTGCGTTGGACAATAATGAAATTGTGTCTAATAATAAATCTCTGTTTTCAGAATGAAATTTTTCTGCTCTTTCTAATAACTTTTCTGCTCTTTCTTCTCTGCTATAAACTGTTTTTTTCTTAATGAATTGTTTTATTTCTTTCATTAAATTATCTTTATCTTGGATTACTATACTATTTTTAATAGATGTTATCATCCAGGGTTCACCATCGATTAAAATTTTCCACCATAAGCTTAATGGCTTTAATGGTTGAATGTGTAGATCCATTCCCATTTTTTTAAAATCTTTTGTAATCTTAGCTGCTGTTTTTTCTATGTTTTTTATTTTGGATTCTTTTAGCTGTTTTGTGTTATCTATAACTATGAGTATGTCTATGTCAGAAGTTGGTTTGTATTTTTTAGTTACAGATCCATATAAATAAATTAATTTTATTGCTGAACCAAATTTTAAGAAAGGTTTGAAAGACTTTTTTATTTTATTGTGAAGTCTCTTCAGTTTTTCCTTTATTTCCTGCACTTTCGAACCCCTCACCTATTGCTTCAAACATTCTTATTAATTTTGCTCTTTCTTCAGGTGTAATTTTTTCGATTTCATCTATCTGTCTTTGATACGTATCTTTAAGTTTTTTATTTTTTGTTGCATCTCTTAATTTTTCTAAATTTTCAATAACTTCTTTATGTATTTTTTTATAATCTGATTCTTCCATACTCTTGTTATAACCTTCTCTAAATTCACTTACTTCTCTAGCAATATTTCCATAAAGAATAATTGGATCATCTGCTCTTTTAATTACTTCTCCAACATATGTTGAAAATTTTCTGTCTGCTTCTGGTTTTGTTAAGGTAGAAACTGCTCCTCCACCAAAACAATATACACCATATCCTATTAATGCATATGTAGTTAATTTTTTTAGAGTTCTTACTGGGTGTGTTATTGCTCCTGTAATTCCTTTTTCAGGTCTTTTTAATCTTCCCATTTTTGCCTCCTTTTTAAGTTTGATATGATATTATAGGATATTTGTTCTTTTTAAGCTTTTATATTTTATTCTTCTAAAAGTTCAATTTCTATATCTACACCTTCTGGGATTGGAACTCTCATAATTAGTCTTAAAGCTCTGTCATCTACACCTAAATCTATTAATCTTTTATGGATTCTTAATTCATAGTTTTCCCAAGAAGCTTTACCTTCTCCATCTGGAGATTTTCTTACTGTGTGTTTTAATTTTTTAGTTGGTAAAGGAATAGGACCCTTTAATACAACTTTAGTTTTTTCAGCGATATCTTTAATAGATTCGCAGATTTGATTTAGTTTTCCTATATTTATACTTGATAAATTTATTCTTGCTTTTTGCATTTAAATAGTTGTGGTGAATAGGCTATTTATAAAGGTTTCTGCTGCTCTCTGCTGGTTCTTTAAAGAGTTGTTTTTAGTTTCTATAACTTCTAATTAGTAATAACAAATAGAAAGATTTATAAATAAGTTGTTATAAAAAAATACATCTTTTAAAATAGGGGCAAAAAATACACTATAGCATCGAAATTTATATAAATATGCTGTTCTGGACAAAATGTTTTCAATTTAAAATGAGAAGAGACTTAATAAGAAGGAGAAATAGAAGAAGCCTATTAAATGGTATAGCTAGCTTGTCTTCTGCTGTTGTATTTGCTTTAATACTTGCAAGTTCTACAGGATCTTCATTTAATAATAGAGAAAATTTAGATAGTTTAGCTGAAGATAGTACAGCTGTTGAATTAACTAACGAAGCTAAATATGTAAAAGTTGAAACTCCAAGAATTGGATTTGAGTTATCTGATGATCTTGAGGGAATTATTGATAGGAGAGCGGATAGGATTTTAAGGAGAAATAGTAATGGAGATCAAAATTTTGAATATAAATCATATTCAGAAGCAAGAAGCAAATTATCAAGTTATATGGATTATGTAAACTCTTCTGGTATAGACACTTCTTTTGCTTATGCTTTGGCTATTGCTGAATCAATGGGCGATCCAAGAGCTAAATCTCCAACAGGTCCAAAGGGATTGTATCAGTTTAATGCTGAAACTGCTAAAAGAAATGGAGCTGTAATAGAAAGAGATTTTGATACAAGATATTTGCCTAATGAAAGTATAAAAATGTTTAGAAACCATATTATGGAAATAAAGGAAGAATATAAAGAAAGAGGGAATAATAATCCAACTATGGAGCAAGTTCTTGTAACGTATCATGATGGAGTTTATACTAAACTTAGTGGCAATTCTTTATTAAATAGATATTCTCATTTAAGAGATTATATTGCAAAGACCGGTGCATTAATGAAATTAATAGAAACTAATCAATTAGGATATGAACAAAGAGAATTATTCTCTAAGAAAATTGAGAATACAAGACCATATAGTCTTGGAAATAAAGAAACATTTAATGATGTGAGTATAAAACATAATGTACCAGTAGATGAACTTAAAATAGTCAATCTAGATATTAAGAATTATAATAGAATTTCAGCAGGTTATAGAATAAGGGTTCCAAATTAAACAGATATGTTTATAATCTTTTATTTTTAAATTTAAAGAATAATGAAAAAATATACTAAATCATTTATTGTTGTTTTTATTTTATTAATTTTAGTTTTTCTTAGTTTTATTTTTAGAGAAAATATCTTAACTTTTATTCAAAATTTAAATGCTGTTAAAGAGCATATTTTAGGATTTGGAGATTTTGCTGGAATAGCTATGGTTTTTATGATTATTGCACAGATATTATTGGCTCCTATACCTGGTGCGCCTTTTGTGACTGCAGCTGGTTTTATATTTGGATTTTGGGAAGGAACTCTTTATGCTATAATTGGAACTATTATCGGTGGATATATTGCATTTAAGATAGGAGAAAAATTTGGAAAACCATTTCTTATTAAAATATTTAAGAAAGAAAATATTGAAAGGCTTGAGAACTTTCCGGCAAGAAAGAAATTATTATTTTTATTTATTATATTTGCTATACCTATAACTCCTTCTGATATTATTGTTTTTTTGGCTGGAGCATCTGGAATTAGATTAGGTCCATTTTTATTTGTACTTATTTTGGGAAGATTTCCGAGCATATTAATAGCAACTTTAATAGGAGCAGGTGTTTCACATTATAATTTTACACAGGTTTTTGTTTTAATATTAGCTGTGTCTATATTAAGTGTATTAATATATTTATACAGAGATAAAATAAATAAAAAAATAAAAGAAATAGATTAAATTTAAAGTGTCTTCTTTATTAAGTCAATACAGGTTCCAGCTGCAACTGTTGATCCAGCATCCCTAATGGCAAATCTTGACATTTGTGGAATGTCTGATTTCTTTTCAATTACTAAAGGTTTAGATGGTTTAACTTGAACAATAGCTGCTTCTCCATTTTTTAACATATCTGGATTTTCTTCTATTGTTTCACCTGTTGCTGGGTTAATCTTTTTTATTAACTTAGTTATTTGACATGCTACCTGTGCTGTGTGTATGTGAAATACTGGTGTGTATCCTACTGTCATAACACTTGGATGGTCCATGAGAAATATCTGTGCTGTAAATTCACTTACTAGTGTAGGTGGATTGTTAACATCTCCAAGAACATCTCCTCTTGCAATGTCTTTCTTACCAATTCCTCTTACACTGAAACCAACGTTGTCTCCAGGTATAGCTTCTTGCATTTGTTCATGATGCATTTCTATAGTCTTAACTTCGCCTGTAACACCTTTACCTTCTCTTGCAGGAATAACAATTACTTTTTGTCCTACTTTCATTACACCTGTTTCTACTTTTCCTACTGGTACTGTTCCAATACCTGGGATGTTATAAACATCTTGAATAGGTAGTCTTAATGGTAAATTTGTTGGTTTTTCAGGTTCTTTGAATAAATCTAATTGTTCAAGTATTGTTGGACCTTTATACCAAGACATATTTTCAGATTTTTTAGCAATGTTATCTCCTTTAAGAGCACTAATTGCTAAGAAAGGTGTTTCAGCAGGATTATATCCCATAGGTGTTAAAAACTTTGAGATTTCTACTTTAACAGCGTTAAATTTATCTTCAGCATAATTAACAGTATCCATCTTATTAACTGCAATAGCGATTTGATTAATTCCCATTGTTTTACAAAGAATTAAGTGTTCTTTAGTTTGGGCCATAATACCCTCACCAGCTGCAATAACTAAGAAAGCTACGTCTGCTTGACTTGCTCCAGTAATCATGTTCTTAACAAAGTCTCTGTGTCCAGGAGCATCTATAATTGTGTATTCAAATTTTTGAGTATTGAATTTTTTGTGAGATAAGTCAATTGTAACTCCTCTTTCTCTTTCTTCTTTTAAGTTATCCATAACAAAAGCAAATTCGAAACCTGCTTTTCCTAACTCTTGAGCTTTCTCTTTTAATTTTCTAAGTTCCTGTTCTGGTAGATTTCCAGAGTCATACATTAGTCTACCTACTGTAGTAGACTTACCGTGATCTACGTGACCTACAAATACAATATTTATGTGTGGTTTTTCTTTAGCCATTTGTAATCCTCCTCTTGATTATAACAGATTTTGAACAATTAGGGGGTTTATAAATGTTTTGTTTGTGTTTTAGAATGCTTTATAAGATTTTGTATATTCTCATAGTCGAGTTAAAATGAAATATGTGAAACAAGGATTGGCTGTTTTAGGTTATAGTTCAATGACTCTTTTTGGGGCATTTGTGCCTGGTTATGGTAGTAGTTTGCTTTTAAGAGCTGTTGTGGGGGCTGATCCTAATTTAAATGAAGCTTTGGAGCTTGATGGTATAATACTTGGTGTTAGGGCTGGTTTAGCGATTCTTAGTCAAATGCCTGGATTAAGGAATATTCCTGTGTTAAATAAGGCATATAATCTTCTTTTACCAGAGATTTTTGGAGCTATTGCTGGTGTTGGTGCATTTGCTACATTAAAGAATTATAAAGATGACCATAGTAATATATTTACAAATTTACCAAATCATTGGAATAATAAAAAAACTAATGGTTTAGAAAATAAAGTTGCTGAAGAAAAAGAAGAAAATTAAGCGTTTTCACTTAAACCTTTTCTTGATCTTATTTGTTTTCTGATTTTTTCTTGTAGAGTTTCTGGTAATTTCTCATACATTTGATCTACTATGAAGTATACTCCTCTTCCGGATGTTGTTGATCTTAAATCTGATGCTAGGCCGAACATTTCTGCTACTGGTAATTTTGCTTTTACAGTAATGTGTTCACCTTCTTGATCTACATTTAATAGTTGTCCTCTTTTATTTTGAACTAATGCTGATAGTTCTCCTAAATATTCTGCTGGACTTTCTATTTGTACAATTTGAATAGGTTCTAGTAAGTGAGATTTAGCATCTGCCATTGCTTCTTTTATTGATTCTCTGATAGCAGGATAAACTTGTGCTGGACCTCTATGAATTGCATCTTCGTGTAGTCTCATATCCATAATTCTTACTTTTAGTTTTCCACAAGGTTCTCTACAAATAGGACCTGCGTCTATAACTTGTTGATAAGCATCCATAATCATTTCTATAACTTCTCCGATATGAACAATACCTCTTGTGTTGTCAATTAGCATGTTTCCTTTGTAAATTTGTCTTACATTTTTAGCTTCTTTGGCATCATATCCTAATTTCACTAATTTTTGAATAGTTTCTGTATCTTTTTTCTTTATTCTACCTTCTGGTAAATCTCCTGCTTTTATTGCATCATACACACTATCTTCTAGAGGTTCTACAACCATATAGAATTTATTATGCTTATTTGGACTTTTACCTTCTTTTTCTGCACTTACTTTTGAAACTGTTTCTCTGTAAACAACGATTGGTTCTGAAGTTGTTACATCTAAACCTTTTTCAGATTTAATTCTGTTTTCTATAATCTCTAAATGTAATTCTCCCATACCATGCATCAAATTTTCTCCAGTTTCTTCATTGATTTCTATTTTGATACTTGGATCTTCTTTTCCAACTTGTTTTAAAACATCAATTAATTTTGCTAAGTCTGATGCTTTTTTAGCTTCTATGGATTTTGTGATTACAGGTTCAAAGATATGTTTAATTGCTTCGAAAGGTTCCATTGGTTCTGAAGATATAGTTTCACCTGCGAATGTATCTTTTAATCCTACTAAACCTGCTATGTTTCCTGCTGGAATTTCATTAAAAGCAGTTCTTTGTGCGCCTTTGTAAATTGATACCTGTTGTAACCTAACTTTCTTTTTACCCATGTTAAGCCAAACTTCATCACCTTGTTTTAATGTTCCTGAGAATAATCTTCCTGCAGATACTTCTCCTGCATGTTTATCTATTACTATTTTTGTTACTATAAATGCTACAGGTCCTTTTGGATCACAATTTAATAAAGATTTTCCTATTTCTGTATCTAAATCTCCTTTCCATATTTTTGGAATTCTGTATGCTTGTGCTGTGATTGGATTTACGTGGTGTTTAATTATCATACCCAAAACAACCTCATGTAATGGTGCTTTCTTTGCTAAAATTTTCCAATCTTCTTTTTCATAAGCATCTATAATATCTTTGAAGCTTATTCCTTTTTCTTGCATGTATGGGAAACTTAATGCCCAATTATGAAATGCTGAACCAAAAGCTACGCTTCCGTCTTGTACGTTTGATTGCCATTTCTTTTTGAATTCGTCTGGTGCAAAAGTTTCAATGAACCCATTAGCGTCTGATATAATTTTAATGAATCTTTCTTGCATTGCTTGTGGTGTTAGTTTAACTTCTTTGATTAAACGGTCAACTTTATTTATGAAAAGAACTGGTTTTACCATTTCTCTTAGAGCTTGTTTTAGAACTGTTTCTGTTTGAGGCATTATTCCTTCAACTGCATCTACTAATACAATTGCACCGTCAACTGCTCTCATAGCCCTAGTAACATCTCCACCAAAATCTACGTGACCTGGTGTGTCTATTAAATTGATTAAGTAATCTTCTCCCTTTACTGTGTGAAGCATAGATACGCTAGCTGAATCTATTGTAATACCTCTTGTTGCCTCATCTTCGTGAAAATCTAAGGCTAATTGTTTACCTGCTAGTTCTTTAGAAATCATGCCTGCACCTGCTAAAAGATTGTCTGAAAATGTGGTATTATGAATAATCATACCTTCTGCAGCAAAGTTATGGTTGTCTTTTACTGTGAAGTCATATACAAATTCTTCATTTTTTGTTTCTATAGCTTTTACTTCTATGTATGAGATATCTTTACTTAATATTTTACTTATATTTTCTATGCTGATATCATTTTTTTCACAAAAATTAATTAATTTTTCTGAATTGGTGAAGTTTTTTTGTAGTGAAATCATTCCGTTACTATGTGTTACTGGTATAACATCTGAAACCATGCTTCCGATTATTGTTTGTTTTATGGAGTTTGCTTTGGCTATTTTTGCTTTAATTTCAAATCCTATTTCTGCTATAAAATTTATCATGGATTGTCCACTAATTGTTATTGTGTTGTCTTTTTCTATGATTGGTATGCAACCGAATCTTAATAAAAACATACTTAAATCTGCTATCATTTTATCACTGGCAGACGATATTGTTACTGCTCTTCTGCTTTTTTCTACACATCCATCAGTATCGAAGTATCCTCTTAAGAATTTTGAAGAATATTTTTTTGGAGATAGTAGAAGAAATTCTGATATTTTTACATTATGGCTTTTTTTGACTTTTGGATAATCAAATAATGAGTTTAATATTTCTAATAAGGTAGCGTTTGTTACTATTTCTTCTGTTCTGTATTCATAATTTCTATATGTTACATTTATTCCTAATTCATTGCAAATTTCTACAAATTTAGATTTTAACTCATTTTTTCCGACTATGAATTTTTTATGATGTCCATCTCCTACAAACAATCCTGCTAGATAATAAAAGTTTTGAAAGTTTTGTGGTAATTTTGTTGGCAGCGAGCTTTTTCCTCTTTGAGCTCCGCTTCTATAAATTATTGTTTCTATATTGTTATACAAATACTCCAAGTTTATATTTATTAAACTTGAAATTTCTATTAAGTCTTTTAATAAATATCTATTTTGCCATGAACCATGATAAAATGATTTATACTTTATTTCTTTGTTTATTTTTTTTATTGTTTCTTTTTCTTTCAGAACGAATTTTTTTATTTTTTCTCCTAAGATTTTGTTTACTTTAACGTAAAATCTTTTTTCAGCTAATTTTAGTAGAATTGTGCGTTTTATGTTAATATTTGAATTAGTTTCAAGCTTTCTTGGGCAGATTATTCTATCTCCTAATTTTATATCTTTAGCTTCTTTTTCTGTAAACTCTAAATTTTCTAAGACTAAATATTTGTGTTCTGGTGTTGTGGAAATGTTGAAATTGTTTCTTAATTTAATATTTATTAAGTCCCCACCTTTTAATTTCCAGGCTAGTTGTATTGGTTTTTTTTCTAATTTTCCATTAGTTTTGTTTAGGGAAAATGCTTCTAAATTTAATGAGTTAGTATCATAAATTATATGGTCTTTCGTTTCTTCAAATTTTGTTCCTTTTTTCTCTGCTAAGTTAAATAATTTTTTAGCAGTTAACATAGTTCCATCTCTTAGAATGAGCCTTGAATCTGGTGCTATGCATTTCCCATGCACTCGTCTTTTGAGAATTTATCTCAAAAAAAATCGATATGGGCTGCGATAGCGATGTTTCTTATATGGCTTGGGTTATTCATTACTTTTTTTATTTGTTCTACTGATTTTTCTGCCATTACAGAATTTGAGAATTGGAATTGTTTATAAAGTTTTTGCTTATTTTTTTGTATTTAAATGCGTAATGTAAAGGGGGAAACTTGCATTATAAGAAAATTGGATAATAGTTCCGAAGATTATTGATAACACTAATCAATTTCTTTTAAAGCTATCTTAAACATACAAAAAATCTCCAAAATCCTTTTATTTAGGGAACTTTCATTTGTGTTTTGCTGTTTAGAACTAATTTTTCCTTCTTTTACAGAATTTAAGCGGTTTATCAGATAATTAATATCTGAAGCTAATAGTATTAAGAATAACACATTAAGCTTTTTAATGCTCTTGGTTGGATATTTGTAGGATTTAAGGAATAGATTCTTCTGATTCTTATTTAGTTTATATTGCCTAAAAAAAGTGAGAATATCTCTTTCTGGAATTCCAAATCCAGAAAATTCCCAATCTATCAGTCTAATCTTTTTTTTATTAATAAATACATTTTCTTTAGAGGGATCATTGTGATTTAATGAGAAATTAATTATGTTTGAAAATATTTTATCATTTTGTTTACAAATTTCCAAAGCTCGTTTAAATTTATCAGATATTTCTTTGCCTAATTTTTTATCCAACATGGTTTTATTTTTTTCAAATTTTTTATAATTTGATTCAAACCAGTAGAATAATGAATATATTCTTTTCTTCTCATCATTGGGTATTTTTAAGGATTTGATTGAATGAAGCTTTTTATACCATTTCGCCATTTGAATTATAAAACCTTTATTTGCTTTCTTTGGTGGATTTTTTCCTTTTAAAAATTCTTCAATTAGATATGGCTTTGGTATTATCTTCCTAGAAGAATCAAAGAAATAAACTTTTGGAGCAAGACCTTCTTTTAAACCAGCAAGCATCTTGTATTCTCTCTTAACGTAACCTGGATTATTCTCTACTTTAAGTATGTAATTCTTCTTTTTCGTTTTAATTAAATAACTTTCATTATGGCTTCCGCGAGCCAGCAAACGCCCGCTAATTAAGTCACATTTAAGTTTATTACAAATTATTTTGATTTGATTTGTTTTAAGTTTCATCTTTTATAGGTCATTAGGCAAATAAGAAAGAATCTTATTTACGGTTTTATTAACATTTTTATTTTCTGTATCTATTACTTCTCCATAGTCAAACTTTGATACCATCTTATAGACAGCATTAGTTGCATCTATACCATATGCTTCTTTCCTTTCCCTATCTCTTTCTATACAAGTTTTTAAGGACGCTTTGAGAGTAAACACATAATAAGGGAATGGTAGATTTTCAATTAAATTTTTAATTTGCTCTTTATGATAAAAGCAGCCATCAATTATTATTATCTTACTCCTTTTTAATTTATTTTTTACTTTCTGGATAACTATTTTATCTCCTTTAATAAAATTTTTTAATGGTATTCCCTTGCTACCTTTAACCCTATCCAATTTGTATTTTTCAAGAACCTTATCTATTGAAACATATCCAGCTTTTAAAATCTTTACTAACTCTTTTGCCACTGTAGTTTTTCCAATTCCAAGTGGACCTCTTAAAATTATAAAATATCCCTTAGTATTTTGCAAGTACTTTTTAATAGCCTTCCTTAATTGGGGTCTTGTCCACTTTTTTTGAAATGTTTCAAAATCTAGATCTCTCAAATGAGCAAGTTTCTCAGGTATCAACCTCTTTGAATCAGTAACATCCAAAACAATTACTCTTTTGTTCTTAAATTTGAATTTTTTATCAAATATTGGTTTCAATCTCTTTCTAGTAATAATTATTGTGTTAGCCCAATCTACATCCTCTTGTTTTAATGGATTATAATATCCTTCTTCTCTATAATCAACACCACCGAATTTAGTTGAATATCCTTTCTTTTTTAAGTAACTAGCGAGATATCTACTTCTGTTTGTTCCCACTGCGCAAACACATAGAATTCTTTTTCCCCTTGTAAGTTTATGCATATTAACCAATTTATTAGTTTATTTTTAAAACTTACTTTTTTTAAAATCTAGTGGAGGTCCCTAAAATGTCATATGAAATCCCACAAGAACTAGAATATCAGGAAAAGATAGTATTTAAATTATATTAAGAAATTTTATAAATGAAACTAAACTGCTTTTTGTAAAATGTTGGAAAGATATGCTGAATTAAAATTATATTTTGGACTTTGTAGTGGTGGTTGTGTCGGAGAAGGCATATTAAATAAAGATAAAATTCATGAATATTCAAGAAGGAGATATAATTTAGCTATGCAACGTGTAATTGAAAGCGTAGATCGTGCTGCTGAAGGTGCTGAATGGGTACCTCTCGAATACGGTTCATTTAGGCTTGTGAAAAACGAAATTGAAGCAGGAAAGCTGCTGGAATATATTAAAGGATACATTCCCGAATCCAATCTAATAATTGAACTTTGTGATTCTGCACATGGTATGATCAAGTTTTTTAGAAAAATAAGATTTGATAATGCGAGAGAAGATGACAGGCGAAAATTAATTGATATAGTAAATTCATCTAACATGACTACTATGATTATAAATCAAATGGGTTTTGTTGATGATTATCTCTTTTCAGGGAAAGTATTAGAATTTTTTTAAATTAATAAGTTTTATAAGTGCTTCAGAGTTTTGAATAAATATGAAATTTAGTGATATAGAAAAAAAGCATTTATTTAGAGCTTGGATAGCGATTTCTTTAGCTTTTGGTATCTTATTAAGTAATGGTAATTTTATGTCTTCTGGGTTTTTGATTATGCTTTTGGTTTCTGCTTTTACAGTGGGAATTGGATTTTTATTGCATGAAATAGCCCATAAATATGTTGCTCAAAAATATCGTTGCTATGCTGAGTTTAGGGCTTCTAATAAAATGTTATTATTAGCTATTGCTATGAGTTTTTTTGGTTTTATATTTGCTGCACCTGGAGCTGTGATGATTAGAGGTTGGGTTGATACTGAAAGAAATGGAAAAATAAGTATTGCTGGTCCTATTGTGAATATTGTTTTAGCTTTAGGATTTTTTGGTGCTATCTTAATTGGGTTTGTTAATATATTTACTACAATTGGATTTTTTATTAATAGTTTAATAGCTGCTTTTAATTTAATACCTGTATGGAATTTTGATGGTGCGAAAGTTTTGAGATGGAATAAAGCTATTTATTTTGTTGCTTTGGGAATTAGTGTGATACTTTTAGTTTTGGGTTATGGATATATTTAAGAGAATAATTTATAGTGATTTACTATTAAAGTTGGAGGGTATGCTGACCCCATTGGTGCAATAGCCCCGTAATTATCTTCAATAGTGCTCTCATCATATGCTAATAGACCAACACTAAACCAAGAAGGATGTAATGTATCAATATCATTAACTGCTGATCCTCCTAAATCTATTTCAGGATAGTCCATTGTGCTTTGAAAATAAAATGGGGGGTTATTTACATAATAATCATCTCCGTTACCAATATCTTCATAAAGTAGTTGATTTGAAGTGTAATCATTTCCTTTTGTATCGTCCGAGAATCTTATGATAAATAAACCTTGATCTAAATGATGATATTCAAGTGAATAAATCTTAAGTTTTATATTATTGATCTCATTTTCTTCTGGGATTCCCGATGTATCAAAGTCTATGAAGGATCTATATATGAAGTCTAAACTTCCACTAAGTCTAAATCCAAAACGCAATCTTAAAGGATCGTCAGTAATACCATAATTATTACCAGTATACCAATATACGTCTTTATCTATAATTGGTGTTATTTGAGCTTCTGTCATAACATTAACTTGATATGTACCCTCTGTTCTGGCTCCATTTTCTTCATCATCTTCAGCGTATATATAATATTGTAGACCATATTCATAGGATACTTCTCCCGAGGGTATTGGGGTTTGTGTTTGCCAATCATCTTCTTCTCCTACTACAGGAATCATAGGAATTTGAGAAGTTGGATCTCCTGATCTGTCTCCATAATAAAGTGTAGCTGATGAAACCGTTCCATCATCTGTAATTTCTGCTGTAATTGTTAAATCTGTTGTGCCTTCCATTGTTTCTGTTATTGCTGTGTGAATTATGGTTGGGGGAACTCCTGGAGGTGGAGTTACTACTTCTCCTTGCTTTACAGATTCTGTGATTGGTGTACACATCATTTCTTCACATACAACGCCTGAAACATCTGGGGTATGTAATGCTCTTACTTTTGCATTTTCTGCTGTTCCAGTGAATGTTGGTATTTGGTATGTAGCTATTCCATTTGCATTATAATTTGCATCATCAGTAGTGTCTGGACCGATATTTACTATTGTAACAACATTTCCTGTGTTATCCATTACAGATATTCTTAGATCTGGAGCTTCTGCTATGTCTCCTGCCCAAACAGCTGTTATATCAACAGCAGCATCAGTACCTGCTTGTGTTGCTGTCACGTCTAATAGTCCGCCGATACCACTAAGGCTTGCACAAAAATCTTGTCCTTTAATTCCACATTGTGATTTATCTAGTTCTCCTTCAAATACTCCAGATAACCATACAATTACTAAAACTGCTAATACTATTGTGAAACCAATAATTAGGACAGTCGCAATCAGTGGCGAAATTCCTCTTTTATTCATAAATTTATTTTAGTCTATTGGTTTAAATAAGTTATTGTTTAGAATTTTCTGTAATAAATAATTTTTGATATATTCTTACTTGGTTGAGTCTGCTTGTCTTTCAAGTTCTAATTTTTTATATTGTTTTAAGTTGTAACTTCAACTAATTTATGCTTATTTAAAGCCTTTTCTATTAAAATACTTTCCAACTCAAGTAATTTTTTAACTATTGGGTTTCCTGAATTCAAAGTATAAAGTTTTGTTTTTCCAAATTGTCTTGTAATCTTTACTATTTCTTGTTCTTCAATTTGATTCCAATACTTAAATAAAGATGCTCTTGAAATACTTGCTCCTTCAATAATATCTTTTTTAGTTACATCCATACCCTTATTTTCTATTAAAAAATCTATAATTTCAAATAGTGGGTTTTCTCCTAAGAATTTTATCAATAATGATTTTTCCATAGTATACTTTATAGTTTAAAAAAGTATATAAAACTTATTCAAAGTCTGTTTATGTGGACAGATGAAGAAATAAAAGGCAAGTTTTACATAAATTAACTCGTTTAGGAAAATTTAAACATAGACATACATCTATAGATAATCTACCAAAGGGATTTCCTTTAGATATTAGAAAAAGAGTTAAAACGATGGCTGAAGAATTAAAAAAAGAAAATATATTGTTTAGTAAACCAACACATTATGGAGAAGAAATCTCAGTAAATTCTAAAATGAAAGAAAAAATAATGTATTATATTGATAAGTTCTTAGAAAAAAATTAATTTTATCTACTTGAGTCTGCTTGTCTTTCAAGTTCTAATTTCTTACCTAATGCAGCACTACCCTGTTGATCTAATTTATATGCAGCTAAAATTTCTTCTGCTAAAGCTCTTGCCATTTTTTTCTTAGAATTAAATGCTTTTTGATATGCACCTTGAACCATTAATTTTAAAGTTATGTCTACTCTTCTTTGAGGAGCTACTTCAACTGCTTTTGAATATCTTGCTCCACCATATTCAATACTTGCAACTTCTTCTCTAGGAGCTGCGTTTTCTATAGCTCTTACGAAAACTTCTACTGGGTTTTGTTTAGTTTCTTTTTCTATGATTTCCAAAGCTTCTTTTGCTATTTTATATGTTGTTGAAGCTTTTCCTGAGCAATGTCCAGAACTTATTTTATGTTTCTTACCTTTATGACCTGGAACCATTAATTTATTTATTAATCTTTCAACAATGTTATTTTTCTGTATCCAGATTCTCTGACCTTGAGCTGCTCTACCTGCAGTTCTTGGAACTAAAACTGGTGTAAGATTTATGTAGGGTTCTAGAGCTATTTCTTTTACTTTTATACCTGAAATATCCCATTTGTCGAATAATTTTATCATCTTCTACCCTTCTCTATCTTACCTCTTATTAAAGCATTAAGACTTTGATCATTAACTTTTATAACTTGCCATCTAATGGAAGGAATATCTCCTTTTGATCTTCCTTTTGATCCACCGATACATTCTATAATTACTTCATCGTGTTCATCAATCATTTTAATAGCGTTATATCCTGGAACGAAAGCTGTAACTTTCTTAGCATTTTTAACTAATTGGCATTTTACACACTTTCTCAGTGCTGAATTTGGTTGTTTAGCTTCTTTTTCTACTTTTTCTAAAACTATTGCTTTAGCTTGAGGACTAGCTTTAAGAGGATCTGATTTCTTTTTAAGACCTAATTTTTTTCTAATATAATATTGATCTTGCCATCTGGATTGTTTTCTCCTTTTCAGAAGTTTCTTTCCAGCGTTTAGTCCTTTGCTTTTTTTAGCCATTTTCTATGATTTCGAGAAGTAGGGCGGTTTATAAAGTTTTTGTTTGATTTATTGAATATCTGGTTATAAATTAAACTATCTTGATGTCTTTTACATTTGGATAGTATTTTTGTGTTATTTTTTTAAGATGATTTAATCTGTTAGCATCTCTACCAATTAACATACCTTTATCTTTAGTTGAGCTTGCTTTTATAAAAATTACATCATTTTCTGCTGTTATATCTTCTGCTGTAATTGGAGCTATATAACTTTTTATGAATCTGATAGGATTTTCATTGAATTCTACTATTTTTATTTTTTTATTTATTAAACTTGCTAGTTGTTTAACGTTAATACCTTGTTTTCCAACTGCTTTGCTTGCTTGACCTGGCATTACTATAAAAATTAATAATCCATTTTCAAAAAAGCAATCTTTAACATTAGTCTGAGTTTTTTTCTCAAAAAGATTTATGAATTGAATTGTTTCTAAATCATATTTCATTTTAACAATAGCACATATTTATAGAAAAAGGTTTTTTACATAAAGTTCCTAGTTCTTCATTTGTTTCATCTAGTTCTGTCAATGTTATCTTTGATAACTTGCAATAGTGTTTGATCTGCTTTTTTAAATCTTCTTGACAATTTTTTGCTATGAAGACTTCTTTTGGCTTTCCCCTTTTAATGTCTTTTATTGTTCTTTCAGTTCCCATGATTACTTTATTTTCCTTTATTGCTGCTTTTAATTCTTTTATTGTCATTTTTTTGCGCCTTTCTTTTTCATTTTTGTTACTAAACCAGGTAATCCTGTACCCAATGGGATTGGTTGATTGACAATAACGTTTTCAATAACACTTCTTAGATGGTCTCTTTCTCCTTCCATACTTGCTTTTATAAATTGATCGATTGGAGTTTCAAAACTTGCTCTTGCAAAAACACTTTGCTTTTCTCCTGTAATTCCTCCTCTTGTTACCCCTTTAATTGCTCCTGTGTGTGTCATTATGTCTGCTAAAAGCATCATATGTCTTATATCAATATCTAATCCTTGATGTTCTAGAACAGCTACGGCTTCATTTATTATTGCTTGCCTTGCAGCTTCTATACCTAATACTTTAGATATTTCGAAAATATTATTTGTAGTAGTATTTTTTGCATCTACTTCTTTCATATTAAGAACTTCTTTTAAATTTGAACCAGCACATAAAATTATATATTTTCCTAATTTTTTAATTGGCAATACTTGTGTAATCCCTTCTATTCCTCTTATTTTTGAATCTTTTACTTTTACTTTTACTTTATATAATTCTATAATATTTTGATTTTCTGATGGGGGTTCTATTATCAAACCTTTTTTAGTTTCTTTTATGTTTAATGTTTTTAAGTTTTCTTTTAGTGTATCTGCTACTTGTTTAATTGTAAAACCAAATAATTTCATCTTTGAATTGTCTAGTGTTACTTCTATACATCCCTTTAATGCGTTGATTGCGAATTCTTCTGTTATTTCTTTTAGTGTCATTTCTTTTATGTGCGAAGCAACTCTTTTTATTGTTTTTTCGTCTTTTGTATATTCTGGTTTTATTGCTATAGTCATGGATGGTGTGCTTGTTTCTTTCCTAGCATCAAAGATTTCTATAAGTCTTGGCAGGCCTCTTGTAACTTGTACTTCTGCAACTCCTGCAAGATGGAATACATCCAGGGCCATTTGGGTACTTGGTTCACCAATGCTTTCTGCTGTTATAATTCCAATTGCTTCTCCGGGGCTAATTAATGCTTCTCTATATTCTTCAATTGATTGATCTATTAATTTTGATAATTCTGATTGGGATAGTTTTTGTTCTTCGCTTTCTTTCTTTATATTATCTAAGATTGCGCTTGGTAAATTTTCTTTGTTTTTTTCGAATATATTTGCCATTTTATTTTCCTCTTATTTGCTTTATGATTTTTTTAACGTTGATTGTACCACCGTCACTCTTTGAAACATCTATTCCATCTTCTCCATATTTGAATTGTACTATTCTCTTTTCTGCATCTCTTACGGTTTGATCGTACTCTATTTTTAGATCTTGTAGAGCACTAGACATTCTTCTATAAAAGTATCCAGATTTTGGAGTTCTTAAAGCAGTATCCATTAATCCATCCCTACCAGTCATAGCACTGAAAAAATATCCTGAAGGATTTAGACCTTGTTTATATCCAACTTCTACAAATCCACCAGACTCTGGGCTCAATTCATTTTTCTTAAACATTGATAATGTTCTTTTATTGTAACCTTCTCTTATTCTTCTTCCACCTATGGCTTGCTGGCCTACACAAGCAGCCATCATAGCTAGGTTTAGTAAGCTACCTTTTGCTCCTGATTCTGCCATAATTATTGTGTGATTGCTTTTGTCTATAGTTTGTGCAACATGATTGCTTATTTTATCTCTTACTTTGTTCAGAACTTCAGAAATTTTTATTTCTAATGTTTCTGTTAGAGTATTTCCAGGCAAGGTTTCTAATTTTCCATTATTATATTGGATTATTAATTGGTCTACTTTATCTCTTGCTTCTTGAATTAGTTCTTTGTTTTTTTTCTTAATATGTTCTGGAATATCACTGTCTGAGATTCCTGTTGTAAATCCAGTTTTTAGTAAAACTGCAATTCCTAATTTTAAAATTTTACTTAATAATTCAATACCAACATCTTCATTATACTTTGCATATATTGCTCTTATTAAAGAACCGTTATCTTCACCTATTGTGGCTTTGTCTATTATACCTTCTATTAATCTACCATTTTTAATTTTAACTGGGCTTCCATCTTTTGATTGTGCTATGAAATTGAAATCATTAGGTAAAAGTGCACTGAATATTTCTTTGCCAGATACATTATTACTGAATTTATTCATAACTTCTCTATTTGAGATTCCTGCAGATATTAGTAAAGCAATGGCTTCTTGTTTTGAAAATTCTAATTCTTTAGTTAATAGATAAGTTCCTGAAACTGCATCTTCAATTGAACCAATTACGTTTAATCCATTTTTAGGAGTAATAATATGATATTGGACACTCATTAATATTTTTGCTTCTGCTCTTGCTTCTTCTGTTTGTGGGATGTGTAGATTCATTTCATCACCATCGAAATCTGCGTTATAAGGAGTACATACTGCTGGATTTAATCTGAAACTTTTACCAGGTAAAACTTTAATTCTATGACACATAATACTCATTCTGTGAAGACTTGGCTGTCTGTTGAAAATTGAAATGTCACCATCTATAATATGCCTTTCAACTATATATCCGGGTTCTAATTCTTCTAAAAGTGCTTCTTTAGTTTCATCTGTAATTCTTTTCTTTTTTCCATCTGGTCTTATTACATAGTTTGCAGTTGGATATTCTTCTGGAGCTTTCTTAACAAGTTCTGTCAACCATTCTAAATTCCATTCTGTAACCTTTTCTGGAATTGTAAGTTCTTTTGCAACTTCTAATGGAATACCAACTTCATTGAATTTTATTTTAGGATCTGGACTAATAACAGCTCTTGATGAGAAGTTTACTCTTTTACCTGCTAGATTGTGTCTAAATCTTCCTTCTTTACTTTTTATTCTTTCTGTTATTGTTTTTAGGGGTTGTCCTGACCTATGTCTTGCAGTTGGTAATTGTGATATATCATTATCAAAGAATGTTGTTATGTGATATTGTAATAGATCCCAAAGGTCTTCTATAATTATTTCTGGTGCCCCAGCATTTATATTTTCAAATAGTCTTTGGTTGATTCTTACTATATCACTTAATTTGTGAGTTAGATCATCTTCACTTCTTTCTCCACTTTCTAGTGTGATACTTGGTCTGATTGTTACTGGTGGAACTGGAAGTAAATTTAATACAACCCATTCTGGTCTGAATGCTTTTGGATTAATATTTAAGATTATTAAGTCTTCATTTTGAATCTTTTCTAATCTTGCTCTTACTTGTGTTGGTGTGATTTTCTTGCTGTCTTCTAGAAATGTTGATGGTTTTTCTAGCATTATTTTCTTTTGTTTTATCAAACAGTGTGGACATTTTTTAGTTCCTTTTATACTATCGATAAATAGTTTGATTTCTCTATTATATTCTCTTGTTTTCTTAGTTCTCCTTAGAATTTTTTTTAGTTTTAAGTGTTCATCTATCTTTTCTTTAGAAGCTAAAATTTTTCCACAAGAATTACATGTTGATCTTAATAGTGTTAAAATGTGACTTATGTATTTAATATGATAAACTGGTCTTGCTAAATCTATAAATCCAAAATGGCCTATACATTCTTTTAATTTTCCTCCACAGGTTTTACATCTTAGACCTGGGTCGATAACTCCCATTCTAATATCCATTAATCCACCATCTACTGGATAACCTTCTCTATCATAAAGTTCTGGAGTAACAACTTTAGCTACAGCTATTTTTTTAATTTCAGATGGTGATAGTACTTCAAAATCAATTGAATCTATCTTTTTTGTTACATGTTCTTCTTTCATTTTTTAAAATTTATCTTTTAAGTTTATTTTTGAATTTATTCCTAAAGCTCTTATTTCATCTAATAGTAACTTGAAAGCGTAGCTCATTTCTACTGTGCTTATTTTTGGATTTGTTCCACATCTTGAACATGTTGCTTTGTTTTTGTAATTATCATACATTGCAAACATACCACAGCTTTCACAAATATGGAATATTGTTTTATCTGAATCGAATCTTTCTTTAAGTAATAAAGATGTTCCATGTGCTACTAAACAATCTTTTTCCATTTCTCCTAATCTTAAACCTCCACCCATTGCTCTACCTTCTACAGGTTGTCTTGTTAATAATTGAACTCTTCCAGAAGCTCTTGCATGTAGTTTGTTTGCAGCCATGTGTTTAAGTTTTAGATAATAAATGTTACCAACGTAGATTTTAGCTTTGAATCTTTGTCCTGTTATACCATTATAAAATGTTTCAGTTCCATCTTCTCTAAATCCTGCGTCTGATAATGTTTTTCTTAAGTCTTCTTCTGGTGGTGTATCAAATGCTGTTGCATCTATACATTTTCCTGTTATTGCACCAACCTTGCCTGCTAATATTTCTAATAAGTGTGATACTGTCATTCTGCCTGGTATACTATGAGGCGAAAAAATTAGATCTGGAACTATACCAGATGAACTGTAGGGCATATCATAATGTGGTACTAGTAAACCAATTACACCTTTTTGACCATGTCTTGATGCGAATTTATCTCCTAGTTCAGGAATTCTTTCTTTTCTTATTTTTACTTGTACTAATCTATTACCTTCTTCATTTTCTGTTAGTATAATTGTGTCTATGATTCCAGATTCTCCTTCTCCTAATGCTGAAGAACTTTCTCTTCTTGTGCTTGCAGCAACACTGAATTCTTCTAAGCTGCTTAGGAACCTTGGTGGACTTGTTTTACCTATGATTACATCTTCTTCTTTTGTTGATGCTCCTGGATAAATTATACCATCCTCTTCTAATAATCTATAATCTTTTTCTGATCTATAACCTTTAACTTCTTTGTCAGGTATGCTTATTTCATCTGTTAATCCACCCGAGTATCTTAATTCTTCAATTGAATATGGTTTATAGAATGTTGATCTTGCTAGACCTCTTTGAATACTTCCTTTATTTAGTATGATAGCGTCTTGCATGTTGTAACCTTCATAACTCATAACTGCAATTGTTAAATTTTGTCCTGAAGGATATTCATCATATTTGAATACATCATGCATGAAAGTTTTAACTATTGGTCTTTGTGGATAATAAGATGTGCTTACATCTGTATCTAATCTTATTTGGTAATTTTTAGAGTAGATTCCTATAGATTGCTTCTGAATTTTTGAACCTCTTATCAATCTTGATGAACTTCCGAAGTTTGAATATGGAACTAATGAAGTACATAATCCTAAAATTGTCACAGGGCTTATTTCTAAATGAGTATGTTCTTTTGTTAAATTTTCAGGATATAACGCAACATAAGCATTTTCTTCTTCAGAGGCATCTAAATATTCGATAATTCCTTGTTCAACCATCTCGTCCCATTTTAATTTGTCATGTTCTATTAATTCTAGGTGTTTATCTGTTAGTCTTGATACTCCATTATCTACTATGATTAAGGGTCTTCTACATCTTCCTTTATCTATATCAATATGAATCTCATTGAGATCTTCATTGTAATTTATATTAGATTCTTTACTAATTTCTCCCTTTCTTCTCTTAATTTTGAAGTCCTCAATAAACTGTTTGTTTTCTACAGTTCCTATAAATTTATCGTTTAGGTATACATCTATCATTTTATTATGGTTAGACCTATGTTTTCCATACTTTTTTTTATTTTTTCTTCACTTGAATCTACTTTTGTTATAGTTGCCATTAAAGATAAGTTCTTTCTTAGTCCAATTGGAGTACCTTCTGGAGTTTCAACTGGACACAACCTTCCCCAATGTGTTGCATGTAATGCTCTAGCTTCAAAATTTTCTTGACTGGATGTTAATAAACTAACAATTCTTTGTAAATTAGACATTGTATCTATTGAGTTGGTTCTTGCCATATTTTGACTTACTCCTGATCTACCACCTGGCCATGTTCCTGTTGCCATAGCACTTTTAATTCTTGAAGTTAGAAGTTGTTCTCTTATGACTGTTCTTATTGATGTAAATTTTCCTCTCTTAACAAGTCTCTGGAAATTGTATAATATATCTTGAATTAACGATCTAATATTTACCCTGAATAAATCTGATAATAAATCTCCACTTAATTTAAGTCTTTTATTCATGTAATGATCTTTTGGTGGAAGTTTTATTCCTTCTTGAGAAACTAGTATGAATTTTCTTATGAATTTACATAGATTATGGGCTTTTAATGTTCTGTCTTTTGGTGTAGTTCCTAAATGAGGAAGTAAGTATCTATCTAATTGTTCCATTGTTTTTTCTTCTCTCAAATCCTTTTGTGTTAGACCTATTTTTTTGGCTAAAAATTCTAATGCTTCTTCTTTTGTTTTTAGCTCAATAGAATTGTAAAGGTTTATTAGAACATCATCGTAAATTTTGTCAGGAGAAATAGATTGCATAATTTCTTGGTCTTTTAAAAGACCAAGTGCCTTGATTATTGCAATAGCAGGCACACGTTTGAATCTTGCAAAACTTAAGTAATATATTCCATCTTTAGTGTGTTCTAGTGTGTGTGGAATTCTGTAATTTTCTTTTTCAGAATACATTTTACCTACAAATTTACTTGGTCCTGTTGCTGCTGGTGATACAAATATTTTGTTTGATGCTAAGTCTTCAATTGTTACTAAAACTCTTTCATTTCCGTTTAGTATAAAATATCCACCAGGGTCATCAGGATCTTCTCCGTGTTTTATTAGTTCTTCTTTATTTAAACCATATAAATGACAGAATTTTGATTTTAACATTATTGGTAGCTTTCCTATTTGTGTTGTGAAAGAATCCCTTTGAATATCATTTATATATGCACTTATTTCTAGATATACTGGAGCTGAATATGTTAACTTTCTTAATCTTGCTTCTGTAGGATATATTGCTCTTTTAGATCCATCTGCGTCTACAATTTCTGGTTTCTCTACTCTAATTCTACTTAATTTAATTTTAAAGTTTTCATATTCTTGTGGAATTATAGTTGGTACAATTTCTTTTACTTCATCTATAACACTTTGTAAGTTTTTTTCTAAGAATAAATTGAATGAATCTATATCATGCTCTATAAAAGAATGTTCTTTGAAATAGTTCCCTATAATTTTTTTGTAATTTTTAACCATGTACAATAACCCTAAAGAATGGACTATCTTTATTAGTTGGAGTATCTCTTATGACTTTAATGATATCTCCGATTCTTGGTTCTAAATGTTGAATAGCAGGATCTTTTTTTTGAATCATTGGTAATTGATCTATTGTGATGTTGAATTTTTTAAGAAGCTCTTGTTTTTCTTCCTCTGTTAGCTTTGTATGTACTGTGGCTAAGCTATGTTTTTTTATGTCAAATTCTTCCATTTTTTTCTCGTAATTTAAAAGTGGACCGGACGGGATTTGAACCCGCGACCCCTTGGTTAAAAGCTTCACCTGAAGATAAGCTTATTATATTTTTCTAAATTTTTGGGATTATTAGTGCCTATTTCATCCATCCATTTTTGAACTTGTTTATATCCTCTTAAGGCAATTACATGTCTTGTTTTCCAGTTCTTATTTCTAAAATTTTCTTTCCATAGACTAACTTTAAAATCCAAATTGACTAATATTTCATGTATATCTTTAATTAAATTTTGAGATATACTCGAAATTTGTATTCTTGGATAGGGTTTATTGTACTTTTTTTCAATATACAGTGTACCATCTGTGTCAAATATTCCTCTTAGACATGCTTTTTGATATTGTTCGTTTTTCTTTATCCAATGAGGAATATTTATATTTTCCTTTTTTCCTAATGGGAGACCTTGTTTATATTTGAATTCAACCAATTCGTTAGAGCTTAGTTGAAATCCATATGCCCTACTCCAATTTCTTAAGTTAACACTTACTTTATATAGACTCCAATAAAGTCTTTTAATGAAATCCATATATTTTTTTTCGTTTGGATTTATTGCTATAGATACCAATCCCTTTTCTTTATAAAAGTTCATACTCCCATCACCAATATGTATTCCGAACTCTTCTGCTAAATTGATTGTTGGTTCATTTGGAATTTGTACTTTCATTTTTGCTTATCTCCTCAAGTGCTCTACCAAGCTGAGCTACCAGTCCATCTTTTTGCAAAGATACGCCCTGACCGGGACTTTCAATCCTTTTTTTAGGCTATGGGAAATTTGAACCCGGGTCACGGCCTCGACAGGGCCGTATGATAGCCAACTACACCATCAGGGCACATAGCACTCTCTAGGTCGTTAGTAAATATGACTTTTAGTAATCATGGTTGGACATTGTAGAGAGGTACCTTTGCTTTGTAATATATTCTGGGAAAAGAGGTAATATATAAAGCTTTTGTTTTTAAGACGATGAGTATTTAAATAAGACGTTATATTTAGATTTTAAGTATAATTTTTCCTGCTTTTATGACTCTTATTTTTCCACCTGATTCTGAAATAACAATAGCTAATGAATCTGTTTTACTTGTTAAAGCTATAGCTGATCTATGTTTTGTCCCAAAACCCTCTGGCAAATTTATATCTGAATGATCTATATTTATATATGTTCCTGCACTTATTATATGGCCTTCTTCATCTAGTATAAACACTCCGTCTAACTGCGCAAACTCTTTTATTGATTCTCTCATTTTTGGGTCTGTAACTTTAGGTCTTTCTTCTAGGTTTTGAAATGGGTTAATAATTAATTGTTTCATATATTTTGATAGTTCTGATATATTTCCTATTATAAAAGCTGTTCCAACTCTTTTTCCTTCTCTGCCTTCTTGTGCTATTTCTTTTGATATATTTAATGTTGCTTCTATAACTTCTGATCCTATTTTTTCAGATAATTTATGTCTGCTTATTTGGAAGAAAGTATCGTCTATTTCAAATATAAAAATAACTCCTTTATAGCCAAATCCTAATTTGCTGTCTTGGGTGCATATTACTGTATCGCCTTTATTAATGTGACCTTTTGTAATTGCATCCATTATTATTTCTTTTACTGGTGTAATTGATCCATATTCTAAGTTTTTTATTTTTATGACATATTCAGTTTTTCTGTAGACCTCCTCTTTTATTTTTTTGAATATTATTATCTTTACCTGAAAATCATCAGTATCTTCGTATTCTATATCTGGAATAGAATCTATAGAAACAATAATATTAGCTTCGATTTCTCTTGCTATCCTTGTTACTGCTATACCTAAAATTTCTTGAATCTTCTTCATATATTTATGAAGTTATAGGAATTATATAAAGATTTGTAGATTATATGTAAGAACTATCTCTTTTTATTGTGCTTTCACTGAAATTTTCTTTTATAAATGTTATCATGGAATGATTTCCTGCTAACTCATATGCTTTTACTGCTTTTGATACTGAACCGAATTTTAAAAATTTATCTGCTACTTTGTTTAATCTTTCTTTGTCTTGTATTATTTCAAATGCTCTTAGTGCTAAGTCTAGTTGATTATCTTTTAGGCAGTGTTCTCCTAACTCTATTATTTTTGTGGTGTCTTCTAATGCTTTAAAAATTTCTATTGCTTGTGGATATTTGTTTTTTTCTAAACAAATTTGTCCTACTTCTTTTAGTTGTTCTGTGTCTTTTAGGATTGTGAATGATTTTATTGCTTCATTTAAGTGACCATTTCTTAATAAATTTTCACCTATATTTCTTAATTTTGAATGATTTTCTGATAATCTGTAAGATTCTATTGCTTGATTGTATAGGCCTAGTTTGTATTGTTCGTCACCTACTTCTGCTAGTTTTTCTTTGTAGTTTAATTGTTTAAAAATATTGAATGCTTCTGTTATACTTCCTCTTTTTAAATATTCATCTCCTACTGCTATAAGAAGTCTTTTTTTGGTTTCTTCATCAAACATTGATAAATTTACCTTATCTAACCCTTTTTTGAGAATTGATGGTATTACATGCCTGAATTCGTTATTATCTTCTTTAGAATATTCATCAACTAATCTGGGTACCTCTTCTTTTATATGTTCCATGTGTTTTAGGTAATGTTACTGTATTTTTAAGGCTTTTGGATGGATTTGTTTTAAAACGAAGATTTTTAAATTGTTATATGTTATTGGTATTATGGAAGGAAAATACATAATTGCTTCTGGACCTGTGATTATTGAAGATGGAAAGTTATTAGTTAATAAAGATACTAAGGATGATTTCTATAAAATACCCGGTGGTGCTGTTGAGGAAAATGTTGAAAGTTTGGAAGAGGCATGCAGAAGAGAGTTTAAAGAAGAAGTTGGTGGAGAAATTGAAATAATTAAACCATTGCATCCGATGATTTTATGGGAAAATCCTACTACGAAAGAGAAGATGACTATTGTTTTGATACATTATTTGGCTAAGTTGATTTCTAATAGAGAGGATTTGAAAGCTATGGCACCAACTGTTGAAGTTAAGTGGTTGGATATTGAAGAGATTAAAGCTGGAAAGTATAAAGTTGCTCCGAATATTGAATATTTGATTAATGTGGGTGATATTAGATAAAAGTTGTTGCGAGCTTTTAAATTTGGCAATTTTATGATTTTTGTAACTACTAAGAAATAGTCAAAAACCGAAAGATTTATAAAGATTAATTTTATTCTCTATAGTATGAAAACAGAATATCGAGCAGGTAAGGGAAAAATAGAACTTGCTGAAGGAAGCATCACAAGATACAATGCCGACGCAATTGTTATTTCTGCGAATCCAGATTTAGATTTTGCAGGTATGGGCGTTCAAGGATTTGTAGCAAGAGATGGTGGAATTGAAATTTTTGACGAAGCATCCAGAGTTGCAGACAGATACGCTTAAGAACATGGAGAATTGGATATTCATGGGATGCGAGGAAAAGTACCATTATATTCAGCCCATTTGACAACTGGTGGAAAATTGCCTGCAAAACATGTTATTCATTCTGTTGCTTTAAATTATGATCCTGAATCTGGATTATATTGCAATAAAGATGTCATTGCTGAGAGTACAAGAAATGTATTGGAACTTGGAAAAGAACATGGATTAACATCAATTGGATTTCCGGCTTTGGGAACAGGATTATATCAAGTTCCACTAGAAGAAGCAGTTGAAGCAATGACTGGCGAATTTGAAAAGCATTTAGCAGGAAAAACAAGTTTGGAAAGATTAGGCATTGTATTATTTGGACGAGATTCTTATTTAGAAGGAAGTTCTTACCTGCGAGCAAAAAAGGCAATTGAATTATTAAGACAGTAAAAATTTGAATGATTTAATGAAAAAATTATTTCTAGAATAAATAAAAATGTTGCTGAAAGATTTTAAATTTGACGTACTTAACAGGAATTAAGAACAATTCTTTTGATAATATCCGTTTTTCTTCCAGAATTCTATTTTTGATAGATGTTTTTTATTTTTAAATCCTATTAATCTCATCCATTTTTCAAATTTTTTGTTTCCATTTATATCTAAACTATATGATTGAAATATACCAAAAGGTGTATTTCTGGTTCTTTCATAGTAGTAGCATGTAATTCCTAAAGATTCCAAACTTAGTTTTATATCTTTTATCAGTTTTTTAGAATGCATTTCTACAGTAATTCTAGGATAAGAGTTTTTGATTCTTCCTCCTTTTTTAAAACAAACACTGAAATCTGTATCGGCTAATCCTCTAATAAAACATTTTGTTAATCCTTTGTTTGACATTATTTTGGGAGGAATTCTAATTACATCTTTTTTCTTTCCTATTGGAATACCTAATCCTATCAATTTGTCTAAGACTTCTTTTGAATGTAAGCAAAGAGAAATTCCATCTTTATTCAATTTTGTTTTTGGCTCTTTATTGAATATTTCTTTGAAAAGAGTTTTTATGTAACTATGATATTCTAATTCTTTATAATCTCCAAAAATTTCTACCTTATAATCACCATTCTTTTTATAATAAGTTATACAACCATCTCCAACTATGATACCACATAACTCTGCTAACTTCTTGGTGATTCTCATTAATTGTACATTAATTTTTATTTATAAATCATTTTTGGTGGTGTATGGCAAGATAAAAAAATATCTCGCGGGTGGGATTTGAACCCACAACCTCTCGGGATCGGCTGGCTATTTTTCATTCAAAGCTAAGCGCCTAGTCGAATAGCATCTACAGCCGAGTACTCTGCCATTGAGCTACCGCGAGATAGAATTAAAAGTATGTATTTTATTTATAAAGTTAACTGAATAATTTAATAGTATTTGATTTTATTATAAATCTTCTTTTTCCTGATATATATTTTAACATTGCTGGTGGTAATTTAACATCTAACATTAAAGGGATTTTAGATTTAGCTGTATATGATATTATGATTTCTTCATTTTTTCTAATAACTGGAATTTCCCACATCATTCTTGTTGAAAATTCTCCTATCTGTATTGTTTTTGGTTTTAAAGAACCGAAATTATCTGGTTTTTCTGTGGTTCTTATTGTTGCGTCCATAACTTTTATGTTATTAAGAGTTTTTCCTGAAATGTTTCTAACTGATAATTGAATATTCATTGAAGATATTCCTTCTTTAGATCTTGTTAAGTATGTTAATTTTTTTGAAATTGATAAATCTCTTCTTCTCATTCTGTAAATTAAATAAATTAAAAATGCTAAAACTATAAGTGCTAATATAAAATATCTGTAGTTTGTTTCTATTTCTATTAATCTAGTTTCATTAGGTTCTAATTTAAATTCCCAAGTTAATAAATAAGAATTTCCATCTTTTGTTACTTGGTTTGGATCTATATTTGTTTTTGTGAATAATTTTTCAAAAAAACCGATTCTTTTTGTGAAAGTTTCTGTGGATATTGTGTTGCCATTATTTGTTTTTGTTATAACCTCTTTTTTTAGTAAGAATTCACTTAGAGGACTTGTTATACTTTCTATTATATCGAAATCACCTACTTCTATTGTTTCTGTTTTTTCTATTACTATTTGATCATCTTTTGTTTTTTGGATTTTTATTTTAACATCAGTTAATCCCTTTTCTACTGGAGGTTCAAAATTAATTACAAAATCCTTTGTTACAGTTTCGTATGGTCTTAAAGCTATTAACATTTCTTCTGTAAAATATTCATTTTCTAAAATTAGTTTGATATCTTTAATTGTTACATCATATTTATTTTCTAATTGTACTCTTATTAGATTTTCTTGATTTGGGTTTATATTTTCTGGTGCTATTAATTTGGTTTTGATTGCATCTTTATATGTTACAACTTTGAATGTAAATGTATGTTCTATGAACTGGCTTTCATTTGCATTTGAAACTACCTTAATGCCTAGTCCGTAATCATCTGGTAAAGGAAGTTTTGTTGGTATAATCTTTAATAAAACATCTTCTGATTCTAGTGATTGTATTGTTATTTGGGCTGGTACATTTTCTATTCTCCAACCTGTATATACTGATGGGAGTACAAATCTGAAGCTGTCTTTTACTTCTTGATTGTTTGTAATTAGAACTGTGTATTGAACTTCTCCATTATCTCCTACAATAATATCTTGTAAAGGAGATTCCATTAGCAATATATCTGCTGAGTATGAAATTGGTATAATTATGAGAATTAATAGTATCCAGAATAAGACTCTTTTTTTCATTAGGTTTGGGAGAATGCGTGCAAATTTATAAGCTTTTTGTAGTTTTAGAACCTGGCGAATGGGTTCTCTGATTCTTCTGCTAGAAATTCCAGAGCTTCTTCTCTTGTATTGAATATAGTAAATATGGTGTTTAATTTAGTTATTCTTAGTTTATTTTCAATTGTTTTGTTAAAACTGTGTAAAACTAAATATCCATTACGAGCTCTTAATGCCCTATTGGCTTCTAATAATAACCCATATCCTTCGCTAGAGATACCATTTGTATTTTTAGTGTCTATTAATGCATATCTTGGACCTTCTGGTAATTTTCTATTTAATTTCATTGTTTCTCTTAAAAAATAGTCTAATTGGTGATATGCTTCAGAATTTTCTCTTAATTGTCTTTATATACTATGTTCATATATCTTATCTTGGTCCATTTTGGATATATTTGACTTTATTTTTTAGTATATAAATGTTATTTTTTAGTAGTTATAGCCTTCTTGTTATGAGTTTTGGTGGTGTATGTGTTAAATCTATTATGGTAGAAGGATAATTTGGTAAATAGCCATTATCTATGATAATATCTACTTTTTTCTTTATTGATCTTGGAATCTCTTTTATGCTTCTAATTGGTTTTTGTTCTGATAAATTGACTGATGTTGTTATGAAAGGTACATTTGCTGATTTTACTAAGTTTGTGAATGGATGGTTTGGTATTCTTACTCCTAACGTCTTGTAACCTGGATTGACATTTCTTGCTGTTGCTCTTTTTTTTATTTCTAAGATGTATGTGTAAGGGCCTGGTAATTTTTGTATGTAGGACTTATTAGGAACTTTTAGGTTTTTATTGATCCATTCTTTAGATGGTGCTATTATTGAGAAAGGTCTATCTTCTCTTTTTTTTATATCTTTTATTAGTTGAACTGAAGCTGGTTTTAGAGCATTACATCCTATTCCATATATAGTATCTGTTGGATATATGAAAATTTCTCCAGCCTTTATTCTTTTTATAATATCATTTTTATTGATATCCTTAAAATCTATGATTTCTGGCATAGTTTAGGTAGGATGATTGATTTTATAAGGTTTTTTAGTTAAGAATAGAACTAATATGTTCTTGTTTATTTAATCTTATTACGTTATCTACAAAACTTTCTATCTTTGCATCGTGACTTACTATAATTAATTGTTTTACTTCTAGTTCGTCTAAAACTAATCTCATTCTGTCTATTTGCTCTGCTGAGAAACCGTCTGTTGGTTCGTCTAATATAATTATATCTTTTGTTTTAATTTTTGACATTAATTTGTTTATGGTTTGATTTAAAGATAATCTGTATGCTAATGCTGCTGCTGTTTTTTCTCCCCCAGATAAATTAGTGTATTCTATATCATGGCCATTTTGTATTATTTGTGGTGAGAATTCATAATCTAGTTTGATTTGTAATTGTTCATTGTTTATTAATAGGGAGAACCATTTTTGGAATAGAGAATCAAAGTCTTGATGGACTCTTAGCATGATTTGTCTTTCCATAGTTTGCATTAAATTTGAGAAATGTATTTCTAAAAAGTCTTGCAGTTTTGTGATTTGTATTATTTTATTTTGTGTTTGTTTTTTCTCTATGATTTCTTTTTCTAAATTTTCTATGTTTTTTGAGATATTTTTGAATTCGTTGTTTAAAGATGCATTTTGAATTTCTAATTTTCTGTGTTCTTGTTGTATTGTTTCTAATTGTTCTTTTATTTCTTTATTTATTTCTTCTATTCCTTTGTAATTTTCTAGCTTTTCATTTAGTTCTATTTTTTTTATGTTTATTTCTCCTATTTTTTTCTTTAATTCTTCTTGTTCTTGAGTTAATATTTGAAGTTGTTTGTTTTTATCTTCTAACCTTTCTACTTTTAGTTTTAATAGAGTTAATTCGGATTCTTTTTTTCTTAATTCTTCTATTTCTATTTTTATTTCTTTAACTTGAGATTCGTTTTTTTGTTTTTGTTTATTCTCTTGTTCTAGAATTTCTTTATATTGTTTGATTTCTAAATCTTCTATTTCTTCTATTTTGTGTTTATGTTGCTCTGTGACTTTTTGTTTGCATGTTGGACAATGATCTAATTTATTTATGTTTGTTTTAATATTTTCAGAATTTGTTATTTTAATTTCAGCTTCATGAGTTTTGAATAATGTGTTTTTATTTTTAGCTTCTATGTTTGTTATATCTTTTTCTTTGTCTTTTATTCTTTGTCTTATTGATTCTAAATTTATAGGTTCTTGAGATATTTTTGTTTGCTGGATTTCTATTTTTATTTCTTCTAATTTCTTTGAGTTTACCTCTTTTTGGTTGATAAAATGTAATAAATTATTTTCATTAAGAGCTATTCTCTGTTTTATTTCTGTTAATTCTTTTATTTTAGATTCTGTGGTTTCAAGAGTTTGTTTTTTTTCTTTTAATTGAGTTTCTGAATTTATGATTTGACTGTTTAAAATTGTTAATTGTGATTGGATTTCTTTTTCTTTAAGAAGTTCTTTTTCTTTTTCTTCTTGTTTTTGATATAGATCATCTGTTTTTATTTTTAGAAATTTTTTCTGGTCTTTTAGATATTTTACATATATTATTAAATTTTCATTTATTCTTTTGTATTTATCTATTCCGAAAACTTTTCTTAGAGTATCTAGTCTAAAGTCTTTATCTCCTAATAGAATTTGTTTCATTTCTTCTTGTGGTGTGTATATTGTGTATTTATATATTAAAGATTTAGTTTTTGTTAGAAGTTCTTTTGGGTAATTGAATAATTCTAATATTCTTTGTTTTAATTCTTGTGCTGATAAAATTTGTTTTGCGTCATCTATTAACATAAAACCTTCTGCTTGTGATATTGATTTTGAATCTTTTTTTAGAGTTCTTTTTATTACTATGTCTTTATTTTCTATTTTGAAATGCAATTCTACTGATCCATTTTGGGTCCCATTTCTTAGTAATGCTGATCCGGATAATTCTCCTTTTCTTAATCCGAATAAAGCGAAATCTATTGCTAATAAGATAGTTGATTTACCTGAGCCTATATTTCCTGATAATAATGTAGAACCTTCTGGAAAGTTTATCTCATGATTTAGATATGATCTAATATTCTCTAGTTTTATTTTTTTTAGTAACATAAAAAGTAGAATGTGTATTATTTATTAAGAATTATTGTGTTTAATTATGAATTTTCTATAATTTTTTCTATTGTAGGGTATTTTTCCTGCCAATCTTCACATGGTTTGAATAAATGCTGATCAACAGTAGGTGATGATCCATATTCGTAAAGATTGCCACTTCTTCTAGCTGTTTTTTCTGATTCTTTTAATGAACAAAATGTCATCTCTAATGTTTTTCCAACATGAGTACAAGAACGACAACCTGGTGTTGATTGCAGCTTATAATCTTCAATTAGTTTTCTTACTGCTCTAAAGTCCATTTCTAAACTGCCTGTTTTTTCTAGCACAGTGTATATGCCTGGTTCAATTATGTCTAAAATTCTAGTTAAGGTTTTTATTGGATATGGAATATTTGAGTTTATAGAAGTTTGAACATCTTTTAAAACTTTTAAAATATATTCTGGTTTTGGTTCTTCTTCTTTTGGAAGTCTATATTTTAATTTTTTTATTAATGGCATAAATTTGCTAATCTGAATTTATTTATAAATCTTATTATTTTAGAGTTTCTTCAATGTTTTTAATTAATCTTTCTTCAAAAGTTGAGTTTGTTTCGCCTTCTTGTTTTTCCAAGGATAAAATATCCATTAAAGCAACTATTTTTTCTTTATTAAGAATTGAGTCTTCTTTAATATTTTCTGTTATAATTTTGTCTTCTACATCAGTCACGTTGCCTGTCTCTACTTTAATTTCTTCAAATTCTTTTGTTGTTAATTTATTTGTGTTTTTTAGTGTGATGTATGATTCTTTTGTTTCGCTTAATATGTCTTTGAAGTTGATATCTGATATTTTTCCTGAATTTAATGCTCCGAATATTCTTAAAATTAGTATTTTGTCTTTTATGTCATTATTTCTGATTTCTTTTATTATTATTTCTTGAGCTTCTTGAGGTGATTTATCATTAACATCTACTTTTAAACTAATTACTTCTTTTAATTCAATTGGGATGTGTTCTATTTCAAAATTATCATTAAGGATATTAAAACCACCGTGTTTTAATTTTTCTAGTTCTGCAAAATTATTTGGGAATATTGGGCCAGGATAAGCGATTAGACCATAGCCTTCTTTATTTGTTGATTTTACTATATGTGGATGTCCACCAGCATAATAATTGAAGTTTTTAGGTAAAATTGCTAAAGATTCTGAATTTACCATTTCTAGTTCTTTTGTTTTTAGTTCAGATAATAGGGTGTGGAATAGAAATATTTTTGTTCCTTTTTCTTGTTCTAAGTTTGTTCTGTCTAATGATTTATAGAATTCTGTTTCTAGACCTTGTTTTTTACCGAATATCCCTGTTAATTTGACTCCTGTTTTGTCTGTGGTGAATTTTAGTTTAATTTTCCCATCTGTTTCGTTATATTTTGCTACATTTTCAACTAAAGTAGCTTTTTCTAATACATCTATCATTGTTTTTCCAGATGGAGAATAATCGTGTGAGCCAGGAATTATGTAGCATGAGATCTCTTGTTCTTTTAATTTGTTTAGGATTCTTGTTGTTTCTTTGATTAAGTCTATTGGGGGTAATGAAGTATTGAATAAATCTCCAGCTATTATTACAAAAGCTACGTGTTTTTTAATACAAATGTCTATAGCTTTTTCAAATGATTTAATACCTAATTTTTCAAGTTCTGGTTCTGACCAACCACCAATATGACAGTCAGCCATGTGAGCGAATTTCATAATAAAGAGAATTAACCTTATTTAAAAAATATAGTTATACTAAATGATATACTTTATCCTTAACCGTTTGAATCTGCGCCCATTTTATACCTTTATTTTATTTTACTTATTTATATATTTTACTTATTTTTTAACGTTTTGTAATCTGTATTTCAAAAAACCACTTATAAGGTTTGATACATATTCTTGATCACTAAAATTAGATTCTAAATCGAGTTCTTTTGTGTCTATATGAATTGATGTTCCTTCATATTTACTCATCATTTTTTTATATAATTCATCTAGATGTTCTAAATATTTATTGTTTGGATCTATTAATGATATTTCACTTATTCTTCCTCTTTTATTTATTCTTTCTCTTAGTTTTTCTATGGGAGCATCTAAATAAACTAATAAATCTGGGTGTTTTAAATCAGTCATCTGTAGCGTATAAAGGCTACAATATATATTAAATTTTTCATCAGAAATAAATCCTTGATTATGCAATGATTCGGCAAATACATATCTATCCTCAAAAACAGTTCTGTCTTGTATGCAGTTTCTTCCAGTCATTTGAGCGTCTGCCATTACTGCAGTTCTTAATCCTAGAAAACTTTTTTGAAATAGGAATGCTCTTTCTGATGGTTTGACATTATTTTCTATATCTTTATAGAATGCGCTTAATGTTTCGGGGTTAATTGGCTCTTCATGTAATTTGAATTCTAATTTTTTTCCTATTATTCTGCCTAATGTAGTTTTTCCTGCGGCTATGTTTCCTGCTATTGCGATAAATGTCATTTAAGAAAGAGAATCTGTTGTTGTTTTTAAACCTTTTTAGAAAAGTTTATATTTCTGATTATAATATTTATAAAATATGGACAAAAAAGAAAAACTAAGAGATGTGTCTGAATTACCGAAAGATGGAATAGCATTTAAAGTATTGCTTATTCTAAATCAATTTAATATGGTTCATTCTGATATTATTGTTGAGACTATGTATCCTGAAGATGAAGTGAAAAATTCTTTACTATTTTTATACGATCAGGGGTTTATAGATTGGTATTCTTTAAGGTATAACAATTTTGAATTTGATGGTTCTATTATAAGAAATACTGTTTTAGATCCATTACGTTACATTGAATATGAAAAAGCAAAATTACCAGGAACCCCATTTGATGAACGAGTATTTTATGTTCCACGTTTTAGAAGGAAAAGGTAACAAATTTAATAATTTATTTTTTTATTAATTTTTCAGCTCTTTTAATCATATCTTTTTTTAGAGCTATGAATGCTCCGCCTGGTTTGCCTTTAATGAATGTTATTTCTCCTGGTTTAATTATTTTAGAAATTTGTTCGCCTTCTATGTCTAAATGTGTGATTCTTGCTCCAGCTTTACCTTTTTCATGAATATATACTTCTACTTTTATTTTATTTTTTCCGTGAGCTGGACCTGACATTTTTATTTCCCTTTTTTATATAATAACTTATACCGAAAGCTATTAATAAAATTATCCAAAATAATAAGGTTGATATTGTGCTTAAAACATAGAGAATTATATTTAAAATTAATACTATTATGATTATTATTGCTAATATTGGTTTAAGTTTCATTTTAGCTTTAATGTTCTTCCGTCAGAAAGCATAAACATTGTTTTATTATTCTTATATCCTAAATCTTTTCCTATATCTAAAGTGTGTTTTGCTTTATCGTGTCCTGCGTGTGATGGAATTAATATTTTTGGTTTGAATAGGTTGATTAGTTCTACGATATCTTCTCTATGGCCGTGACCTGAAACATGAATATCTTTGAAAATTCTTACTTTTTTTTGTTTTAATCTTGTTTCTAACTTAGCTCTGTTTAATATATTGTCTTCTGCTGGTATTGTTCTGCATGAGAATATTACATGATCACCATTGATGAATTTGAAATGTAATTTTCCAGTTGATAATCTTACTAAAACACTTCCTTCTTCTGCTTGATTTCCTGTACATACTATTAGATATTTATGTCTGTCTTTTTTTTCTATTTGTTGTAGTTTCTTTTGAATTTGTCTTGAATAACCTGCTATTTCTACATCTTGAGTAAAATTAACTAATCCAATATTTTCAGCTGCTGCTGAGTATTTTGCTAAACTTCTGCCTAAGAATACTACTTTTCTATGCATTCTTTTTCCTAATTCTACAATACTTTTTAGTCTTGCAATATGGCTCGCAAATGTTGTGACTATTATAGCATTTTTTTCGTTATCAATCCCCAATAAAACATCTTTAAGCATTTGTTTTGCTATTGCTTCTGAAGGTGTTTTGCCTTCTGTATCTGCATATAATGAATCTGTAATCAAAGCTACCACTTCTTTTTCACTTGCAATCTTTTTCATTCTATCATAATCTGGTTTTTTTCCTAGAGTAGGATTATTATCTAATTTGAAATCGTTTGTGTAAATTACTGTGCCGTCTGGTGTGTGAATTGCTATTATAACTGTTTGAGGTGTAGAATGTGTTGAATTAATGAATTCTATTTGAATATTTTTTGAAATTTTTAATATAGAACCTGCATTTAGAACTTTTAGAGGATTTGAAATTTTAATTTTTTCGTTTTTGAGTTCTCCTTTTAGAACTTCTATGGTAAATGGTGTAGCTATTATTGGACAGCTGTTGTATTTATCTGCTAAGAATGGAATGGCTCCTATATGATCTAAATGAGCATGTGTTGAAACTATGGCTTTTACTTTGTTTTGCCATGGTTTTAGAACTCTGTCATCTGGAACTGCTCCTATTCTTTTTAGTCCCATTGAAGTTCTTTTGTTAGTTCCTTCTAGTTCTTCATAATCTATTAATTTTGGTATAAAGTAACCTATATCGCAAATTACTACTTCATCATTGTATTTTATTGCGGTCATATTCTTTCCAACTTCTGAATAACCGCCAACGGCCATTAATTCTAATGTCATTATAAAAATCTGAGTTTTGTTTGTTTATATAGGTTTCTGTGTGGTTTATTTTAGAAAGTATAAATTTGTATAAGCAGTTTAAATAGTATAATATAGAAAAATTTTTTAATACTTTGAGAATTCTTTTTCTATGGAAAATAATTCAAAGACAGAACAAATATTTAAAATCTTAGACGAAATTGACAAAAATTCTAATTCTAATAGTCGCACAGCTCTTGAAAATATTGGATTTAAGATTAGCGATGATTTTTGGTCTTCTTTAAAAGATGGGGTTCAAGGCAAAAGATTTCTGCACGAAAAAGATGAAAAAGTTAAGATTAGTATAGAAGGCTACGAATTCATTAATCAAGTAAGATTTGGCAGATCCATTAATAGGTTAGATAAGAATATTGATAGATTCAACATAAAAAGTTCTTTTCACTCTGAAACAATTTCTACTCTTACAGTTATTTTAATTCTTATTGCAGCACATCCATTTGTAAAAGTGTTAGCAGATAAAGATCCAATTGACATAATATTTGTTATTTTATTTGGTATAGTTGGAATTTATCTTCTTTATATCTTATTTAAGTATAAACAAAAGAGGAAAGGACTCAAATATTAAATAAAAACTTCAAATTTTTGTATCATTTATCAAACTCTCTACTTGAGTAACAATTTCATCATAGTTTAATTTTTCGTTTTCCCAGACATTGACAATATAACTTAAAGAATTAACATTAGTATAAGAATCGCTTCCAGTTAAATAATTAAATGCCCATGTCTGATTGTTTAAAATAGCTATAAAATCAAAATATCCTGTAGTCTGAGTATTGTTTAATGTAACTGTATAAATCTGCTGGTCCTGATATTGGGTTGCTGTTGGTATTGTATTATTAATTCCTTCTGATATAGCGTCTCTTGCTTCTGTTTCATTATAAACATAATCTGGGGCTGTAAAATTAATTTTTAAATAAGTCATATTCGTAGAATCTGCTCCATTACTATCAACTCCGTCAGATAAATGCCACCACTCTTCGTCAGAAGACCATAAGGACGCGTCTCTTATAACAACTGAGTAAAACCTATTATTATCAAATGCTTCTTGAAAATCTTTCACTGCTATGTCATTTACATCATCACCCAGCATTATTAAACTTTCACAAGGTTCATTTCCTCCACATATAGGACTATGTTTTCCTGTATCGTCGTCCCAATCAATTAAAGTAGTATAATTACCATCATTAAATTCAGTTTCAGTATTATTTATTCCTCCATCATCCATTATACAATCATCACCACAAGTATAAAACCCACTTCTCCAATCTGAAACAGTACCAGTAGCAAAAGGAACTGGTGGAACTCCATGCCATATAGAAACAGCTGTAATATTAGATCCTTCAGGAATGCCACTTGTATTAGTATCAAATAAATAATAACCTCTGTATTCAGTAGAATTAGATACAACTCTTCTCTCTCCAATCTTTAAATTAACATCTATGTAAGCTAAATAACCAGAACTCATTAAAGTCGCATAGTAATAAATATAACCTGAGCCTGATTCATTATGATAATTGCACATAATAGCACTTCCATCAGCGTCAAGACCATTTTCACATATTGGCTGACCCGCGTCTATCCAATTATATTTAATCTCATCATAACCCTGTAGATTTTCTATTTTCCTTAATAGCATAGGCTCACCATCACCATCATATCTTAAAATTATGTTATCATTTTCATCCCAAGTGATGTAATGTCCTACTTTTGTTTTACTGTCTATTATCTGGAAGCTGTCTACTATATTTTCTTCAAATGAAGAAGTAGAGTCTATTGCTACTTCTGGGCAATGTCTCGTTACTGATTCATTAGATATTATTTCATCATAACAGTATCTAAATATGTCGTCTGAATTATCATTAAGGATATTTATATCTTTAAATTTCCAGACATAGTAAAGCTGGTGTGGTGATTCAAAATTAGTATCCCACCAGAAAGTATTTTCCATAAACAAATCATTTAATGATTGTTCTCTATTCCAACCAGCACCCCATAATGCCTCAGATTTATATACAGATTGATTCCAGTATGTAGAATTATCAGATTCAATTATAACGATTGGATTACTTAATACATCACTTTCAAATGTTTTGAAACTTCCACCTTGATAATATCCTAATCCAAAAACAAAATTAACCCAACCTGACCTCTCTATTGCATCTGTTATATTCTTACCATTAAAGAATTGCATGTAATTAGAATTTACATTCTGCCAGATATTAGCTTCTGCCTCTCCTAAAGGATTTTGATTCCATGTGTGTAGGAAGTTGTCTGTGTGTTCGTAGCCTATTTGGCTATCTGCTGATATGGTTGAGAAAGCTAAAGAAAATATAATTAGGAATAGAGAAATAATTACTAAAGATGTTCTCTTTCCTTTTATCTTATATTTCTTCATTAGTCTAAGTATATTGGACAATGACATCTTAACGTTCCATTGTCACCATTACAATCATAACCACCATGAGGACCTGAACCCCTTTCAATACAAAATTGATGGCAATATTCTTCTTTGGCAGAATTTGGTTCTAGCTCAGAACATATTATTCCTGCATCAATAACACTCGGTGGGGGAGGCGTTATGTTTATAGCGTCAAAATATGATACAACACCAATTATCACCACCATTATTACTAAAACTAAAAAAATCCATACCCAATAATTTTTCTTCTTCTTCATTTATTATCACCCCTATATTGTAATATTAATAGTTTTATTATCAATTATAGTAGTTGAATTATATGTAAATAAATTAACCAAATAATTTCCAGCACTTGAATAATTATAATTTACATAATTAAATATTGTTTCATCCGATTCTAATCCAATAAGATTAGAAGATATTTTATTGCCATCTCCTATTGTTAAATTCCAAGATATATTTAACTGATTAGTAAGGTTATTTAATAAATTAAATGAAAAAATTGTTTCAGTTAAATTTTGATATTTTAACTCAAAACCATATATTTGACAGTCTAAATCTGCACCTTCGGAACAGTCTGGATCGCATATTCCATCATCTTGTCTATCGCATATTCCATCTTGACTACCAGAAGAACAATCTTGAGAACAGCTAAAATAATTTTCCTTTCCATCACAAACATCATTTTCATTACAGAGCAAGGTAGAAATATTCTCTTCATAAATAAGAGTATCATTCTTAAATACTTGCAATATTTCGTAAGATGAATTATATTCTAACTCCACTGTTGTGAAAGTATCATTTTTTTCATTGATTGAACCTCCTGTTGAATTGAAAAATTCATAATCATAATCAACAAATTCAAAATAAAATACTTGTAAGTTCTCGGAGTGCACCATTATTTCGCTTCCATCTAAAATTTTTAATTCGTAAAGAGATTCTTCAGTAGATACAGCAGGAAGATAATCATAATAAGTATAAATTTCATCTAAAGACACATTTTCCTGTGTTGGATTGGATATATTAAATTCAAATGTTAAATGAACTATATTTGTTTCTTCTTCATCCCTTGCTCCAGAACAATCTAAGAATTCCCCTAACTTATTATAAGAACCATAACTATACCCACACCTTCTTTTTGTAGCACCATAACCCATAACGTTATACAAATCTCCTCCATCACTACAATTATTTCCACTAGCAGTATAAATTCCAGAATAATTACTATAAGAACGAGAGCCACAACACCAACCACTATCTATACATTTTCCGTCATCAGAAGTAGAACATGGGTGGTTAATTGGATTATCTTCATCATATGTGTCCTCCCAAAGATTAGGGCATATCCCACTTAACCAGCTACTATTTTGGCTACTCCAGTTTGCATAATTATATTCATCACATAAAGAATAAGCATGACCTAATTCATGGGCAGGAACTTCTAAACGATTTAGCCAGTATGGTGTTTCAGCATAAGCATATCTTGACCCCCTTCTAGATATCCCTCTACAGTGTCCTCCACCATCAAAACAAAAATGATCTTTAGAAAGACCTATTGCTTTCTCATAAAAAATAGGATTGGAAAGAAGCCTATATGTTTCTGCACATAAATAAGTATCGGTCAGTAAAGAAGCTTTAGACTCTTCCTTAACATATGGACACCAATTGTTGACCCACGAAACAGGAACTGGAATATTATTAATAAACTTCTTACAATCTCCTAATGGAGAGATATCCATAAAGAAATCTGCTCTTGCTTCAACAGCATTTTCAAATTCTTCTTGTGAACTCCAATTCCCAAAAGGAATCCATAAATAAGTATACTTATAATCACAATCATCTGGACAATTTTCTGGATTTTCTCCACCACCACTGTTACAAAGACCATCTCCACAATTAATAAAATCGCTTTTATACCATCTCACTGTATCATCAAAATAAGAAGCACTCACAACATCAACATCACTATCTTCATCCAAGTCTATTGCATAAACTCCACGTACACCATCAGCAGAACTCGTTATTGTATGTGCAGTCCAAGTCGGAGTGCTTGAACCATCATTTTCATACCACACTACCACATCTTCTGTTTGGCTGGAAGCAATTACATCTGCATCTCCATCTTTATCTAAATCTTTTGCAAAAACCCAAAGAGGAGAATCAATAGAAGAGTTAATTATATATCTTGTCCAGCTTGGTGGATCAGAACCGTCATTCTTATACCAAGCTATATCATCATTATATTGATCTGCAGAGAGAACATCTATATCCTCATCCCCATTTATATCTATTGCATAAATTGAACGTACCCCATTTGCTAAGGTAGTTATGTCCCTAGGGGTCCAAGTCGGGTTCTCATACCATCTTACTGTATCATCCATCCAGGATCCTGCTACAACATCAATATCATTATCACCATTTATATCTATTGCATAAACAGAAGTAATTACGTCTAGAGAGCTATCAATAGTATAGCGAGTCCAAGTCGGAGGCGAATCTTCATTGTTCTCATACCAATATACATTCCCAGTACTAGGGGAATCATAACCATCTCCTACTACAATATCTATATATTCATCTCCATCTATGTATGTTGCGTAAACAGAGCGTGGGTGATCTAATCCACTACCAATTGTATACCTTGTCCAGCTAGGGGGATTAGAACCATCATTTTCATACCAATACAAAACATTATCAAAATGGGCAGTGCTTAAAACATCAACGTTAGTATCTTCATCCAAATCTTCTGCATAAACAGAAGATGGAGAATCAATTGCACCTACATCTCTTTTAGTCCAAGTCGGGGGATTAGAACCATCATTTTCATACCAAACTATCTTGTCATCATCCCATATATTAGCCACTACATCAACATCTACATCATTATTTATATCTATAGCATAAACATATTCTGTGCCATAAGCAGAGTTATCTATTACTCTAGTTGTCCATCCTATTTCTGGATCTAATACAAATTCTTCTAATCTATCAATATTAAAATTAATTTCTAAATAAATATAATTTTTTTTATTACTGGAGTAAACAGAGATTTTATAATCTAAATTGACAATATCTTTAAAATCGTAATAATTATGATCAAAATATAAAATATGACCAGTTAAGGAAGGTTCATCTATTTCAGGAAAGGACCCTTCAGCATAAAAGGCTTTAAAATATTTAGATTCTTTAGTAATTTCATATTCTATATTATTCCAAGTTACAACATCAGAATCGATCTCATATTTTATATTTAATTTTATGTTTCTGGGTTCATTTAATAAATTTTTTATAATATAGGTTTGTTTTATTGGTTTTTGTGCTCTATTAAAAAAACTAGTATCTATTTCTTTGTATTTCGTAATTATTTCTAAATTATTCAATTTAAAGGTACTTTCAACTTTATCTTCAGAAGAAACATAAACTTCCTTAATTTCATCAACATTAAAACCCTTAGAAGAAGAAACATCAAAACTTATATCCTTAAACCCTTTTAAATGTGTAAATTTATCTAAGGCATTAGAATCATCTATGTTTTTAATTTCTTTTGAGCTTATTATCACATTATCAGAACCTGCATTTATATTATTGATTGTGATATCTTTACCAAGTATAAAATTAATATCAAAAGCACCCGTATCAGTACCGGAGCCTATAAAAGTTGTGAATAAAGTTGCTACAACAAGGATTAGTAATTTAGTCCACTTTTTTGTAAACAATTACAAGCACCTCCCCAATTTGAATATAAACAATTTTTTATTTTATAAATAATTTGTGATATCACTATGAAATAAGGAATTCATCATTTATGCATTTCTTTCATTTTCTAATGCGTTTTTAATCAATTCAATAACAGCTTCATTATTTTTCCCATTTACTGTGAATTCAAGTTTTTCTCCTATTAGATTGTCAACTAATTTATTTTCTGGACACATTTCTATGATATACTTTGCTGGCTTTTTTGGTTTTAAGAAAGAAATAAATGGGTGTGCAGTTTTGACGTCAACTACTTCTTTATTTTCATTTAGCCATATAATTTTTAATTTTTGAAAAACAAATAACATATGGATTGCTGAATCTAATATTGATTCTCTTTTTCTTTTAATTATTATAGCTTGATTGATTTTTAATTTTTTTGAGAACATTAATCCATTCAGGGCCGAGGATATTTTTGCATTGTCTATTATCACTTCTTCTTTATGAATTATTTTCATCTTTTTTATTCAAAACTTATTGCAGCGTAGCCTGTTGCACTATTAAAATCTTTTTTTACTTTTGAAGAATGATACTCTCTTAATAATCTTGCCCATTTTGATCCGAAACTTTTTGAAATTTCTATGCAAGTTAGTATTGAGTTTATGCTATCTATGCTTTGTCTTTCTTCGTCTAGTGCTGCTAAAACTTCTTTTGAGTCCATTTCTTTTATTGCTGCTATTATTTTTTTGTTGGATTCTTCTTTTCTTGTTAAATTTGTACTAGCTATTACACATATTTGTCTGTCTAAACTTTCTAGCAGATCTGCAAATTCTTTCATTTGTTCTATTGTTATTTTTCCTATTGTTATTGGAAGTATTTTTAGTTCATGTAGTTTATCTTTTGAAACAAATTGTAAAAAAGGTAATTGAACTTCTATTTCATGTTTATCTTTGTGTATATCATTATTTTCTTTTATAAAATTTAAATTACTCATTAAAACATTTGCTAGTTCTTTGTCTATCTGAACTTTTCCTAATGGGGTTTCCCAGTCTTCTGTTGAGATATAACATGAGGTATTGTTTTTGTCTGTTCCTAAGATTATGTAGGTATCTTGAAATTCTGATTCTGCTAATTCCTTAAATGCCCATGCTGCACAAGCGCCAGAGTATTTATATTCTGAATTTGGAGATATAATGCCAAAAACTTTTCTGTTTTCTCTCTTTGATGGTAAGTCACCAGGTCCTAAATCTGTATAAAAACACTCTTTAATCTGTTTATCTAAATCATCGAAAGATTTATTATATAATATATCACTGTAAGCTGAATATCTCATTTTAAAATAGATAAAATCTGATTTCCTTTATAAAGATTATTGTTTTTTCATAAACTTTATATATGACTTCATACCACATTCAGAAATGGCTAAGCCAAACGAATTTTATGAAGAGGACGAAAAATTTAGTGACTTTGAGACTAGTGACTTTGATGTATATGGTGAAGATGGTGTCGAAGAAGCAATTAATGACGACTCAATCTCCCCTGAAGAAGAAGGTTTTATGCAGGGGTATAATGAAGAGACATCATTTAACAGAAAAAGACGTAGAGAAGAAGACTGACCACTAAAGAAAAGTATGTACGAGATTTTAATAGGGGATTTTTGGCTAATTTTTAATTTTATTCTGATGTAAAATCATCAACTGTATATTTGAAGTCTTTATCTGATTTTATAATCCCTTTTGATTTTGCATATTCTCTTGCTAAAACATATAGAATTAATGCTAGACTTTTTTTGCCTTTATTATTGCAAGGAATAACTAAGTCTATGCTTGTTTGCTCGTTATTTGTGTCACATAAAGCCATTACTGGAATACTTAGCTTTTCTGCGTCTTTAATTACATTTTTATCTGGAATCGGATCTATTACTAGAATTAATTTTGTTTCCACAAAGTCTTCTAGTTGGACATTAGTTAAAATTCCTGGTGGATATCTACCTGTGAAATTTTTAATTCCTGTTACCTTTGAGAACAATTTTACAGGCTTCCAACCATTTTCTCTTCTTGATACAACTAATATGTCTTTTGGTTCGTATTGGCTTAGTAAATTGGCTGCTAGTATTAATCTGATATTAATTTGTTCTACGTTTAAAACTGATAATCCATCTGGTTTTATTTTATATATAAATTTTGACATGAATTTAGTTCTAAATCTAGTTCCAATGTGAATTCCAGCTTTAAGATAATCATCCAATTGCATTAGTAATTTTTGTTCTGTCATAGTGAGATTGAGGATATGAGGCTTTTATAAAAGTTTCTATTAATTAGTTTACGACATAAATAAAATATAAAAACTATTAAAGATTTTTCCATTATTTAACACCTTAAGCTATTTCTAAGATATATTAATATAACTTACTTTTGTCAGTAACTAAATATGGTGGTTGGCAAGGTTGATGGAATTGTTAATTAGATTTTAGGGTTCATATAAATTTATAAATTAATATAAATTTAAGATTATGAATATGGAAGGAATAATAGAAAAAAAGCTAAAAGAAGGCATATTTTCCGATGATTATGAATATTTTTTCTCATTTTTGACAGATAGGTTTGAGGCTATGGTAGGACTTTGGATTAATGAGCTAGAAAAAAGGTTTAATAAGAAATTTAAGCCAATATGGGTATTGTCTACGAAACAAAAAGAAAGTCTTATGAAAGATAAAGAAAATTATATTATAATTAATACTCTCATTGAAGAAAAGTTTAGTGATTTAAAAAATAGGGGGAACAATCTGTGTATTCAGGAGGAGCCAGACGATTTAAATAGATTGTTTTCTAATTCTAAGACTGTAAAGAATATAATTGATCGATTAGCAGAGAAGCAAGATAGAATTTTTATCCTTAGTTGGACTAATGTTTTCTTTAGTTTTGATAATCCCAAAATAATCTTTTTGGGCCCAAAACCAGAAATTGTGTTTAGATTTGATAGTAAGGTTGAACAAATCAATGTCTTTAAAGAATTAAATCTTCCTAGAAATGAATCGAAGATTTATGAGAATATAACAGATATAGAAGAAAAAGAGAGATATCCTTTTTTTATCTCTGCTACTTATAGTTCTGGAGGATTTGAGAATGGACCAATTTTTAGTAAACAGGATCTTGAAAAATTTAATTCTAATCTTAGATTAAATAATAAATATAATAAATTTGTTGTGTCTAAATTAATAAAAGATGTTAAACATTCGCCAAATGTTAGTTGTATAGTTCTTGGTGAAAATAAAACTCAAATTATTTGTATAACTGATCAAATATTGAGACAGCATAAATATCTTGGAAATATTTATCCTTCTATTCTAAGTGATGAAATAAAAGATAAAATAATTGAAGTTTCAAAAAAAATTGGAAATTATATGTCTTTTTCTAGTTTTAGAGGAGTTTTCGGACTTGATTTTATTGTAGATAGTAAAAATAATCTTTATACTGTAGATCTTAATCCTAGAAGGCAGGGCGGATATTTATGTAATGTCCTAATGTCTAATAAAATTAATCTGATTGAGTTAGAATTAAAAATTGCTCTCGGTGAAGAATTATCTCTGCCATCTTATGAAGATTTTCAGGTTGATTATATATGGGGGCATGTTAAGCTAAAGCCTTATTATGATTTTACTACTATTAATAGCGATTTTGATGAGGGTAATGTTACTCTACCATTTACTAATAAAGGTTCTATTTTTAAAGTACTATACTATCCAACAGATAGCATATTTTTTGGGGGTTGTGTTGGTTACTTAATAAAAAGTGGTGATTCTTATAAAGAAGTTTTAAAGTGTATTTTGTCTGAGAGTGAAACAATTATATCGGAATGTTTTAATCTTTATACTATATGAAATAGTATTTTGTGATAGAAAAATACTTAAATTAACTAGTTTTACCTATGAAAATGGATGCATATGAATGTTTGGTTACTCGCAGAAGTATTAGAAGATTTACTAATGAGCCGATTCCAATAGAGTATATTGAAAAAATACTTTATGCAGGGATTCATGCACCCTCTTCAAAACATATTCAACCCTGGTATATTATTGCAGATACTACCAATAGAAAAAATCTTGTTGCCAGTGCGATGGAAGAACATGAAGATCCTTCTGATTGGAATCCACTTCACCCAACAAAAGGCCTTTTTAATGGAACAAATAATTCAAGGTTAATTTCTTCTAGTGGTATGAGAGAAGCACCTTTAGCAATACAAGTTTTTTCAGATCATCCATTTTCAGGTGGGATTGATTTAATAAGTGAACTTCATGCTAATCAGGAACATAGAAGACATATAGTATCTTATAGCGTTGAAATTGCTAGCTTATCAGCCTGCGTTGAAAACATGCTCCTAGCTTCTCACTCATTTGGTTTGGGAGGGTTTTGGTGTATTGATCCAACCTGTATCTCAGAAACAATAAAAAAAATTTATAATCAGCCGGATAGAGATTATTTTACTACAGTATGTATAGGATTTCCGAACGAAGACCCCAAACCTAAAAAAAGGAAGAAAAAGTTTGAAATATTATCCTCTTCTTAAGTAAACTAAATATTACAATAAAATTAGAATATATAAGGTTTTAAGTTAAATTCTTTTTCTAGAAGACGATAAAAATTGACTAGTCTTCTTTTCAAAGGTTCCATCTCTTGGCCAGGGAATTCTCCATTAAATTGAGGTCGACTCATTTTGTTCTCCCACAAAAGATAAGATGGAGAGTCCCCATATATTTCCCTTAATTTTAGCAATGGTTTAATTTCATGATTCCTACTAAAATCTTTTAATGCTTCTCTGACTTCTTCTGTTGTCTTATCATTATTACTTATATAACCTAAAGGACTAACACCTGTATCAAAACCGAGAACCTTAACAAATTCTCTTTCTCTTTGTGTCAACCTACTTAATACTTCTATGCCAGACCAAAGCAATGGGGATTCGTAATATCCTTTTCTATAAGCCCATTCAACTAAAGTGCCTGGCTTAATGTTGATCATCATTAAAACAATTCTTTTAATCGGATCATCTTCAGAAACTCCTTCAAGAAGTTGTCTTATAGTATTTACGCTATCACTTATTGCTTCTGATTCAGTTAAAAGATTTGGTTTAAACATCACATTTAGTGAAACCTCTATATCATATCCTCTTGCATAATCTAAAAGACTATTGTAGGTATTCTCATTAAAATTTTTGTTGATTATTCCTTCTCTTACCAATTGGTTTGTACTTTCGACTCCTACTCCAACTTCGATTATTTTATCTTCTAAAACTTCCCTCATATGCCTTATTTTATCTCTTGTCGCATATTCAGGTCTGGATTCACAGACAAAAACATTTACCCAATCCCTTTTAGCGACTTCTTCTAATATTTTTTCTCTTAACCATCTAGAATGCTCTTTTTCATCAAAAAAAGATCCCTGTCCCCCATAATTTAAGACAGTAGAACTTTTTATAATAGGATTTTCAAGCATATCAATAAATTGCTCTAACAAAAATTCATCTGTAAAACGTTCAAGAGATCCCCCAAAATTACACATAGTACATCCACCAGAATCTGATTTAGCATAGGAACATCCCTGTGTTGGAATCCAAAATAAAGGTTGTTCAGGTCCTCCAACATCTGAGGGAATCATAAAGTATCCTGACTTGGGTTCAAGGTTTTTCAATGAGTCTTTTCTAAGTATCCTCATAACTTTAGATAATACTTTTTTTCCATCAGTGATTAGTTCTTTATCATTCATTTAATCCCTCTAATAATTTTATAAAGATAGCCATTCTGACAAAAATTCCATTTTTACTTTGTTGAAAATATCTTGCCTGCGGTAATGCATCTACTTCTTTTTTAATTTCACCTATTCGTGGCAAAGGACACATGATTATTGAAGTTTCTTTTAAATTTTTAACTTTGTCTATCGAAAGATCGTATAAAAAATAATTATCATATTTCTCTACTATAGGAAATCCGGCCATGTAAATAATATCTTCATTTTCTAATTCAAATTTTTCAGTTTTGTTTATATCTATTTCATTTCTAATTAAACTAAAATATCTTTTTGGCATTTTGAAAATATTTGGAGAAATTAGTTTAATTTTATTCTTTTCAAAAAATGACAAGGCAATAAATAAGGAGTGTGCAGATCGCGAATGTTTTAAATCTCCAACTATCACAATATTTAGATTATGCAATCTTTTGAATTCTTTCCAAATTGTATATAAATCTAAGAGTGCTTGGGTGGGATGTTGATCTCTTCCATTTCCACAATTAATAATCTTTGCTTTTGTTAAGCTTCCTGCATGATTTGGTGATTTTTCATCGCTGTGTCTCAAACATATTATGTCTACATAATCTCCAACAACTTTTATAATATCTTCAAAACTTTCTTCCTCACCCATTTCTTCATTAAATTTTGCTTTATCTAATTCTATAACCTTCCCCCCTAATTTTTGCATAGCCAAAGATGAACTTAATCTTGTTCTTGTTGAATCTTGAAAAAAAAGTGTTGCTAAACTTTTGTCTTCCAGTTTTTTCAAATATTTTTTTGGATTGTCTTCAATATCCTTAGTTAATTCCAATAATTCGATAATCTCTTCCTTATTTAATTGTTCAATTCCTATTAAATTATTCATATTATTCTCCTGAGTTGTAGTAAAGACCAGAGTCATCTGGAAAGGTAAGTGTATTGTGATGGCAAGGAATACATCTTGGTCCAAGTTTTACTCCTTCAAATTTCTCAACAATTTCTCTAGCTCTCTCGTATGTTTCTATTAAAAAATTAACACTAGGTGGTTTTTCACTCATCATTGGAGTAGACTGGTCTGGCCTAAAAGGACTCAATACAGGATCACAACCTCTTTCTGCTAAAGCTTCTACTCCTCTTAAAGTATCTTCTAGTGGTTCTATACCAACCATTAATAAAGAACGAACATTTCCCACTCCAAAAATAGGAATAGAATCTTCAATAAAATCTAAATACATTTGTCTTGAAGCCTTCCATTTACCTTTCATGATTTTTTTGGCCATATCTTGATTGTATAACTCAAGATTTATTGATAACCCATGTATACCTATCTCTTTTAACTCTTGTGCATCTAGTAATCCTGGCATAGGAACCATCATGACATCTACATCAATTTCTGGAAATACTGAAGCGACAGCCCTATAAACTTCTCGCTCGTATTCATAATCTTTTGGTTTTGGAGTTCCTCCAGAAATAAGAACATGGTGTGCTTCTTGAATTGGGTCTTCCAAAGCAACTCTTACAGAGTCAACTAAATCTTCAATATCTTTTTTTCTATATTTAGATGTATAAGACATATCACAAAAATGACAAGCTATTGCACATCCACCAATAGGAGAAATTCTTACTCTATCAGTATGGGTAATTGCAAGATAAATATAGGGATCACCACTAGGTGCTTTTTCCTTATGATAAGCAGGCACAGGAACAGGTATTGTTTTGAACTGTATACCATCAGAATCAACAAAAAATCCTTCATCTCTGAAATCAAGAGTATAATATGTTTCATTTACAAAGTTTGGGTTATAATCTCTAATTGGTGCATTCACCCAAATATTATCTCCCAAAACCATAGAGATACCAGATGTTGATGCATAATCTGCCAATGTTAATGGTCTTCCTTCGTCACCACTTATGGATCTTCTTGCAGTTTCAGAAACATTCATTCCATAAGTCATCAATTCTATTTTTGCACGCTCTATTTTTTTTAACATATTCACTCCAATTTTTGCGCAAGACCCTTTTGGTCCGGATAAATTTGCACCCGACAAGTATCGTTGGCATTCAGCAAATAGTCTCCCCTGGCACTCAGGCCGATATCCCTATCCCGGTAAAGCCACCTGAGACCAGATTGATCTCTTGGTATATTTGAATAAGAAACTGGTTCATTTGTCTCGTATTTTTGTGTGTATTCTATTCCATCAACACCTTCAAATCTCTTATTAAATTTAGCAATAACTTCTTTTCCTAAATCATCAAATAAAAGATTACCTATTTTTGGTAAATTTTTTGTGTCTTCTACAATTACATTACCCTGTAAACTATATTGTGTCATTTTACATTGTATCTTTTGGATAAATTAATATTATATATAAATATTTCGCTGATTTATTTTTTTTATATTCTTTAATTTCATTTCTTGCTCTATTTTTTTGAGTTCTTTTAATTTTGCTACTCTTTCTTTACCATAAATGCCACATTTGATTATTGGAATTTCAAATCCAGTTGCTAATTGTGATATTGAAGCGTCTAGAGTTTCCCCTGATCTATGAGACATTATACATGTTATTTTGTTTTCTTTTGCTAAGTTTATGACTTCTCTTGTTTTTATTAAAGAACCTATTTGATTTGGTTTTATTATAACTGCATTTATTGATTTTAATTTTATAGCTTTTTTTAGTCTTTCTACATTTGTTGTGGTTAAGTCATCTCCTACAATCATACATTTATTTCTAAATCGTTCAGTTAATTTTGAAAAACCTTCAAAGTCTTCTTCATGTAAAGGATCTTCTACATATTGCAAATCATATTTTTCAATTAATTCTGAGATGAATTCTATTTGTTCTTCTTGTGTTAATTTTTTATCTTTGTAGATATAATACTTGCCGTTCCAGAAAGATGAAGCTGCAACATCTACTCCTAATTTAACTTTTACTTTTAAGTCTGCATCTTTTATTGTTTCTTTTAGGAATTTAAGAGTATCTTCATTAGTTAATGATGTTACCCATCCTCCTTCGTCATTCATTTGGTCATCGAAGTTATGGTCTACTTTTTTCAAATTCTTTTTTACTAATTCATGTATTTTGTTATTTGCTAATATTGAATCATCTAGTTTTTTGCTTGTGAAGGGCAATAGTAAGAATTCTTGAAATTCTGTGCAGTTTCCTTTGAAATGTCTTCCACCACCAATTACATTTCCTAATGGTTTTGGTAATTTTCTTGTATTTGGATTAATTTGTTCCCAGATAGGCCCTATACATTTTAAAGCTGCATATTCTGTTGCTATTACAGAGTTTCCACCTAAATAAGATAATTCATCTTCTATTTTTTTAAGATCTTGGTAAGAATTTATTTCTAGTCCTATTAATTTTTTATTTTTGTTTATTTGGTCTGCTGCTTCTTTTGGAGTAGACGTAAAAGCTTTAATTTCGTGCTTTCCTGTGCTTGCTCCACTTGGCGCTGATGCCTCTGCCTTTGTCTTATCTGATTTGATTTCTACTTTTATTGCATCTTCGCCCCTAGAATTTTTTATTTTATTGGCTTTGATTTTTTTAATTATCATTGATTTATGCTATCTTTTTACGATTATATAAATTTTGTTATTTAAAACTTTAGAAATAGCAATTTTTAAATATCTTCTTATATCTGCTTGTTTGATGAGAATACATATAGAATCTTGTGGAAATTATTGCATAGATGAAATTTTGGAGAAACATGATATTGTTTTATTGGATACGGGTGTAACTACTTCTAGAAATACTCATTCTTGGTATGAAGACCATGTTTTTTATGCAAAATATTTTTCTCAATTAGATAGTAATCTATTATCAGAAGTCTGTGAAAATGTTGAAACTGCTAAAAGGTTATTTTTAAATCCTAAAATTGTTACAACTGAGGGAGTTGCTTATGAAATTGCTAATCATGGTAAAATTGCAAAAGACAAGCTTTCCTGGTTACGCCAGAGAGAAAAATTACGATCTAGAAAAGATAAAATGAGACAAGATGATTATGATTTTTATACTGCATTAAAAGCAAATTCTTTAGCTGATGTTTGCTTTTCTTTACATAAATTCCATAAGGATGCTTTAAAAAAAATTTTTAATCCAGATGATAGGAATAAATATAATGAAATTGAGAAAATGGTAATGAATGTTGTTAATAATTCTGGAATTAAAAGAGAGTCTTTTTCTGTATATGGAGAGATGGGCAAATTTTTTACTGATGAACAATTAGTTGCTAGTGCACTTTATTTGTCAATAGTTGATAATAAAAATACTGCTATAATCTCTACAGATTCAGATATTCCAATTATTTTATTGAAAGTAAAAGAATATTGTTCTTTAGAAAATCGCTGTGGATGTAAAGTTTTAGAAAAACTTTGCAGAAATCCGATTCAACCTTATTTGATTTCTAAAAATAATAAAGTAGGCATTGCAGTTGAAACTTTTGATAATAATGAATGTATAGATGAATTTTCTGATGAAAGAATTAAAACAATAAATTCAGTTAAAAAATCAATTGAAGATAGTTTATTAAAAATAATTTAAAAAGAAAAAATTAAGGCATAGGCCTTTTAATTGTTATTGGGAGCACTTCTTCTGTCATTTCTTTTTCTGCAATTTTTATTGGGTCGTAACTTAATTTTTCAAAATCTTCTTTAGATAACTTTAGTAAAATTGGTGCACCCATTGCTAATTGAAGAGCTCTTGCTCCTACTAATCTTGCTTTTTCATATTTTGTTATTTTCATTTTGGTAAAGCCTGATTTAAGGTTTTAAATGCTTTTGTTGCCATTTCAATTGCTTTGTCTATTTCTTCTACTGTCATTCCTGTCTCTCCACCTTTCTGTAGTGCATGAATATTCCCTTTCTCAGATATTCCTATTGATAATCTTGCTTCCATTGCTTGTTCTTCTTCTAAGCTGGAATCTACAATTAAATTGTTTCCTATTTTTGTAACTGTTGTTGTTAATGGAATTTCTGTTAAAGGCAACGATTTCTTGGTGAATTCTCCGAACTTTACTTTGTTTTCTTCTAGTTTCGGTAAGACAGCTGACTTTAGTGCTGCTATTGCTGCTAAAGCTGAGGCATCTAATAGATTTCCTGCATTATTTATTGTATAGATATCTAAAAATATTATCCATACTAATTCTCCTTCTTTAATACAAAGTTTTTTGAAATCTATCATTTTGGATTCTCTTATCCCTCTGTCTATTACTCTAGCTAATTCAATTGCTCTTTGATCAGGTGGTCCAGGAAAGAAATCTGGAGATGATAAAGGTAGAAGCTCTGCAGTTGTTATTAAAACTCCTTTGTCTGGACTGTCTGTATATGGTTTACCAACATCCATTTTAATACCAGCTATAACTTCTGTATCTCCTATCTTAACTCTAGCTGAACCTTCAGCTTTATCAGAAACTCCTAATTCTACTGTAATAGGTTTTCTTATTTCATCTAGTTTTCTTCCGTCTAATCTGAGGCCTTTTTCTAATATTGATTTTATGTAGTCATTCATTTTTCTGCCTCCATATACTTTTCTTTAAGTGCTTTTATTTGTACCTTATTTATTTCTTGACAAGCTTTTTTTGCCATTTCAAGTGCTTGTTTTATTTCGTCTTTGGTCATACTTCCATCTAATTGTAATAAAGTTATTTTTCCTGTTCTTGGCATCATAGCAACTGGCATATCTGTAGCACCATCAGGATGATCTTCTTCTTCTTTATTAAGGTCTACAACTATTTTATCAGAAACCTTTCCTACTGCTACTGCTGCTACTAAATCTTTCATTGGAATTCCAGCATCTACTAATGCTAATGTAGCTGCATTTATACCTGCACATCTTGTCCCAGCATCTGCTTGTGTTATATAAATATAAATATCTAATCCTGTATATCCGAATTTGGTTAGATTCAAAGCTGGTTCAAGTGAGTTTTCTGTAACCATAGACACTTCAGTACTTCTTCTTGAAGGACCAGGTTTTTTTCTTTCAGTAACTGAAAAACTTAATAAGTCATAAATAACTTTTAATCTTCCTCTTGCTGGTTCTTGTAAGAATGCTGGAAACAATTCTCTTGGTCCATAAACAGCTGCAATTGCTATTGTTTTTCCCATTCTAAACATTGCGCTTCCATCTGCTCTTTTAATTATTCCAATTTTAGCTTCCATTTCTCTTATTTGATCAGGTTTTCTTCCGTCAAATCTTTTTGCGTATGTCATTTTTTATTCTCCTTTAGGAATTCGCTAATCTTGTCTGTTAATCCTTCTGAATGTGCCAATTGTTCAACCTTTTTGATTGCATCTGTGGCTAGTTTTTCTTTTTCAAAACTTGGTCCTGAAATCCAAACTAAACCATTTTGGCCTACAGTAATATAACATTCTGTTGCGTCTTTAATCATTGATATCATACTTCCTTGTTTTCCAATAATTCTTGGAACTTTTGAAGGTTCGACTTCTATTACTCTTCCACCTGTTAATTTTCTACAACCTGGAGCTTTCATTGACAAGTCTATTGCCTTTGAGCTGAAAACATTTGTTATTTTTGCAACTATTACTTCTCCTATGTCATAATATTTTCCTAGATCTGCTCCATTTGGAATGTAATCTTTACTTCCTTCTTTTAGAAATAAAGTAGCATCGAATGCCCAACCTATATTTATTCTCCAATTTGATATTCCTACGTCTTTTATTCTACCAATAACCATATCGTTGGATTTTGGTATGTATTTTCCTCTCAATGGTATGATTTTTGTTAATCTACCATCTAAATTAAATAATCCTAATCTTAAGGATATTAGTTTATTTTCTTCTCTATATGAACCGTCTCCTGGTAAGTAATCAATGCCTTCAGCTATTTCTTGACCTGGTACGACAAGTTCTCTTTCTTTTACTAATAATTTTCCCATTTTTTCCTCCTAATTTTAATATAAAAGATTGTTTACTCCTTGACCAAGACTATATCCTACAAGACCCATACAAGTTCCATGATAAGTTTTTGCTACTATTCTTTTAAATTTAGAAACATCTTTGAATATTGATTTCTTTCCATATGCTTCATCTCTGTTAGCAATAAATGCCCCTATTAATGGTATCCATTGTCTTTTCCTTGGCTCTTCCATTTCCCATTGAATATTTTCATTTTCCTGTTTTGTAAGTATTTTGTCCAGTGTCAAATCTTTGTGTTCCATTTTTTATAATTCTTTTGATTCTATTCTTCCGTGAGCTAATTTATTTAGTTCATCGAATAAATCATTTTGTAAGCCTGCTGGCACTTCTAATTCAACACTTAAAGTTCCATCTGCAAGCCAAGTTTCATGTTTAATTATAGCATAGTGTTTTATAATAGAATAACTTCTTGCTGCTACATTTGCAGGTATTCCTATCTGTACTTTTTTAATTTCATAACTTATTGGAATTATGCTACTTATACTTTTCACTATGTTTTGAACTTGTTCTTCTGCTGATTTGAATTCTTCTACCTTAACTTTAGCTTCTTCCATAGCGTTTTCTATTCTTTGTGGTGGATGAGGTATGTTTGATTTTGGGTCTACTGCATTCCTTGAGATTAGAGCTATGATTTGCTTCTTTTTTTCTTCTCTTAATTTACCTTTGTATTCTGTTGTTAACTGGATTTCTCCTTTTTTTATTATAATCTCAGCTATTTCCTTTTTATTTTCTGTGTTAAATAGAGATTTCATCTCGTTTTCAGAAGCATGTTCGCCTTTTTTTACATCTTTGAAGATATCTGTTGTGATTAAAGCGTCATCTATAGATGCTTTTCCTGATCTAAAGTCTAAGGCTTTTTCACAATCAACAAGAACTTCAAAATGTTTGCCTTGTTTATTTAATCTGGCTATTACACCTTTCTCTATATCTGTCATTTTACGCATTTCTTTATGAAATCTTTTGATAGTTTGTGGTATTTTTTGTCTGAAGTTTTTATGTAACTACCGTCTAATCTTTCTATGTTGAATTCTTTTTTTAGGACTCTTCTTAAGATTGAGATTGCTAATTTAGTTCCTTCTTCAACTGTCATGCTTTCTCTATATTCTTTTGATAATATATCTTTGATTTCATCTTCTGCTTCTCCAATAGCTGTTGCTTTATATTCAAAGTGTATTCCAGTTGGATCTGCTAAGAATAATCTTGGTTCAGAGTTTATTCCTGTAAATAGTAATGAAACTCCGAATGGTCTTGCGCCAGCATATTGTGTGTAAGATTGAATTATATTGCAAATTTCTTTAACTAATATATGCAATTCTATTGATTCATCATAAGATACTCTATGTTGCTGAGCTAATAATTGTGCTTTTTCAATTAATATTCTTCCATCACTCATTATACCTGATGCTGCAGCTGCAATATGTTGGTCTACTTGGAATGTTTTTTCTATTGATTTTGCTACTATTAATTTGTCTACTACCCTTTTATCTGCTACTAAAACTACTCCATCTTTACATACTATTCCTATTGCGGATGTACCTTGTTTTATAGTTTTTTTAGCATATTCTACTTGTAATAATCTTCCATCTGGACTGAATAAAGTACTTGCTCTATCATATCCCATCATTTGATGTTGTACTGTTTCTTGCATTATTATCTACCTCCGAATTTAGATTTTGCTTTTTTGATTATGCCTGATACGCCAGTTACGTCTACTATGGCTTTTTTATCATTTATCTTTTTTATTAATCCTAGTGCCATTTTTGTTTCATTTAGGTATTTTGTGTTTACTTTTATTATATTTTGGTCTATTGTCTGAATACCTGCTTTTGAATAGCCAAGCTCTCCAAGAAATTTAAGACATTGATTTTTTATTTCAGTTTGTGCTAGCTTTGTGTCTATATTATTCTCTGATATTATTTTATACACAATATATCGCTTTTTTTCTTTTAAACTTGGTAACAAAGGTTTCATAGTACAACCTTTTTGAGAAGATATCTTTTTCTTCTCTCTATTTTATTTTGAGTATAGAATTCTTTATAAAGGTTTCGGCATTTGTTTTGTGACCATGTATGAAATTTATATTGACCCTAGTAGAGTATTGCCATGGGAACACAGAAATACAACAGATGAATTAGTTGAAATTACTAAAGCTGGAAATTTGTATAAATTGGGACCTATTTTGGGATTTGAATTACCTAATGATCATATTAATTATTTACTATTAGATGGACATAAAAGGCTTGAAGCTGCAAGGGTTAGCGGTGTGAATTTACTTATGGCTATAATTCAAAAACCTTCTGATTTTGATTTAATTTCTAATTCAGAATATAGAACTTGGGTAAGTATGAGTAAATCTGAATTTAAAAAGTTTGTTGAAAATACTGCTATTGAAGCTGTGGATTTTTTAGCTTAGTTTGTCTGATAATATTACTTCTACATTTCTTATTTTTGTTGGTACTATTGATTTATAGTGTTCTTTCATTGAATTGAAGCCATTTGGATATTCTCTATAGTATCCTCTAATTTCTTCTTTTTTAAGAACTGCGTCTAGAATATCATTTTGCATTGGAGCTATGTTATTATTTCTGTCTGGTAACTCTATTTTGAAAAATTGGTCTTCTTCTCCATTATCATAGGTGATGATATATCTTAAATTCATGTTATTTAGATTGCTATTTTTTTTATAAAGATTATTGAACTATAGACTATCTTTTCTTTTTCTTAATTTTCTTTTTTGTGTTTTTTTGGTAAGTTTTTCTTAGAAATCACTTTTTTCTTTTTGGATTTTTTTGGTTTATTTGCTAGCTTTTTAGCTAGTTTGGGTTTTTTGGGTTTTTTCTTCTTTTTAGGTTTGGCCTTTTTAGTGACTTTTGGTTTCTTCTTGTGATATTTTTTTAAATGTAACCAAATTGGGTATTCTTTTTTTGAATATGGTGATGCTTTCCATACTTTTGCTACTCTTCCACTTCTTATCTCTATTCTAATTAGTGTTGAATATATTGTTGGCTGTAAGTATGTGCCTTCTTTCAAAACAAATTGAAGATCATATAGACCGCTTGACCAATTTCCTGTATACTCATGTAATTTTTTCTTGAAATCTACTACAGATTCACAGTCTTTTTGTTTTATGATTACATATTTATTTTTATGATAGGGGGCTTTGTAAACATCTCTAATCTTTAGAACCAGCATTGGTCTTGAAAAATTTATTTTTATCTCTTCTTCCATCTTACTTGTTATTTCTTGGTAAAGGTTATATATAAATGTAATTAGAAAGCTTTTTAAATGGATGGCTAAATTATTGGGTGCTTAGAGTGTTATAACTCTTTTAAATGAGTCCAAAATTGCTTTTGATCTTAGTTCATATTTGTTTTTGGCAAGAGTTGTAAATACCATATTAACCTTGTATTTTTTACATAATCTGGCGTTTTGAAACATTCTTCCTAAAATTTTGGTTCTTTCTTTTGATTCTGTGTTTAATAAATCTGAGAAGTTGAAACCAATTGATATATCATTTTTTTTTGCTAGTTTACATAATACTTGATTTAATCCTGAATTCCTAAAAAATAGAGAATCTTTCTTATTATTTTTTTCTGGACTTAAGAGAATATCTACTTTTTTATTTTCTAGTGCTAATCTATTTATTTTTTCATCTCCACCTTGGATTATAACTGGAGATTCTGCTTTTTGGATTATATTTCTTAATTTGGGAATAGAAGTATCTATTATTGTTACTAATTTAGTTTCTATGTTTAATTTATTCTCAAATCCCTTATCTTTTGTTAATGTTAAGTCTTGCATTTTTTTATGTAACTTGCTATTTGTTTTATATTATATCCTTTTGTTGTATCTATTACTAAAATATTATGTTTATTTTCTTTTGCTTCTATTAAAATTGTGTTGAATATTTCTGTTTCTAAGTTTTCCTTTATCTTTTTTTCTGAGTATTTTCTTTTTTTAAGTCTTTTTTTAAGTTCTTTAATATCACAAATTGTTACTATGCATAAATCCACGTATTTTTTTGGTAAATAATGTGATAAATGTGAATCTATGATTATTTTTTTATTTTCTTTTATTTTTTTAATTAGTGATTTGTTTAGTTTTTTTATATCAACTGGATAAGATTCTAATTTTTTACTGTATTTTTCTCTTAGTTTTTCTTTTATGATTAGTTTATTTACATCTAGATATTTGTGCTTTAGTTCTTTTGCTAGTTTTTTGGCTATAATTGATTTGCCAGTAGCTACTGATCCTGTGATTATTATTGTCATTTTCTGTATTTTTAGTTAAAAGTTAGATTTAAATAGTTTTCTTGATTCCTAAAAGCACATGGATTATACTTATTTGATTAAGAATTTACCTACAGAAGGGATAAAAAGAATTCGTTCAAGTTTCTTTAAGAGTAAATATAATAATTCTGAGATTTTTTATAGAATTATTGGAAAGGCACTTTTAGCAAGTTCTTTACATTTTCGTAAAGAGGTAGAAAAAGAAGAGCTAGACTATTTACAAATGGTTAGCAGTAGAATATCTGCACAGGCCTATGAAGCTCAAAAATTTGGAGATATTTTGAATGAAGATATTTTGAATGATTTAGTTAAATTCGAAGAAGAGCTTGATAAAGATTTAATCAACCAAATTAGTGAATCAGCATCAAAAAATGGTTATCCTTTACCAGGCAGTGCTGTTTCTACAATGATTTTAAATAATCTGCCAACTTCTCTTGAAGATATACGGGATTTTTATTGTAATTTAGGGAAAAAAGTTCATAATGCATTAACAAGCGATATGGCTATGGGTTATGGAAATCCAAACAAATCTGATGAGAGAGCAATAGCACGTAGTTCTTTTAGTCTTGAAGATTTGATAAAGGGGGCTGTTGTTAGAACTATTGAAGAAAGAAATCCTAAACCTAAAAGAAGATATTAATTTATTAGTGTCCCTACAAAGTTTTTTTCTTTTAACACATTTTTAAGATTTTTTAAATCTTTATTTATTATAACTGTTTTTATTTTTGCTTTTTTAATAATATCTGCTGCTGGTTTATCTAAAACAAAATGCTGGCCTGCTTTATATTTTATTTTATTTACCATTTTTGAAAAATCTGTGTAAGAAATCTCTGTAATAAGTTTGGCTCCTCTTATTTTTGGATTTTTATTGTATAATCCTTGTACATTTGTAATGTTTATGAAAATATCTGCTTTTATTGCTTCTGCTATCTGAGCTGCATTGCCATCAGAGGTCATATTTGGTTGAACGCCCAATGCTCCGGATATTACTAAATTTGATTTCTTTAATGTTTTCTGGTATTTTTTTAGTTTCTTTGAAAAATCCTGAAACTAATCTAGCATTTAATTTTGTGGCTGCAATTCCTACTAAACTATAAATATAATTTCCTAATTTTGCCTTTGTTAGAGGTTCTATATATTCCCTTGCTGTTGATCCTCCGCCCGTAATTATGACTACTTTATTTTTTTTAGAGAATTTAGATATTAATTTTGAGAACTTCTTTAGATATTTATAATCTACTTCATCTGGGACTATAACAGAACCACCTAAGCTTATCACTACTTTTTTCATTAATTAAAATTTAATTCTGGGGTTTTTAAAATTTACTAGTTAAGATTTTGATTCAGATTTCTTTTCTGGCTTGGTTTTTTCCTTCTTCTATTGAAAATATCAAGTCCCATGCTTTTATCATAACTATAGGCACCACCAACACCCACTCCGCCTAATGTAATACCACCATTTATTATTACTGTTCATATTGCGTTTTTATAATACATTTTTATTGGTTAATTAGGTTTGGTTTTTGATTCTTTCTTTCTTCTAAAATATGGAAACGGTGTGATATTTTGAATAATTTTGTATGCAGAACCTAATACTATTCCGAATCCAATAAGAGTACTATATACACAATTCATTCCCTTTGTCTTTTTCTCTCTCATTGTTTGTTTTACTTCTATTACTTCTGGTAGATTTTCTAAGCTGTCAATTTTTGCTGATAAATCATTAATTTTTTCTTGTATAATTGATTTACTCCCTGAAAGAGATTCTCTTAATTCTGAATTGTTTGGATTACTTTTTAGTAAATCATCTAAATTTGATTTTGTTCTTTCATATACATCTCTTTTTGATTTTTCTGATTTTAGCATTGAAAATTCTTCTTGATGTACTTTTGGTATTGAATAAGATGTATAATACATAAAAAGTCCTGTGCTACCTAAAATTATAGAGAATCCAAGAATTCCAATATCATATATAATGCCCTTTCTTATTTTCATTTTATTTGTCTACCATTAGTAATTTTGAATCTTTTTTCCCTATATCAAAAACGCCAAGAATTGCACCTGCATCTAAAAAGGCATGTGCATAATTAATTGCTGCGAAAGCATTTACTAAATCATTATTTTTTAAGAAATGTTTTGCATCTTCGTAATAGCATTTTGAGAGCCTTAAATAATCTTCTGTTATTTTCTTTATATTTGGATTTTGCGGAGATTTGATTTTTAATTTTTTAAAAGCCTTCTCTGTTAAAGAGAAATAATATTCTACTTTTTCTTTTTTTAACATATCTGGGTAATAACGGATAAATATTTAAAATTAACTAAATAGTAAAATAGCTGATAATTAATAAGGTTTTTATAATAAAGTAAAAACCACTATACTAATGTTGCTTTCAGAAATATTGCTTGAAGAAATTAAAGATGAAGAATTTAGTGATATGTATTCTTTTTGGTATCCTTTTGGTGATAATGTTAATAGCACCATATATGCTAAATTAAGGATTTTAGACCCATTAATATATCCTAATTATGATTCTTTATTGAGTGATTTTTTAGACAATCAATTTTGTGATAGCGTATCTTTTTGTGATAAGGGTAAATGGAAAAAATGTTATTCTGATGAATTAGAAAACGAAAAAATATCGGCGATATCTCTAATTGCTGAAAATGATAGATATAAAAGAGGACATTTCAAATTATTTTTTAAATGCAATCCTGACAATCCAAAATCCAAGAATAATGTTTCCATAAATTTTGTGGAGATTGGTGGTTTGGTTTATAGTTATGATATAAATTTTCCTGTTAATCTTGTATCATTATTTAGTTGGGATTGTGAACTTAATTTTGGTCGTTGGAAGTATAAAGGGTTATGGGTTCCTAGTGATGTAGAATATTTTTAATACAAATCTTTTTAAACTAATTAGCAATTTGATTTTTATCAAAAGAGGTTAAGATGATAATTAGTATTTGTGGAATGTCTGGCTCTGGCAAAAGTAATGTTGCTAAATTGCTGGCTGAAAAACTAGGAATGAAACATTATTCTATTGGTGATATAAGAAGAAATATGGCTATTGAAAGAAATATTACTTTAAAAAGATTGAATGATGTTGGTGAGCATCAAAAATTTACTGATAAACAAGCAGATGATAAATGTTTTAAGCTGGGAAAAGAGGAAGCTAATTTTGTTATTGATGGAAGATTAGTATATCATTTTATTCCTGAATCTGTTAAAATATTTTTGAAATCTCATTTGAGAATTCGTGCTGAGAAAGCTTATATTGATGAAAAGAAGATGGAAGAATTTAGAGATTTGGGGGATGCTATTGCTGCTTTGATTGGAAGAGAAAAATCTGATCAGTATAGATTTAAGAAATATTATGAAATTGATTGTAATAATGAGTTACAATATGATTTAATTATTAATACAGATTATTTAAGCTTTGAAGAAGTTGTTGATAAAGTTATTGAGTTTTTGAAGAAGGAAAGTATTTTAAAAGAGGTTGCTTAAACTAATTTCTTTAACTTTTCTAGTTCATTATTTAGAATTTGTATTTCTTCTTTTGTGTTATATAAATAAATACTGGCTCTTGCACTTCCTTTTAAATTGTTTTTATTAAACCAAGGATGCATGCAATGTGCTCCACTTCTTATTGCTATATTTTTTGTTTCTGCTAATATAGATGCTGTTTCATGTACGTCCATTCCTGGAATTTCAAAACTAAAAATTCCTGTATCTCCTTTATAACCAATCTGATTCAATCCATCTTTATTTATTAATTTTGAAAGTGAAATTTCGTGTTCTTCTATATTCTTTAAGCCAATTTTCATAAGATATTTTGCTGCTTCTCCTAAACCAATTATTCCTGCATAGTCTTGAAGACCTGCTTCAAATCTATGGGGTAATTTTTCTAATTTGTAGCTTTTATAATCTGCATCGAATATTGTGCCTCCACCAAGAATAAATGGCTTCATTTTTTCTAATATTTCTTTTTTAGCATATAAAACTCCTGTACCTGTTGGACCTAACATTTTATGTCCTGAGAATGCTAAAAAATCTACATCTAATTCTTTAACATCAATTTTTCTGTGTGGAGCTGCTTGAGCTGCGTCTAACATTACTTTTACATTATTTTTATGTGCAATTTCTATTATTTCTTTTACTGGTAGAGTGTATCCATCTAAGTTTGATGTGTAAACAAAACTAACTAGGTCTACTTCTTTTACTTTTTCTTTGAATTTTTCTAAGTCGAATGTAAAATCTTCTTTTGAATCTAGAACTTCAAAGTTGTGTTTGGTCCAAGGTAAAAAATTTGAATTGTGTTCTCTATCAGTTATTAAGACTTTGTTGAATTTGAATGAGTTTGCTACTAAATTTATTGCCTCTGTTGTGTTTTTTGTGAATATGATTTCTTCTGTGTGTTTTGCGTTTATGAATTTCTTTATTGTTTCTCTGGCTTTTTCTACTTCTTTTGTTACTTTATTTCCTAATTTATGCATGCTTCTTTCTCCACATGCAGGATATTCATTGTAATATTCGTTTATTTTGTTAATTACCTGTTTAGGTTTTAGAGACATGCAAGACGAATCTAGATAAATTCCTATATTTTCTATTACTGGAAAATCTTCTTTTATATTTGGGTTTAACATAGCATTTGTTGTAAAATTGGAGTATTAATAAATGTTTTGTTATTATAAATCATATCCTAATAATACAACTTCTACTTGTGATTTTTTATTTTCTGGATTAAAGTATATTAGCTTGTAGCCTTTTTCTAATTTTTCAGTATATGCTTTTAATAAATTAATTGCGTCTTTAAGTGTTTTGGTATCTGATTGATCAAAATCATTAGCCAATCTTTCTAAGTCATTTGTTGTTCTTTCATCAAGTTGGAATGTTTTGCGTTTTTTCATATTCATATTAACAATTTTGCTTTTATTAAATGCTCGCAAGGACAATGATATTCTTCATAATCTCCAATATTTTTATAATTTAGATTTGATTCTTTGTAAAAGAGTTCACATTGATGACAGAAGATATATCCTTCTCTTTTTTTTTCTCTTATTAATTTTCTTTTTTCTGCTAATTTTCTTGTTATAAGGCAATTAATAGTTCCATTTCCATTAATGGCTTTTTGTCTATTAGAATAGAATTTATCTTCTAATTTCATTATTTCTCTTGTAATTTCTTCTACTCTTTGATCAAGATATCTGGGTGCTTCTTTATTAGTCATATTTATTTTTTGTTGCTATCTGGTCTTGTTTATATATCTTTTGATTCACATAAATTTATAAATTAAATGGGATTTGCTTTTCTTGCATGGTTAATGTTATAGATCCTAAGGTTAATGTTTTTGATTACGGACCTAAAAAAGTTCTAGAAAGAGAATTAGATGTTAAATATGATGTAAATGAAAAGGGTGATGTTATTATTTCTAGAGAATATTTGAAAGATGGTAAATTAATTTTTCCTGAAGAAATGTTTAGGGAGCATAATGTTATAACTCCTGATGAATTTGTGTGGGGAGCTGCAGGAATTACATATAAGGATATTGGAGCTATTGATGAGCTTAGAGATCTTAAATCAAGAGAAGTTGATCTTAGCAGCAAAATTACTACGAGCCTTATTAAAAGTGCAGGGGCAGGACATGCTTCTATGGCTACTACTCCTGGTATATGGGCTATGCTTGAAGGAACTTGTTCTAAATTGGTTGATTCTATGTTTACAGGATCAAGATTTGGAAGTTTTCTAATGCCTTCTGGAAGAAGGGTTCCAATTAATAGAGATCAAATTGTTGTTCCTAAAAGTATTAATAATGCTGGTGGCGAGGCTTTAAAATTATATTTGAGAACTTCTGAGGCTAATATTCTTGCTTATGAAGAACTTCAAGAAAGAGGAGTTACAAAACAAGAAGCAAGCAAAATAGTGCAATATGGTCATCGTGGCGGTGGATTTATTTGTATGCCATTAGAAAGTATAATTAATTTTTCTGCTAGTTTTAGAAATAATGTAGATGAAGTGCCTGCTGAAGGTAGAGAAATAATATTACAATTAGAACAATTCATAAATGAACATGGAATTAAAGTTACACATAATGCAAGAAGAAACGCACCAAGAACAGGTGTACCAAATCCTAACATATTTACTAATAAAACAAATTTAGCACATGAATTAATAGAAAAGAATTATGATAATTCACAATTTAATCCTGTCTTAATGTCTGTGAGTAATTTTTGTTCTGAAAAAATGGATGCAAGAATTTATGAATATTATAGAAGGAGAAATGCTGTTTTTCACAATTTAGATCGTATAAAAACAAATTCTACTAGCTTATTAAAAGAATTAGATCTAATTGTACATGATTATGATACTTCTGTTCATGCAGTTACATTAGTGAATACACCTTGGAGAGTTTGGGGGGAAGTAAAAAGGCATAGAACTTTGCCTCAGACAGTTGAATCTGTATATCATGCGCTTGAAAGGGCTAGTAGGGTTGTTAATAGAACATTTATCCAAACGAATTTTGAAGATTTTGATAGTGTTGTTTCTATACCTGATTCTGTAAGAAATAATCGTGAAAATCGTGAATATTGGTTAAATAGATTTTCAGATTCAGTTTCAGCTTATGAAAAACTTCTTGAAATGGGAATTCCTAAAAGTGATGCAATTGCTGTTATACCAAGAGGACTTAAACTTGGTGTTGTAAAAGAATATGGATTATATAATTTAAGTTTAGGATATATGTCTTTGAGGCTTTGTAAAACTGCTGAGCCTGAAATGAGAAAAATAACAGAGATGGAAAGAGAATTAATTAGGAATTCTAATATTTCTGAAAGTGTTAAACAATTAATTGCTCCAAAATGCCATTATGTTGGTTTTTGTCCTGATACTGAATTCTGTAAAAGAATAAAGAAATATGATGGTGTTGATGGACCTGTGTCCAGATATAATCAAGAATTTCATCTTGAAATGAAAAAATCAATAAAAGATAGTATAAGGGAAGAATTATAAATTAGGTATCTTCACATTCTTGGCAGTCACAATCGTCTTCGCATTCTGTACATTTGCCATCTTTACATAAAGGATCTTCGCAATTTACTACATTTCCATCATGTATTCCATTATCTAATATGCATATATCTTCTGAATTTTGACCATTACAATTATCATAAACTACTAAGTTGTAAACAGATATACCTGACCAGATTAAACTGCCAATCATTAATATTGTAAATATCCAGGATAAAAATTCAAAGTTTTTGTATACTAATTTGGCTGATTTTGGGCTTCTTTTCATTAGTTTTCCAACTATGTTGCTTTTAATATTAATATCCATGCCTGAATCACACTTTCTTAGAGTTGCTTGCCTAAATACACATCTAAAAGCCTCTCCAGCTATTTTTCTATGGGAAGCTGAAAATATTCCTAAAATGCCAAAAATTATCATTACGATTAAACATATCATAAGAATTAAACTAGCTTTGACTATTATAAAAAGATTTCTATAGTTTTAAATTGGTTTATTTTTTTATATGGTTTATACATAAAAGTACACCAAGTATTGAATCAGAAGTATTAATATCTCTTTCACAATTGATACTGGATCCCCCTACTTCAGTAGAAAACCAAACACTGCTGTTTTCAATTGGGTGCCAATAATATACATTTTTTCCTCTTTCGTATGTTTTAATTTTTGATTTCTTTATCGGAAAACCCTGTGAATTGAATGATTCTGGAGTTAAATCAACTAAAATATTGTTTTCCATTAAGCATTCCTCTAATGGAATTACATCTCTTTGAAACCCATTTCTTTTCTCAGTAAATATCGGCCTTGAATTCGCAACTAATTCTAAATTTTTAAAACCTGTGCCTTTTTGGAAATAAACATCCAGAATTATATCTAATCCCTTTCCACAAAATGGGAAATATTTATCGAATATTTCTTTAGATTTTGATTTTGGTATCGATGTGCCCAATCCATCATACAATGTAATTTTTCCTTCTGTTGCATCTCTTAAATTTATTAAGTGGGGAATTAGGGTAGAAAGCTGTAATATAGAAAAACCAAGGTTTTTAGCTTTTCTTATTGATTCTTCAAGAGTTAAATCGTTAAAGGCTTGATTATAATTTACAAACCTGTTTGTTTGTGGGACATAAATGAAATTTCTTCTGTCTTTTATTAATTCATTTTCTGGCATTTGCAGAATGATGAAAATTAACTTTCTTATAAATCCTTCTATTTACGGCTCTGGTGAAACCCTTTTTTAACAATTATATTTTGTATTTGAATAGACTTTCATCCACTATACCTAGCAGGGTTTCACCAGAGCCACTAATCAAAAGCTTTATAATTGACTTTCTAATTTCGAAATACAATGATAGATCCGATAGCATTTACAATTGCTGGTATTTCTGTAAGATGGTATGGTATTATTCTGGCTGCTGGTTTTTTGTTTTCTTTTTGGTTTTCTGGTAAGTTAGCTCCTCAAAGAAATATTAAAAAAGAAGATATTTATGACTTATTTGTTTATTTAATACCAGCTATATTGATTGGTGCAAGAATTTTCCATATTGTTTCACAATGGAGCTATTATTCTGCTGACCCTATTAAAATGTTGTATATTTGGCAAGGTGGAATAGCATTTCATGGTGGATTTATTGGTGCTTTTTTAGCTATTTATATATTCTGTAGAGCTAGAAAAATTAAAACTTATGATGTTCTTGATATTTTGGTAATTCCTTTGGCTTTAGGTTTATCTGTGGGAAGAATTGGTAATTTTATTAATCAAGAATTTTATGGAAAACCCACAAATTTACCTTGGGGTATTTATTTTGATAATGTGGAAGGAAAAAGACATCCAAGTCAGATATATGAAACTATAAAAAATTTTGTTATATTTTTAATATTATATAATTTATATAAAGTAAGAAAAATAAAAAGTGGAAATATTTTCTGGAGTTTTGTGTTTTTGTATTCTTTGTTTAGATTTTTTGTGGAATTTTATAAAGATCTACCTGATTTATTTTTTGGATTAACATGGGGTCAATTATGGAGTGTTCCTTTATTTATTTTATCTGTTGTGTTTTTGTATTTTATAAATAGGAAAAAAGTAAAACATGAATAAATTAGAAAGATTAGTTGTAAGGGCTTTAAAACATAGTATTAAAGATTTTGATGAGAAGAATTTATTAGAAAAAAGTATAAAGATTGGTGAAAAAACAGCTATATGTGGATTTCCTATTTTTAATCCCGGGATGGTTCCACATAAAATACAATATAGAACTGCTGAAGAAGCTGGTATGAAACCTGCTACACAAACTTTGTATTCTGCTGGTGTTGGTGTTGGATTGGGAATTGTTAAATATGGTGTTGGTTTAGGAGGAACAAATATAGATGATGTTTTTAATGTTAATGTTCCTAGTTGGATAAATACAGCTTTTGATATTTTAAAATATGTTGGAGTTTACTCTTTTATTGATGCAAGTGTTAGATTAAGTTATGCTTCAATAACTAAAAAACCATTAGGGACTTTTTTATTAGAAATTAGCTATTTAGGAAAAGAAAAAATTTGGGATAAATATATTAAGAAATAATAGAAACTTTTATATAGAATTCTTTGTTTATCAATATTCAATGAATTCGTTTATTAAAATCTTATTTTGTAAAAAAGTAGTGATTTCTCTAGTTTTTTTAGTTATAATAAGTTTGTTTACTTTTGCTTTGTATCATTCTGATGCGACTGTGGAAGTAACTGGAAATGTAATAAAAACTTTGGCAGGTGAATAAATATGGATG
>JBDRML010000028.1:0-4478 GCA_043812195.1 Candidatus Woesearchaeota archaeon | reverse complement strand
ATTGAGAACTCTATTTCTTTATTTGATTTGGCTTTAGATTTAGATTTGATATCATTTTCTTTAACTAAACCGAATTGAGTATGGAGATCTCCTTCTTTCCAGTAGAACTTTCTATCTTTTGCATATAGGATTTTTTTGAATTTCATAGTTGCGATATAATTGGGTTATTCTATCCATATATCAAAATATGTATATTTTATTTTATTTTTTTTAAGATAATCTATGATATCTTGAGAATTTTCTAGTGATGCTAAAAAAGCTCCCCTTCCTAATTTATTTTCTGCCATACCTTTAAAATTGTAGGTTTTTTTATTCATTTTTTGATTGTATCCGTAGATTTTTCTCCAAATTTTTATTTTTTTTGACCTTAATACGTTTTTGAGGGTTAGTGTAAACAATATTTTATGTTTTAGTTTTTCTGGATTTTCTTCATATCTGCCGTAAAGAACAATGCCGTTTGATATGATACTTCTTTTAAGGCTCTTCCAATTATCCAAATTGCCGCATTTTATTGAAATTTCGTTTTTTATGCCTTCTAATTTGAAATTTTCATGTTCTTTTGTTTTTTTATATAAAGATAGAAGGTTAATTATTTTACTTTTATTTTTTATATCAGTTTCTATAAAAAGGTCTATATCTGACTCGTCATCGAAATTATTTGATGCTACAGATCCGAATAAAATTGCATTTTTTATTTTAACCCTAATTATTAAAAAAGATACAAAACTTAATGCTAATGAAATTAATTTATTTTTCTCCATTCTTCAACATGTTTTCAAGATTTTTAAATAACTTGATTGCTTCTTTTATTTTTGCTTCTGGTTTTGGTGAGCCATATGTTAAATCCTCACAAAGTAGCTCTAGCTTTATCATCTCTGAAACAATTTTTTCTTTGTTATCAAAATCTGGCAGTTTATCTATAGCTTTTTTGGATTTGAACCATCTGTGATTTATTTGTATTCCTGGGTCTATTAGATTCTTTTTTAATAAGCGTACAGCTAGAAGATCTACTATTGCTCTTGATGCATGGGTGCCTATGATTCTTTGTGATTTTTCAAGCCCCTTAATTTTTAGAGCCCAATCAAATATTGTTTCTTTGTATTCTTTGTATGATTCTAAATGGTGGTCTATCTTCATAATTTTTAATATGTGATTAAGTATATAAATATTTCGTTACTTAGTTACATATAATACTTGATACATAATTTTTTGTTACTTAGTAATTAAAATAAGTTTTTTGTTTTTTGCATACAGAATTTTTTTGAATTTCATAGTTTTTGATATATAGAAAAGCTTTTAAAAATTTCTAATATCTCTTAAAGGCTATGGCATTAATTATATCTGGGAATATTTATTTGGATACCCTTATACTATTTGTGGGTCTGTTTTTAGGCCTTAGTATAGTTTTTTTTATATTTGAGAGAATATTGCTGAAAATTGTTATAAAAACAAAAACAGATTTAGATGACATTATTCTTAAAAAATCTTATTTCCCATTTAGTATTTTATTAATGCTTGTTAGTTTAAGAATAACATTAGCAAAGATTGATTTTGGATTTTCTAGTGGTATAAGTTCTTTTGTAAATAATATGGTTTATACTGCTTTGATGGCTGTTGTAGGTTATTTAGTTTATATTGTAGTTGATTTATTTATAGTTAGAGCATTCAATAGATTTGCTCATAGAACTAAATCCTATGTTGATAAGAGTATTTTTTCTTTGGTTCATAGTGTTTTAAGAGTTGCTCTAATTGTGATTTTTATTTTATACACCTTGAGTATTTGGGGTGTTGAAATAGTTCCATTACTTGGGGCCTTGGGTATAGCTGGTTTGGCTGTTGCTTTGGCTTTACAACCTGTTTTGGGGAATGTATTTTCTGGCGCTTCAATAGTTTTGGATAAAAGTATTAGAGTTGGTGACTTGGTTTATTTAGATCAGCAGACAAAAGGTAAAATTGTGAAAGTTGGTATGAGATCTACAAGAATTTTGACTTTTGATAATGAATTGATTATTGTTCCAAATAGCAAATTGGCTGATAGTATTATACAAAATGTTGCTCAACCAGAGCCAAAATCAAGAGTTGTTGTTCCATTTTCTGTTGCATATGGAAGTGATGCTGAAAAAGTGAAGAAAATTGTTATGGATGAAATTAATACAGTTAATAATTTAATAAATGATCCTGAGCCTCTTGTTAGATTTTTAGAAATGGGAGAGTCTTCCTTGAATTTTAAAGCTTATTTCTATGTGGATTCTTATGAAAATAGGTTTAAAGCTATAGATGAAATAGTTACAAAAATCTATAATGCTTTGAGAAAAGCAAATATAGAAATTCCATTTCCGCAGATGGATGTGCATTTGAAGAAATAATTTAAGAATCAAAAATAGAAAACTTTATATATAATTAAATTATACTATAGGTTATATGGAAGCCTTATCTAAAACTAGGAAAATTGGAGGATCTTTAGTAGTTACAATTCCGAAAGCAATAGTTGAGGAAGAAGGACTAATTGAAAACCAAACTATTAGAATAGACATTAAAAAAATAAAGAAAAGTGGATTTGGAATATCAAATGGGTTGGCTTCTTTTTCTAAAGAAGATAAATTTAAAGGGCAATTAGAGAAAAATGAATAATTTTGTAATTGATGCTTATGCATGGATAGAATATTTTAATGGGACAAAACTTGGGCAAAAAGTTAAAGAAATAATAGAAAATGCTGATAATGTTATATATACTAATTTAATAACGGTAGCAGAATTAGTTAGTTCTTATACAAGAAATAAATTGAGTTTTGAAGAAGAAAGAAAAATTATTTTGAATTTATCTAATTTATATAATCTTGATTTTGGATTTGCTGAAGAGGCAGGAGAACTTCATGTTGAAATTAAAAAAATTAGAAAGCATATGGGGATGGCTGATGTTTTTGTTTTATTGACAGCAAGAAAATTAAATGCTAAAGTTGTTACTGGCGATGAAGATTTTAGGGGTTTGAAGGAAGTAATAATGATAAAATGATGCAGGAGACAGGACTCGAACCTGCGTAGGCACTAAGCCAAATGGTCTTGAGCCATTCCCGTTTGACCGCTCCGGCACTCCTGCGTAATAATTTATGATTCCAGAATATTTATAAGTCTTTTCAAATTCCTATTTAGATGAAGAAAATATTATTATTGTTATTGGTTTTGATTTTAGTTGGTTCTGTTAGTGCAGTGAACATTAATAGTGTTAATTCTGTGGAAATAGAGCCTGGCAAAACTGGATTGATAAACATAGATGTTGAAAATAACCACGAATTTGATGTAGAAGATGTTAGTTTAATATTGGATTTAAGTAGTGTTCCTATTGCTCCTTATTTTTCAAGTGCTGAAGCTTTTATTGGACAATTAGATGAAGGGGATGAAGAGAGTATAAATTTTAATGTTGTAGTGTCTGCTGGTGCAGAATTGGGGCTTTATAAAATACCTGTGATGATATCTTATGTTGATAAAGATGGTGTTGAGTTTGATAAAGTTGATTTCATAAGTGTTTTAGTTGTAAGTGATCCTAAGATTAGTGTTTATTTAGATGAGCCTAATTACATAGTTGGAAATAGGGCAGATATTTCAGTGCAAATTGTTAATAGAGGATTATCAGATGTTAAATTTTTGAGTATTGAGTTGAAAGATAGTAGTTTTTATGATTTGTTATCTTTAGATGAAATTTATGTTGGGGATTTGGATTCTGATGATTTTGATAATGCAGAGTATAAATTAATTTTAAATTACCCATTACCTAATAAAATTAATTTGTTGTTTAAAATAAAATATTATGATGCTAATAATAATTTTTATAGTGAAGATGTGACTTTAGTTGCTGATGTTTATAGTGTTGAAAAAGCTAAACAACTTGGATTAATTAGTAATGTTGATTATACTTGGTTGCCTATTTTAATTGTAATCTTGATTGTTTCTTTTATAGTTTATAGAATTATTAAGAAAAGAAGAAGAAAATCAAGGATGAAGTCTGAAAAAGTGTTTTAATATGGGTGAAAGTTTATTGATGAGATTGGAGATAAATAGAAATACTATTCATCACGTTGGATTTAACAGATTTATTGCTTCTATTTTATTACAAGCAGTACGGGATTTGGCAAAATATTCTGAAGATGACTCGGAATATCATGATTCTAAAGTCTGGATTGATAGAGAAGATTATCAAGATTATTTATTCTCACTTGAAAGTGTTTGTTATTTTTTAGATTTTGATCCAAAAATTGTTAGAGAAAATATTTATAAAAGAGCAGAAGATCTGAGACGAAATAGATTGAATGGAGATCATTTAGAAGATTTGACTTTTATTTTATATTCAAAATAATTATCATATGGGTTTTCTAATTCCGTCATTTGTTTGATTGTTAGTTTTTCGAAATATCTTCTGAATGGTCTCATTGAATTTCCATGTGCTGATATTGCTACATTTATTTTATTTTTTTTAATATATT
>JBDRML010000027.1:0-4980 GCA_043812195.1 Candidatus Woesearchaeota archaeon | reverse complement strand
GTAGAATAATGGCTTTTGGTGAACTTTCTGAACAACTTCAAATAGATCCTGATAGTTATGATGAATTTTCTGAAGAGAGAAAATTGTGGGATTTATATAATGCTGAAAAGATGTGGTTAGCTGATCAATCTATTAATGTTCAAAGACCTAAACCTGTTTTAGATGTACCTTCTAAAAATGAAAAAATAAGATATAGAATAAACTCTTATTCTGATGCTCAGAGAATTATTGATGGTTTTAGCAGAAGTGAGCCTTATTTGAGAAGTTTAATAAAGAATGTTACTGGAAGTCCAAAATTTGTTGGTGGTTTAGATTATAGAGGTTTATTACATGAAGGTTATAAAATTAGAGGAATAGCACAAAAGATTGTTAAAACTCCTAAAAGATAAAGTTTATAAATACTAGATTTTGACTACTTTTAGGACGACCAAAGCGACCTGGTTATACCTAGTACCATTCCGAACCTAGAAGTCAAGCAGGTCTACGTTCCATGTGGTACTGCACTTTGTTGCGGGAAACATGGGAAGTTGTCCGCCTTTATTTTTTATTTAATTGAATTAATTTTTCTCTTATATCTTTTGTTTTATCTTCAGTTAATTTATGTATTGTTTCTTTGCTTTTAATTAAAAATTTAGGAGCTTCTTCCTGTATATTTTTATATTGCTCATCTGATATATTTCTATCAGTATAATATTGGGCATCTATTCTTGCTTTCATTGATTTTTTAAGTAAATTTGTATCTTCGTTGTTATAATAATCACTTAGATGTTGGTTCATAAATTCAATTGTGCATGAGTGTATTTCGCATTTGATTCCTAATTTTATTAAAATAGCATACAAACTGAAATACATTGTGTAATATAAAGAAGATATCTTCCAATCTTTGTTATTTTCAAGGGCAGTAGAAGCTTTTAAGGCATCTTCTGCTTTTTTGATATAGGCTTTGCTAAGATTATCATTTGGTTCTACTAATTCTATTCCATTTTTCTGGTTTAAACACCATTCAATCTTCTTCATTTTCTAGTTTGATGATATTATTAATGAATTCTTCTGTTCCTTTTATTATTATGTGATTTTTAATTACTTCATTTATCAAATGATCTTTTTTATTTAATTTTGGATATATTTTGAGATTTATTTCTATATTATATGTATCTGCTATTTTTTCTATTTCATTATCTTTTGTTTTTCCTATTATTAAAACATCTAAATCTGAATCTGTTTTTTGACTGTTATTGGCGTAGCTGCCAAATATTATAATTATTCCTTCAATATGATTATATATTTTATTTATGATTTCTTTTATGATTGGGTTTTTGTTGTAGAATATTATTGTTCTTTGGGATTCTACTGAAGTGATGAATTTTTTTATTATTTCTGTATTTTCTAGATTTAAAAAATAGAGTTTGTTTCTTCCTTGTTTTGTGCTTTTTAAGATGTTGTCTTTTTCTAATTTTTTAAGGATATTAGATACTGTTTTTTGATTAAGTTTTTTTCTTTTTGCTATAAAACTGCCTGTAAGTTTTGTTTTATAATCTTTTATGAATTCTTCAAATATTAAGGTGTTTTTATCTAGTAACATTTTACTTATATAAGTAATAAGTTATTTATAAGCTTTTTGGTTTTGTATGAAACATGGGAAGTTGTCCGTTTTCAATAATTTTTTAAAGCTTTAAGTTTGTTTATTTAATATGGATAAAAAGGAAATTGCTAAAGAAAGAATAAAAATTCTTTTTAAGGAAGCTGATGATATTTTTAATAAGGATTCTAAATTGGCTGATAAGTATGTTAGTTTAGCTAGAAAGTTGGCTATGAAATTTAATATTAAACTAGATAGAACTTTTAAAAGGAAATTTTGTAAACATTGTTATTCGTATTTGAAACCTGGTATTAATTGCAGAGTTAGAACTAAGAATGGGAAGGTTGTGTATTATTGTATGAATTGTAAGAAGTATATGAAGTTTGTTTTATGTTCTTATAAATAGATTCCCATTTATTCTTAATCCATTCTTTTTCTAATACTAATAAAAAGTTAAAACCTCTTTTCTTTAGTTCTTTATTTACTATTCCGCCTTGGTGAGGATATTTGAATTGTTTTTCATAAGGTGAATGAAAGCCATGCATGTAATGAACTAATTCGTGTGCTATTGTTGTGTCTAAAATGAAATCTGGAACTTCTTTATATCTGAAAAATGCATTTATTGCTATTTCTGTTGAGCTATCTTTTTGTCTTTTAATATGTGCAAATTTGTTTTTCCATTTACCTTTAAAGATAATTGTTATTTTATTTTTTTTCTCTATTTCTGGTATTAGAACTTTCCAAATTATATCTAATCTTTTTTCTAACCATATATTATCTCTCATAAGATTAAAATTTTGTCTGAGTTTAAATCAATTTAGGTATTTTATTTTAAGATTACTTTTGCGTATGTTAAATCTCTTAGACCTGGATATTTTTTTAGATATTCTTCTTTGTTTGTTGGACCTTTATCATATGGACCCTCGGGACCCCAAGGTTTAATTTCCACTGTGTCGCCCTCGCTTAAAATTTCATTTATGAACTTAGAATTTTCTATTTTTCTTACTCTGTAAAATGTTTGATTTTCATCAGCATTTCTTGCAGCTTTTATTATTATATCTAATTCATAGGGAATTTCTCCAAGGAGACCAGTTTTTTTTAGATCCATTTCAACTATCTTTCCACTTAAACCATAAATTGGTATTTTTTCTTCTTTTATTTTAATTATACAAGTTGCACATAATCCTGCAATACCTACTGCTAAAAGTCCAGGTACTATCTTAGATACTAAATTTTTTTTATTTATTTGTCTCATTTTAACTGTTAAACCAACAAATTAGCTATTTATAAAGCTTTCTTTTTAGAATTTCTTGAATTTAGCTACTTTTTCTAATAAGTCTACATGTCCGATAAATAAAGCTCTGCAACAGTATCTTTTAATACCTAATTCATCTAATACTTTTTTTGGATCTTCTCCATCTTTAGTTCTTTTTATAAATTCTTCATATAAATGAGCTACTGGAGTTCCGCATGCAAAACATCTAATTGGTATTATCATTTTTATCTTTTTGATTTTTGTCTTTTTGCTCTTGGTTTTGAATCGTTTGGTTTTGAGGCTTCTGTATGTCTACTATCTTGAATTAACAAGTGTCTATCGTAGTCTAAGAATGTTTTCTTTAAGTTTTTATTTGTTTCTACTAAGCATCTGGCAATTGCAAGTCTTGAAGCATCTGCTTGAGACATCCATCCTCCGCCTTGTACTTTTACATCAAAATTGAATTTTTTGAATTGATCTCCTGTTAGCATTAATGGTTCTTGTATTTTCATTCTTGCTATTTCAGGTTGATAATTTTCTAGTAATTGTGAATTTATTCTAACAATGCCTTTTCCATCTTTCATTGTTGCTTTTGCTATTGCTTTTTTTCTCTTTCCTGTTCTTAGTATAACTTTCATTTTCTTAGGGCTTTGCATACTTCACCTATTGTTGTGAATCTTGTTGCTTTAGATTTTGATATGTGGACGTTTTTAATTGTTTCTAATTTTTCAGATTTAAACTCTTTTGGTATTCCAAGGTAACACATTATGTTTTTGAATGCTTTTAGGCCTCTTTCTTGTTTGTATGGAAGCATTCCTCTTATCATTCTTCTTAAGAATCTATCTGGTAATGTTTGAAAAAATGGTCCTTTGAAAGGATATCCCTTATCTTTTAGTTCTTTATATTTTTTAATTATTGATTCTTTTTTGCCTATTATTATTGTTTGTTCTGAATTAACTATGTTTATTTTTTCACCTAATAATGCTCTTTTTGCTACTACTGTGGCTAATCTTCCTGCAATTAAATCTTTAGCGTTTATTGTTGCCATTTATTTTCTCCAGATCTCCAAATTCTATAAGTTTTTATGGGATGTTTAGCAAAACTACAAACAACCCCACTTAGGTAACCAATAGCTTCCCAAACGTCTATATCACTGGAAAAAGCATCACTTCTTTTTATCAATATCCTTGGATCGTGGTGTTCCTTATCTGGCTCTGTTAAACTTCCTAATAATTCAAAACTTGCTCTATATCCAGATTTAATTTTTTGAAGTTGTTCTTCTAACATTTTTTTAACCTATAATTCTAATATTTTTACCTTTTGGTTCTTTTTTTAATAATTCTTTAATTGTTAGTGTGTTTTTTAATTTCTTTTTAGCTGGTTCTGTGAATTTTAAAGCAGCTATTGTAACATCATGATCTAATTCTCCATTGCCTAATACTTTTCCTGGAACTATTACGATTTCTTTGTCTTTTGTGTACTTGTTTATCTTTTCTATGTTTACTTCTCTTTGTCTTCTTGTTGACTTTTCTAGTTCTTTAGCTATTCTTCTCCAGAAATTAGAGTTTTCTTTAAATGCTACTTCTCTTATTTCATTAATTAGGTTTGATAAATTGATATCTGTCTTCATTTTAATAAGATAGAGCTCTAAGATTGGTTTAAAAAGCTTTCTGTTTCTATTTTTTGTATATGTTTCTTCTGTTACCTATTTTGATCACTAATATTAAAAGTTTATTTCTATCAACATCTATTATTATTCTGTAATCTTCTACTCTTAACTTGTAGCCAAGTTCTCCAACTAATTTTTTAATGTAATGTTCTGGCCTTATTTTTATTCTCTCTAGACTTGAGGCTATTCTTTTTTTGATATCTATTGGTAGTTTAGAAAATTGTTTTTTGGCTAAATCTGAGAATTCTATAGAATACATTTAAAGATTAAACTCCTTTTTGATATCTTCAAAACTATGAACTTTTCCTTCTTTTATTTCTTTTCTAGATATTGCCATTTCTTTTTTTGTTTCATCTGATAATTCCATAGTGTCTTCTATTAAATCAATAATTACTTCTTCATAAGTTTCATTTTCATACATTTTTCTGCTTCTAAGTAATTCTACTAATTTTTCACTAACTTGGATTGTAGTTGCCA
>JBDRML010000026.1:0-5219 GCA_043812195.1 Candidatus Woesearchaeota archaeon | reverse complement strand
TGAACAGAAAAACTACGTAGAAAAGATAACTATTGCCAATTGTGCTGGAACAACTGAAGAAGAAGTTGTTGAAGAAGAATCACAAGACACAACAAATACAGACAGTTCAAATGTAGTTTATTTGCCAACTGGTAGTGCAGTAATGGATTTCTTGGAAAGCAACACAGCAAAAACAATATTCTGGATTGTAGCTGACATAGCACTGTTGATTATAGCAATCTACTTTGTTGTAACTCTAGTTAGAAGAGGAAAAAAATAATCTTTTCTTTTTATTTTTTTATTTCTTAAATAGAAATTTATTAAAAAGGGCCCGGCGGGATTCGAACCCACGATCATCGCTCTGCAGGCGATTGCCTTACCACATAGCCACTAACAATATATAATTGCTAATTTTGGCCACGGGCCCAATAATATGGATTAAGATATAGCCTTTAATAATTTTTCTCTTTTTACTGGATGATCAAATCCAATAGACTTATAAAACTCCTTAAAATATTTTCTTTCGAACGTAAACTTAAAAGCAAGCGTCCTACTTCCATCCTTTCGTATAGTTGAATTAAGATAACAACAAACATTAGAACAAGATATTCCAAAATATTCCACTAAACTCTTTATTTGATTCATATAATCATTTCCGTTTTCCTTAAGAGGTATATCTTTACATTGAACAATTCCCATTCTCCATCGATTTTCACTAAAAGAAATATATCCTTCAGCATCAAACAACCCCCTTAAAAAAGAAGATTTAATCTTATCCGACCCATTTAAAATCCATTCTGGAACCAAAATTTTTTTATTAGTCTTTTTTCCAACCACAACACCATTGGTCAAAAGAAATAAAGCTATCTTCTTATTGGAAAAAAATATTTTATGTTTATTAGATCCTTTATAATTTTTATAAATTATTCCTTTAGCTCCAAACAAATATTTAAATTCATTATTTATATGTTCTATCTCACAAAAATAGTTAGAGTTAAAAGAAGCTAATGCTCTATCTTTATCTAATTGTAAATGTCCATCCCCATTAATAGCTCCTACGATTCTAGCTAGGTTTGGATTATTTAATACATTCTTCCATTCATTAATAACATCTTCTATATTTATTTTTAAAGGATATTTTTTCCTTAGCCTTCTTATTTTCTTCGCCCTTTTACTAGTTAATTTATTTAAATTTACAAATTTTTTATAATTTCGATAGAAATTTCCGAAATAAATCCTATTTTTATTAATATTATCCATGATATTTATAATTTTTATACAAACCTTAGAAGCCAGTTTATCGCTAATTCTTTTATTTCCTCTTTCTAAATCTCTTAAATGAGTTTGACCCATCCCAATAATCTTTGAAAAATCTTTCTGACTTATTCCAACAAAATGTCTAAAGATAAGTAAAGAAGAGGGAAAATTAATAAAAATATCTTTTCTAATATCTCTAAAATTATTAGTTGATTCCTTTATTTTGCTGAAAAGCCTAATTAATTCATATTTATTTTTCATATCATAATATACAGTAAAATTTATTTAAATAGCTGGCGCCGGTGGTTGTCGACCTTGTCGACCTCTATAAAATATTAAATAATAAAAACTGGACCGAACGGGATTTGAACCCGCGACCCCTAGCTATCTTCAAAATTTAGAAGGCTAGTGCTCTGTCCAAGCTGAGCTATCGGTCCGTAAAAAAAAGAGCGTTTATTACTTTTATAAAGCTTACTAATTACTAAGAGACAACAGAGGTTGACAACCACCATAATATCATTTATAAAGTAATTTTACAATAAACAAACATGAACGAAACAATTCATTTTTGGGAGTTAAAAAACAAAAAGAATTACATTTCTTTAAATGATAAGTTCTTAAATAAAATTTTACCAAAGTTATGGAATTATTCTCAAGATAAAATTAAAGAAATAACAGGAGTATCAAATTCAGTTATAGGTAGAATAAGAAGAAAAGAGAGAAGTAGCATTCGGATAGATCAACTATTAAAATTAAATAGAATTACAAACTTTAAATTGGAAGAAATCGAAAGAAATATAATCTGGATCGGAGCTCCAAATAGTCAAGGATTAATAAATCCTAAACTGCCTTTTAATTTTAATACAAGACAGGGAGCAAGATTTTTAGCAGCAATTTGTAATGAAGGGTGGATAAGTGATGGAGCATATTATTCAAACACCAGTCAAGAATTAAGAAATTCAGTCATAAAAGACACATTAGCTATTTTTGGAGGAGAGAAAAGTGCTATTAGAGTGTGGGTTAAAGAAAAAGACGAATATTTAGCATTTCCATCAATCATAAGAGATTGCCTATTGATTATAACAAATTTTAAAGGAATAAAATCTGAAAATAACCCAGAAATTCCAAAGTTCATATTGAAAAATGAAGAGTTAACACTAGGATGGATAGAACAAACCATTGCTGATGAAGGGTGTGTTAAGTACTACCCAGAAACCTACAGGAGAGAAATTACATGGAAAAGAGCTTTTAGTAAAACTTTATCCAGTTATAAACTAATTGAAGATGAAATGAGGATATTAAACAATTTAAAAATAAATTATACGATCCATAACACAGAGAATTATCAAACAAAGAAAAAGAAATTAAAAACCAATGTCAAGATAAGAATAGGATCTAGAGAAGAATTATTAAAGTTAAGAAAATTAATTAAAATACCTCTTAAAAGAAAAGATGATACTTTCACAATAGCAACGAAAAGTTTTGTTAGGTACAAAGAAAAAATTAACATAAAAAACATCATTATCAAAATTTGTAAGGAGAAAGGATTCACAGATAGCCCAGAATTAAAAAAGAGAATGAAATACAAAAAAATAAACACAGCAATAAAATGGTTAAATCATTTTTCTAATTTAGGGATTTTAAAATGCATAAAAAGATCTCATTATGCTATGGGATCTATTGGACCAATTCCAGCAAAATACTCTTTAAAAGAAACACAACAATTATAAAGGAATATTTGTCTTTAAATTATTATGAAAAAATTTGCAGAGATTGAGAGAAAATGGCAGTCTAAATGGGGAAAAAAGAATATTTTTAGAAGCAAGAAAGATTATAAAAAAAAGAAGTTCACAATAATTGAAATGCTGCCCTATCCCTCTTCAATGGGGCTTCATATGGGTCATGCTTTCAATTATATAATAGGAGATATCTATGCAAGATTCAAAAGAATGCAAGGTTTTAATGTCTTATATCCAATGGGATATGATTCTTTCGGATTACCAGCAGAAAATGCAGCAATTAAAGCAAAAACACATCCAAAAAAATTCACTGAAAAGTCAGTAGCAAACTTCATCAAGCAACAAAAAAATTTAGGATTAAGTTATGATTGGTCAAGATTAATCAAAACATCAGATCCAGAATATTACAAATGGAACCAATATTTCTTTTTACAATTCTTAAAAAAAGGTTTAATCTACAGAAAAAAAGCATTAACCAATTGGTGTCCAAAATGTAACACAGTATTAGCAAATGAACAAGTACACAATGGAAAATGCTGGCGCCATTCAGATACAGATGTAATAGAAAAAGAGTTAGAGCAATGGTTTATCAAACAAACAAAATATGCAGACGAACTTCTAAATCACGATAAATTAGATTGGCCAGAAAGAACCAAAATAATGCAAAAGAATTGGATTGGAAAAAGTAAAGGATGCATGGTCAAATTTAAAATAAAAAATTCTAAAGAAACAATAGAAGTTTTCACAACAAGACCAGATACTCTTTATGGAGTAACTTTCTTAGTTTATTCTATTCAACATCCAAAGGTAAAAGAATTAAGCGGAAGTACAAAACAAAAGAAACAAGTAGAAATTTTCTTAAAAAATATATTAAAACAATCTCCAGAAGATAAAGATAAGGAAGGAGTTTTCATTGGAAGATATGCTATTAATCCATTAACAAATGAAGAAGTTCCAATTTATGCATCTAATTTTGTAGTTCCAAATTATGCAACTGGAGTTGTAATGGCAGTTCCAGCACACGATCAAAGAGATTTCGAGTTTGCTAAGAAATATAATATACCAATAAAAATAGTAATTCAAAATAAAAATAAAAGTTTAGATTTGAAATCTATGCAAAATGCTTACACAGCACCAGGAATTTTAGTTAGTTCAGGAGAATTTTCAGGATTAGAAAGTCAAAAAGCAATTCAAAAAATCGTTGAATATCTAAAAAATAAAAAATTTGGAAAAGAGATAACACAATACAAATTAAGAGATTGGCTAGTTTCAAGACAAAGATACTGGGGAACACCAATTCCAGTAATACATTGTGGTAAATGTGGAATAGTTCCAGTTTCAGAAAAAGATTTACCAATTAAACTTCCAGAAACAGTAAAATTCGGAAAAGGAAATCCTCTAGAAACTAATAAACAATTCCTAAATGTAAAATGCCCAAAATGTAAAGGAGAAGCCAAAAGGGAAACAGACACAATGGATACATTTTTTGATAGTTCTTGGTATTTTTTAAGATATATAGATCCTAAAAACACTAAAAAACCATTTGATATTAAAAAACAAAAATATTGGATGCCTGTAGATCAATACATTGGAGGAGCAGAGCATGCATGCATGCATTTAATTTATGCAAGATTCTTTACAAAAGCACTTAGAGATTTAAAATTAATAAAAATAAACGAACCATTCAAAAAATTATTCCATCAAGGAATGCTTCACAAAGATGGGTTTGTAATGTCTAAATCGCGTGGAAATGTAGTTTTACCAGAAGAAGTTTCTAAAAAATATGGAATAGACACAGCAAGATTATTCTTAATGTCAATTGCATCTCCAGATAAAGATACTGAATGGTCTGACAAAGGAATAGAAGGAAGTTTCAAATTTGTTAATAAATTATTAAATTATTTTGATAAAATAAAAATAGGAAAATCCTCTCCAAAAGTTCAAAGCAAAATAAATCAAACAATAAAAGAAGTAACAGAAGATATAGAAAAATTCAATTATAATCTAGCAATAATAAAGGTAAGAGGATTATTTGATTCATTAGAACAGGAAATTTCTAAAAAAGATATAGAATCATTCTTGAAATTAATATCTCCGTTCATGCCACACATAGCAGAAGAATTATGGGAAAAAATCGGAAATAAACCATTCATCTCATTAGCAGAATGGCCAAAAGCAGATCTTAAAAAAATAAAACCAGAATTAGACGCACAAGATGAATTAGTTCAAAATACAATACAAGAT
>JBDRML010000025.1:0-20280 GCA_043812195.1 Candidatus Woesearchaeota archaeon | reverse complement strand
TTTTTTATTCATTCTTTAACCCCCTGAATTGTTAATAATGTGTTACAATTTGGAAATGGTGAAAAGCTTATAAAGTTTGCGAAATATGTAAAATTAGGTTGATTCTTTGTATTGTGGTGATTCTGGGCTTGGTTCGGGTACTGATCCTGGAAAAATTGTGTCTTTTATTTGTGGTGCCATAACATGAATAAACCAGACAAATATAGAAAAAGCTATGAAAAGGACTATAAATGATAATATTGTTAGTGCTTCTACTGGAATATCTGTGTATACTAATACAATTACTGCGTATGCTAAATAATTTAATGGTAGTTTTGAAGATATAGTAAATGCTAATTTTTTAGGTATTAGATGGAGATAGTCTACTATTGTTAAGATTAGGCCAACAGAAATTAATATTGCCATAACTGCCATTTTTGTAGAATCTAACCAGAGATTGTTTTCATGAATATATTTGAAAAGAAATGCTGCTATGAATATTAGAACTAATGAATTTCCAAATGCTGTGTTCCAGCCTAGTTCTTCTTTTGAATATCTTCCAAAATAGAACTCCATAAGGATTATGGTTACCATTAATGGTGCTAATAACCAAATTGCTTCTGGATTGCTTTTTGGTGCTTCTACTATTTCTATTGATCTGCTAAGCAATTGGGAGAAAAATGTTCCTACTGATGATAATTGAATTGGGTCAACCATTATGCTATAATTTTTAAATTAAGAGTATATAAATGTTTTTTTAGGAAATAATATAAAGATTAATAATAAAATAATTGTATGAAATATGAGAGTAATTTAATTTTAAGAACTATTCTTGCTATTTTGGTGACTGGCCTTTATAATTTCTTTTATCTTATTTTTACTCCTGCGACAATATATAGTAGCTGGATTTTGTTAAAAGTCCTTGGATATGATATTGGTGTTTTTGGTAATAATTTAGTTTTTAGCAATGTAAATTTTATTTTTATAGAAGCTTGTGTTGCTTTATCTGCGTATTATTTGTTATTCTTGTTAATTGTATTTACTAAAGGTTTGAGCTTGAAAACTTCTTTGAAGTTATTGGTTGTTGGTACTGCTTTGATATTAGTTATGAATATTATTAGAATTGATTTGTTAATAATATTATTTTTAGAAGCTGGAAAAACTTATTTTGATGTTGTGCATATGATATTTTGGAAATTTATAGCTGGAATCTATGTTGCTTTAGTTTGGATAGTTATGGTTAGGAAATTCAAAATTAAGTCTATACCTATTTATTCTGATTTGAAAGAATTGTATGATAAGAGTTTATTTAGAAGAAAGAAATAGCTCCTAAAGTTACTAAAGTTGTTATTATTGCTGCTATTAAAACTCCAAGCATTATTGTTACTAAAGCTCTTTTTCTTTCTATATTAAATAACCAAGCTGCTAAGGTTCCTGTGTATGCTCCTGTTCCGGGAAGGGGAATAGCTACTAATAATAATAGGGCTGGTAATTCCCATTTAGTTCCAATTTTGTGCTCTATTTTTTTCCTGGTTCTATTAACTAATTTATTGAAAACATATTTATAGTATTTTGATTTGCTGAAATGTTTGTGTAAATAATCTAAGAAAAGGAAAATTATTGGTATAATCGCTATGTTTGAAATTGTTGCTACAATAAAAACTAACTCCCAACTTAATCCGTTTAAAATTCCTAAAGGGATAGCACCTCTTAATTCTGAGATTGGTATTATGCTTAAAAGAATAACATTTAGTAAATTATTCATTTTTCTTCTTGTAGTATAAGTAAATCTTCTGTGGTGAGTTTTTTCTTTTTCTTAAGTTTTTCCTTTACTTGCCTTACTTTTTCATCTATCTCTCTTTCTTGCTTCTCTAATTTTATGATAGATTTTGTCATGTTGTAATCTTTTGCGTGTCTTAATTTATCTTTTAGCTCTTCATTTATTTTTGAGAATTTATCTTTTGAATCTATAAATTTCTTGAATGCATCTTCTTGTTTTTTCTTTAATTCGTTTATTTGTTTGGACATCTCCATTAATTCGTGATATGTGGTTTTCCCAGCTTTTTGCATTAAATTATGGTATTCGTCTGCCTTTTTCTTCATCTCTGTTATTCTTTCTGATAAATGTTTTAGCTGTTTGAAAACGTCTTGAGTTTCTCCAACTTCAGCTAGTTGTTTTTTAAAAAGTTTTATTTGCTTCATAATTTGCTGTTCTTTTTGAAAAGAAATCACTTCTGTTTCTATTTTCATTTCTAAGCTTTCTATGTTTTTGATGATATCATGTGGATTGAATTCTATTTTTTTTTCTTTGAGTGTTTTGCGTTTTTGAGAATTAAGTTCTTTGAAACCTTTTATTAAATCCTGAACTTGTTTGTTATAACTATCTCTTTTTTCTTTTAAATTTTGAAACTCTTTGTCTGTTTTATCTTTATCTGACTTAAAATTTTTTATTTTCTTGATTAGATCTGATACATCTTTCTTAAGATTCTCTTTTATAGAAAACCATTTTTCTTTTTCTACATTGAGTTCGTTTAATTGTCTCTTAAGATTAGAAACTTCCCTTTTGAGATTGTTTATGTCTGGTTTATTGTCCATCTTTAATAAAAAAGTGAAAAAAGATAAATTTAGCCGAATAAACTACCTAATCCTGCTGCGGCAGCTGCATCGTCTTTCTTTTCTTCCTTTTTCTCTTCCTTCTTTTCTGCAGGAGCTTGTTCTGCTGCTGGTACAACGCTAACAGTTGCGGCTTCTTTGATAGCTTCTTCTATGTTTATGCTATCAAGAGATGCTACTAAAGCTTTGATTTTAGAATCGTCTACTTTAGCTCCGGCTGATTCGAGGACTTTCTTAAGGTTATCTTCACTGATTTCAGTTCCCGACTTGTGAAGCAGTAATGCTGCATAAATTATTTCCATTTTGACCTCCATTAGCCTTTATCTTTCATTTGATTGATTATATCTTGAGCCTTTTTTGCGTCTTCTTCGTTGTATCCTGTTGGGTTTTTTAATTGTTGTGGTTCTTCTTTTTTTGGCTCTTGAACTTGATTTTCTTGCTGTTCTTCTTCTTTTGGTTGTTCTTGTTGTGTTTCTTCTATTGTTTCTGGTTCTTGTTGTTCTTGTTGTAGCTCTTCAGCCTTTTCTTCTTTAGGTTCTTCTGGTATTTTTTTTATGTCAATTTTGCTTTCAATAGCTAGTTTTTCTCTTTCAGCTTTTTGTAATAGTATCTTTATAGTTTCATTTGCTGGGTAAACAGCATAGACTGCAAGATTAAGTGCTTCTGAAGCTGCTGTTTTAAATTTCTTAAAGTATTCTGCTTCGTCTATGAATAGGACTTCTTTATCGAATAAATCACCTTTTTGATAAATTGCTAGTAAGTTTAGACCTATTTCCATTGGTTGAATTCCGAATTTAGCTAAAAGATCTGCTTGCTTTTGTGTTATTACATCTCCTTCTCTAACTAAATGAACATCTTGTTTTATAACAACTTTTCCACCTTCAATAGCTGCTTTAATTCCTGCTGCACCTAGTTCTCCAATGATTGGTCCTGGTGGGAATTTTGTTGGTCCTGAAGGTATTACTATATCTTTTGGTGAAACTTGACCTGGTTTTGCTGGTAAGTTTGACTTATTTTTCTTTATTGTTTTTGCTAATTTGAAAGAATCTTCTTTTGTGAATATTAATGCTGGAATTGCATTTTCAAGATATTTCTCTAATTTTTCTATATCTTTTTTAGATTTTTTAATTTCTTCTAATGCCAAAATTATTAATTTCTTTTTTGATGTTCTTATATTTAATTCATTCTTTAATTTGTTTCTTAATGATTGGAACTGTGCGGATGGAAGATTAGTTAAATCTACTATACCTATATTAACATCCTCTGATAGGAGTTTTTTTAGATTTTTAACTTCCTTTATTTTCTTTTCCGGTATCTTTTTCATTTTCTTTAGGTTCTTCTATTTTTTTATGCAAGACTGGACCCTTGTCTGTTATTTCAACTGACGGGCTCATTGTTAATTTAATGAAAACTGATTTTAGATTGTTCATTTCTTTTGGTAAAGCGTGAAGTAATGCACTGTATGCTGTTTGAATATTTTCAGCTATTTCTTCGTCTTTCATATCTTCTTTACCTATAATTGATTTTATGATTAATTGATCTTTTGTAAGAAGTCTGATTGTTTTGTTTAGCTTTTCTTTTATAGGATCTAATTTGGGAATAACTGGTGGAACAATGCAACCTGCTTTTGGGTTAGGCATTTTTCCTACAGTACCTAAACCTTTACCGAAAGCTGCTGCTATTTCTCCCATTAAATTTGCTTGTGCTATAAAATAATCGTATTCTCTTGCTAGTTTTTTAACTTTCTTTATATCTTTTTGATATTGTGGGAATTCATCTTTATTTATTACTTTGTCAAATATTTTTGCCTTAGACTCTAATTCTGAACCAACTAATGCACATATTTTTGGAGTTTTTCCTTTTGGATGATTTAAGATAACGAATAAGTCTATTTTATCATTTGGATTTTTAATATCTAATTGAGTTAGATTTATGATTAAGTCGAAAGATTGTGGGAATTTTCTTTTCTTAGAAATTTCTCTTACTTTCTTTATTGATTCTAATATTGCTTCTTGATTCATTTATTCCCTCCTACCTTTGGTAGTAATAATGGGTTAAAAGTTGGTAAAATAAGGTATTTATAAAGATTTTGATTTGTATTATTGTAAAAGTTTATAAATTTTATTCCTGAACCCTGTCGCTAAGGCTATGTTTATATGCTCTTGAAGCTACTCCTATGTCTCCAGATACTCTTTGAGGAAATTCTCCTAAAAATTTAAATTGATAAAGAGTCAATCTTTGCCTAACAATATTTTTTTCTACACATTTTTCATTTTCTTCATCATTTTCTTTCACTTTCGCAACATTGCCATTATAACTAACAAACACGGATTTTCCATCTACCCCCACCATTAATAGAGTATATTTTTGATTTTTCCTTTGGTCTTGATATAATACATTGTGTGCTGTATTTAATTGTGAACCATTATAAGTAATCTTTCCGTTATTTCTTAAAATTATGTATGACCATTCTTGTGCATTTTGCTCCATGGTTTAGGGAAATAGATAAAATTTATAAAACTTGTCATTTATGTTTAATAATATGAAACAATTCATGCCTTATTTATTGCCTGTTGTTAGTTTGTTGATAATAGCTGGATTTCTTATTGTAGATCCTAATATAACTGGTTTTGCTGTTAGAGATCAAAGTTATGATGCTAATATAAAAATATCTACTTATGAATTTGTTGTGATGCCTGAAAATTCAATTGTTGAAGTTTTATTGGTTGATTCTTTATCTAAAATGACTTTTAAAGAATTTATAGACAAAACAGGTGATGAATATGAATTAAGAGAAGGTAAGTTTGAAGATATAGGATTTGAAGGTGTTGGTTATAGTGGAAATCATGAATATTTTTTACCAATTTCTGAATTTGGTTTTGATTCTTTAGAAGAAGGTCAAACTATTACGATTAGAGTTCGTTATGAAAATTATTTGATTTCTGAAAGTGTGATTCCAGTTTCTAATAAATAAACTATTAATTTTTCGAAGAAAGGTAAGTTTTGTTCTGAGAGTTTTTTGTGTTTGAAATTATATTTTTCTATTAATTTTTCTACATCTGGTGTTAATGAGCTTACTACAATTAGAATTTTTCCGTTTTCATTTAAGTAATCTTTAGATTGTGATAAGAATTTTTCTAAAATTTCATTTCCTTTTTTTCCACCTGTTGTTGATAATGAGGAATCTTTTGGTTCTAATGGTTCTTCTGGTAAATAGGGTGGGTTAAAAATTATTAAATCAAACTTATCTTTTATGTTTGAAAATAAATCTGATTGTATAATATTAATGCCTTTATTTTTAACATGTTCAACACATTCTGGGTTAATATCTGCTGCTAGAACTTCTGCTCCCTGTTCTTTTGCTGTTTCAGCTTGTATGCCTGAGCCTGTCCCTATATCGAGAACTTTACCTTTTGCGTATTTCTTAACTTGCTCTTGTAATAAATAAGAATCTTCTCTTGGTTCGTATATCATGATTTCCAATGATCTCTAGATTTTTCTAATAATGGTTGAATTTGTTTTTTGAGAGTTTTCCAATCTCTGTAAATCTTTGTTATGAATTCTGCATCTTCTTTTTCATTTTTTAGATTAACTAAAGAAATATTTAATCTACTTAAGTATACTAATTTTTTTAGTATTATCTCTATTTTCTTTTTTTCTTCTTCATTGAATATTTTTGCTTCTTCCATTGTGATTAATGAAGATTGATTTGGAAACATAGTGTTATGTAAATAATCTATAAAAAAGTGTAAATAATTGGCACAAGCATTTGAAATTCCTCTTAGGATATTTCTAGAAGGTATTTCTTTATCTCCTATATTCATTTCTATATCAAATTCCTTATCTAGGTTTGAATAATTAGGTAAATTTGGATGCTTTTTTGCTAGCTTATTGTATTCTTTTTCTATATCGCTTGCCATTTTAGGAAAATGAGGGAGTTGGGTGGTTTTTAAAGGTTTCTAATATGGTCTTAAAAGAAAAATTTATAAATTACTCTCTAATCTAAGTTTTGATGGAATTTTCAGATACGCTGAGAAGTGAACTTGATTATTTTGATAATTATATAATGCCTCCAATAAAAGATGAAGATTATAGACTTGCGGCTATTGAATTAGATGAATGTGTTACTATTTTAAGGGGGCTTATTGATTCTGAACCCCATATATGGCCAAGTATAAGAGCCTATGTTAATGATTTGGTTGATAAGATGGATTTATTAAAAACATTTTGTGAAATGGGTTGCACAATTCATGTAGATTCTCTTGTTGAAGAGTTATATGATAAAATGCCCAACTATAGGACTATGGTTGGAGATTTGGTAGAAAGTGATGATTATACTATTGATTCACAACTTTAAAGTGTTCTTCAACTCTTTCTATGATATTTTTTAAATAGAAACTTTTTATATGTTTATCAAAAATTGTTATTGGGTCTTCGAATTCTGTGATTCTGTATTGATTCTTTATACTCTCTGCTAAGTATATGTCTTTTAATCTTTTTAATTGTCTTCTTATATTTGATGATGCTACACCGTTAATTGTTAGTTTTTGTTTTTTCCTGCTTGCTATTACTTTTGATCTTATTTCTTCAGAGTTCATTAGTAGTTTTCTTTTTGAATTGTTTAACAGAACTTGTAAGATATCAACTATTATGTCTCTTGAGTCTCCTGGTTGTAATAAACCTATAGACAAACATAATTTTCTGATTGATTCTCTTTTTGATGTGGTATATGGTTTTTCATATTTTCTCAATGTTAATTCTGAAAGTGGTGTATCTTTTGATATTTTTTTTGGCATAGCTTAAATATCTTTATTATTGTTTAAATAAGTTTGGTTTTTATTATACAAATATTTATATAGTGGTATTTGTTTGAAACATGATGACAGATTTAATTGCAGTTTTATCGACTGGAAAAGGAACTTGGGGGCATGTTAATGGAGTGATTACTGGACAAGAATGGGATAAAATTTATCTTATTACTAATGATTTTGGAAAAGAAAATTTCAAAGCTAATGAGAAAACAGAATTAATTGTTGTAAAAACTAATGGTGAAGCTTTTGAGATAAGAGATGAGATTATTAATGCTTTGAAAGGTAAAGTGAAAGGTGAAGTCTCTGTTAACTTTGTATCTGGCTCTGGAAAAGAACATATGGGATTGATGGGTGCTCTAATAAAATTAGGTGTTGGGTTTAGATTTGTTGTTTCTTCTATGGGAGAAGGAATTAAAGAAGTTTAAAATTTCATTATTTTCTGCGTTTCCTAATTTCATATTTTTAATCTTGTTCATAAATTCGCTTTTTTGAAGATATTCGTATACTGTTATTTCTTTGTATTTCTTTTTGTCTATTTCATTTAGGTATCTAAGATTTTTTATTATTGAAATTAGTGTTAGTATGAATATTCCAATAGCTGCAATTAGTATAGATATGTTAAAGAGTTTTATTTTTAGTCCAACTATAGAAATAATACCTGGATAAAAAGGCATAACTGCGATTATTAATAAAATCGTTAAGATTCGGATTTCTGTTGGTCCAATTTTTCCCATAGAAAGATTAAAAATTCCATGAGTATATGCGGCTAGATATACATTAATCGAAGTCAAAAAATAAACTATTATAAATATGAGTGCTAAATAAATATCCATTAATGGAGAAAGACCTAAACCAACCATTATGAATATTATAGTAAACATATCTGCCATATGGTCTGCAAAATATCCAAAGTGCTCTCTTTCTATCTTTCTTATTCTTGCTACTGTTCCATCTAATGAATCAGCATACCAATGAACGATTAAAAAGAATATAGAACCAAGTAACCAAAATTTATTAAAAGTTGATAAATAAAAACATAGACCGATTATAAGCGCTGAAATTAAACCTAATATAGTTAGTGTGTCAGGACCTATAAATTCTGGTAATTTTTTTGCTAAATATGTTTTAACAGGTACTTCTATTTCCCATGTTAGGGATTTGCTAACCCTTTCAGCCTTCTTTTCTTTTTTTGGCATAATAAATTTTTGTGAAAATCTTTTAAATAGATTTTGATTTTGGTTTAGAAAGGTTTATATTGGTAGTTTAGCTTTCTTTTTTGATAAAATGGGTGGACTTTTTGATGATGTTTTGAAAGGAGATGAAGGTTTGTTTGTAGATGAATTAGCCTTAGATTATGATTATATTCCTAAAGAGATTCCTTATAGAGAAAATCAACAACATTATATTGCAGATTGTATGAAACCTTTATTTAATAGTAGATCTGGAAGAAATTTATTTATATTTGGTTCTCCTGGAATTGGTAAGACTGCTGCAATTAAATATATTTTTAGAGAGTTGGAGAATAATACTGATGATGTAATTCCAATTTATGTTAATTGTTGGAAAAAAGATTCTAGTTATAAAGTTTTGATGGATATTTGTGATCAGATTGGGTATAAGTGGACACACAATAAAAGAACAGATGAATTAATGAGAGTTATTTCAACTATTTTAAATAAGAAATCTGTTGTTATTTGTTTGGATGAAGTTGATAGAGTTAAGGAATTGGATATTTTGTATTCTCTTTGTGAAGACTTAACTAAAAAAGTTATTCTTGTTCTTGCAAATGATAGAAATTGGTTAGCTAATTTAGATGCTAGAGTAAGATCTAGATTGATGGCTGAATCTTTAGAATTTAAACCTTATAATTTTGATGAGATTAAAGGAATCTTGAAAAAAAGAATTGATTATGCGTTTGTGCCTGATATTTGGGAAAATGAAGCTCTAGATGTTGTTAATAAAAAATGTTACACTGCTAAAGATATTAGGGTTGGGTTGTTTTTATTGAGAGAATCTGGTAATTTGGCTGAAATGAAATCTTCTAAGAAAATTATAGCTGAATATGCTTCTAGTGCTGTTTCTAAATTGGAAGAATTTAAGATTAAAGATTGTGATGAGTTTGATCCTGAAGCTCAGAGAATCTTGGAATTGGTTAAAGAAAATTCTGGGCTGAAAATTAGTGACTTGTATAATCTATACGGAAATGATATGTCTTATAGAACATTTTATAGGAAGATAGAAGAATTGGATAAAAATAATATGATAGATATGGGTGATAAGAAAGGTAAATCTCCTGTTGTTAATTATAGCAAGAAATTGACTGAGTTTTAATTATCTTCTATCTGGAACCCAAAATGCTCTTTCTATTTCTTCTTGTGATGGTGGCAAGTCTGGTAATTCTGTAATAGATTCTAGCGGAAATTCTAATTCATTAGAGATATCATGTTCTAAAACGTCTTTTAAATTCCATTCTATTAGCTTTGGATTTTTTTTTACTAAATCATAAAATATGCTTTGAGGGATAATTGCTCTTTTTGTGGTGGGATTTTGTATGTCTTTATGATATTGTCTGAAAAATGTAAGTGTACCTTCGACATAGAGAACTCTGTTTTCTTTTGTTGAGTAAAAAATTCCTATTTCGTCCATCTTGAAAGTGGTTTATGTTTGGATTTATATAGTTTTTGGGGGTTTTTAGATAACTATTCCATAATTACAACAGAGGTCGACAAGGTTGACAACCACCGGCGTCAGCTATTTATAAAGAGTTCCCAATAGATTTAGTAATTGGAGGTGATAAAGATGTTTAAGAAGAAAAGTTATGTGGATTGGGATGAGTTTAGTGTGAAAGAGGGCGACGCAGAGTTTTGGGAGAATATCAATAAATTAGTAAGAGGTAATCTTGGGGAGGTGATGGTTTAATGATATTGGATATATATTGTGCTGAAGACTGGAGCGAGATGGAAGATAGTGATGCTCAAAACCTTGTTGACTTAGCTTTTATGGCTGGATACTGTGAAGAGCCTGTGAACGCATAAACAATATTTTTTTATATCTTTCTTTTTTATAATTATTTATGAAAATATTAGCATTTTCGGATATACAGGGAAATTTAGCTCTATTGGATAATATAGTCAGAACTGCAAAAAAGAGAAATGTTGATTTAATGATATGTGCTGGAGATTTGTGTGATTGGGGAGAAGATTTAATTAAATTGATTGAAAAACTAAAAGAAGCAGGTAAACCTCTTCTTATGATCCCTGGAAACCATGAAGATATACCTGAATTCAAAAAAATGTGTAAAAAATATAAAGATTTTGTAATTAATTTTAATAGAGGACTCTATTCTCTTGGTGAATACTGTTTTTTAGGATATGGTGAAAGTATTTTTGAAGTTGTGGATAAAGAATTTGAAGAGATAGTAGATAAGTTTTCAAAAATGGCTGATACTTATAAAAAGTTAATAATTGTTACTCATGCTCCGCCTTATAATACTGAATTAGATAGAATTCCTGGACTTGGTCATGTAGGTAGTAAATCTTATAGAAAGGCTATTATTAAATTAAAACCTGATTTGTATATTTCTGGACATATTCATGAAAGTGAAGGTAAGTTGGATAAATTGGGAAATACTTTATTGATTAATCCAGGACCGGTTGGGAAAGTTATTGAGATTTAGAGATTTTGTTGTTTCTTAGTAGTGGTGTTATAATCAAAAGATTTATAAATAGATTAATTATGCTAAAAACATATAAAAAATGACACAATATAATTTACAAGGAAATGTAGTTGTAGAAAATCCAAAGGGTTTACCAAAAGTTGGAAATCTTTTATATGATGATTTAGGAAAGAGAATTATAGATGAATTAAACAAAGAATTTGAAAAAGCTCCTAGAATTTCTCTTACTAATGTTGAAGAAGGCAAGCCAATTTCTTATTCAAATGTTCCTAGAGCATTATTTATTGATCAAAAATTAGCAGAATTAGACCCAAAAATGTACGGTCATATTCACTTATTGTCACCTGAAGAAGTAATTAGATTCTTAGAATTAGGAGTTATTCCAGAAGTAAGTTCAACATATGCAGATACAAATTCTATTGTAGTATATCCTAATGAAGGTCCTAATGAAAACCTAAGGCAAGAAGTTATGGATATAATGGGAATAAGAAACCCAAAAATTCCCTTTGTTGTTCCTAGATTGGGGTTTGAATATGCTGCTGATAATGATCAAAAGTTTAGATTTAAAAGAAAGAAGGGTCTTACTCAAGAACCAAAAGAGGCAGAGTGGCTAAGACAAGAGGGATATGTAAGATATAATCCAAAAACAAATAGTCTAGAATCCTGTGCAATAGAAGATAAAGGAGCAAGATATGTTTGGACTCCAAATGATCAATCTGGTCTCAGGAGGCTTTGTCGTGGCGGGAGTGGCGTCTTGGGTGCCAGGGTCGACGATCTGTTGAGCTCTAGTGACGATGGCCGGGTACAAATTTTTCAAGACCCGAAGGGTCTCGCAAAAAAATAAGGAGATATAATTAATAATGAAAGAAAAATATCAATTAAGAGGAAATCATGTTGTAGAAGTTCCTGTTATAGGAAATCTTGTATATGATGATTTAGGAAAAGAAGTTATTGCTAAATTTAATGAAAAATTCAATGGTGTTGATAGAATAGAATACATTCAAAAACACAAAGCAGATGAGCCAATTTCTTATTCAAATGTTCCAAGAGTTCTTGGGATGAACCAAGAATTAAGAAAATTAACTAATGGGAATATTACATTATTGAGCCCTGAGCAAGTTATTAGATTTTGGGATGTAATTCATGAAAAAGGACTAACTTATGCTGATACTGATGGAATTTCATTGTATCCAAATCCAGGACCAAATGAAGAACTAAGACAAGAGGTGCTAAAAATAACAGGGAAAAGTTCTAAACTTCCATTAATTGTAAGTGGTTTAGGTGTTGAAAGAACAGACAATAGTCTTGGATTTAAATTTACAGGAACAGATTATATGAGGGTTGTTGAAGCACCTTTCCTAAGAAAAGATGGGAGAGTAGCTTATGATTCTTCTAAGGAAAATTTAGTAAGTTCAAATGATGGTGTTTCAGTATGGACTCCAAATGATCAATCTGGTCTCAGGAGGCTTTATCATGGCAGGAATGACGGCTTGGATGCCAGGAACGGCAATCTGTTGTACTCTAATGGCTATGGCCGGGTACAAATTATAAGCGGCGGAGCTGCTTCGCCGAATTTGGAAACCTATATTGCACAATTTAAAGCTGAAGAAGCTAAAACAAGAGAAAAGTTAGAAAGGCTTCATCGAGCTCAATCTGTTTTAAGAGGAGAATAATCTTCCTATTTAAACATTCTTTTATAATTTTCATAGATTTTTTTTTCTATTTCTTTTGGTGATATTTTTTTTATTTCTGAGATTTTTTTAATAGATTCTTTAATGAAAGATGGTTCGTTTCTTTTTTTATCTTCATATGGAGATAGGAAGGGTGCGTCTGTTTCTGTCAAAATATTTTTGATATCAATTCTTTTGACTAATTTTTTAAAGGATTTGTTTCTGACAATTGAAGTTGGAATAGAAAAATAATAACCAAAATCGCTAGCTTTCTTTGTTTGTTCTGCATTTCCGCTGAAACAGTGCATAATTACTTTTTTATATTTTGATTCTTCTAAAACATTTAATGTATCTTGTTCAGCATTTCTAGAATGAACTATTATTGGTATATTTAGATTTTCTGCTAATTTTATGAATTTTTTAAATGCTTTTTTCTGTTTTTCTGGATTTTTTCCGACAAAATAATCTAAACCAACTTCTCCTATTGCTATTGGTTTTTGTGTTTTTATGAATTCAATTTCTTTATCTATTTCTTTTTCTGTAGCTCTTTCTATATCTGTTGGATAAAATCCTAGTGCTGGTTTTATTAATTTGAATTTTTTTGATAATTCTAAGACTTTTCTGTTGCTTTCAGGATCTGTTCCGTTTGAAATTATTACTGCGAAATTTTTACATCTAGAAATAACTTTATCTAAATCTTTTTTGAAGTCTGGAAAATCTAGGTGTGTGTGAACGTCTATTAACATAGAATTAAATAAGCTAGTTAACTTTTAAGTATTTTGGTTAGAATAATCCGATTATTGGTTTAAGTAATAAGTTGTATAATTGAGGTGCTAATAAAATTATTAATAATATTACTAAGAATATTGCTAAAGCGCCCCAGATGACTTTGACTTTTTTCTCATCTTTGAATATTGCTTGAAGTGCAACATGGAACATCTTTCCACCATCTAATGGACCTAGAGGAAGTAAGTTGAATAATCCAACTCCAAGATTTGCTATAAATGCCCACATTACTAAAATGCTTAACCACATGAACACATCTAGAGGAATTTTTCCGTATTTTGCCAATGCATCTGCTGTGTAACCTTTCTCAGTTGGCGTTACTTGTACTCCCAAATAACTTTTTGAACTATTATCTGGATTTTCACCTAATGTGGGTGTATAAGTATTGTTTTTTGTGACTATTGTTACTTTTTGATGTGGAACTAACTTTGAAAGTTCTCCTGTGAATTCTTTTATGTCTTTGATTTCTATATTGTTGATTGATATTACTTCTTCTCCTGCTTGCATTCCTGCTTCAAATGCTGGAGAATTATCTTCTATAATTGCTAACGTAACACCTTTTAATTCTACTACTGAATTTACTCCTGGAGTCATTACAAAGAACAGTATCAATAAGAAAACTAAAGCTGTAATTACATTAGCAAATGATCCTGCTGAGAGGATTGCTAGTTGTTGTTTTTTTGGAGCACTTACTAATTGTTTTTCATCTGGCTCTACAAATGCTGCAGGTATTATTGGAAGTATAATTCCAAAGAATGCAAAACCAGATGATTTTATCTTAATATCATATAGTCTTGCGAAAACTCCATGTGAAAATTCGTGAACTACTGCTAAAATAAAGATTGCTGCTATCCAATGGAAGAATGATAATGTTGGTAAACCTGGAACTTTTACTCCTGGTAATATTAATCCTACTGGAGAAGGTTGATTTTGGAAGAAAAATCCGTATGCTCCTTGAACTAAGAAATATAGAATGAATGCCATACCTATAAAACCTACAGATATTGAAACGTATGCTAATACATTAAGAAATCTTGGTGATCTCTTAGCTAATTTATCCATAAGAACTAACCCTATTTTTGTTCTGTATAATACGAAATAAACAACAGGACCAAGTATTTTTTGAAATTCTACTTTTTTCTTATGTGTCAAAATAAAAATTAATAAAATTATACCAAAAATAATTAATAATATTAGGTCTGTGCTCATTTAGATTTTTTAATTGCTCTAAATGCTTTTCCACCACACTTGCGACAAAGCAATTCACCTCTTAAAATTTTTTGCATAGTGGACTTTTGTTTAGTTTTACATTTCCTACATACAAATGTATTTTTGAATAATCTATCTTGTGCTTCTTTGAATTTTGCCATTTTTATTTAGACTGTCTCAATACTCTTTCTCCAATTATTATCCAGTAAATTACAGTTTCTCCTTCTTTTACTATATCTTTCATTTCTTCTGGGATTTTTATATCAAATGTTTCATATGTCTTATTGTCCATAACATTTGCTGTTTCTTCATGAACTGATAAGACTTGAGCTGATTCTTTTTCTATGATTGGAACTTCAACTTTGTCGTGTCCTGGGAAAACTTTGATTATTTTTGTGTTGTCTTTTAATGCTACTGCAGCTATTTTACATTTTGCATGACCGTGCTTTCCTGTTTTTGAGATTTGTATATCTGAAATTCTACATGCTTTTCCATCTAATATTATGTAACCACCAACTTTAAGGTTTGATGCTGATTCTAATTTCTTTGCCATTTCTACATTTATGTTTTAGAGAGTGTTTATAAAATTTTTGTTTAGGAAAGCTTTAAATATGTTGTATATTTGCTTGTTTTTATGGAAGTAAAGAAAGGAGATTTCGTGGAAATTGAATATTCTGGTAGATTGAAAAATGATAATAAATTGTTTGATACAACAGATGAATCTTTAGCTAAACAAGAAAGTATTCGAACTGAAGGTATTGAATATGGGCCAATAATTATTTGTGTTGGTGAGAAAAATATTATTGAATTTTTAGATAAAGAGATTGAAGGTAAAGAAATTGGAAAAGGTTATGAAAAAGAATTTAATCATGAAGAAGCTTTTGGTAAAAAAGATGCTAAACTGATTAGAGTTGTTTCTATGACTATGTTTAAAAAACAGAATATGAATCCTTATCCTGGATTACAGATTAATGCTGAAGGACATTTTGGTGTTGTTAGAAGTGTAACTGGTGGAAGGGTTATTGTAGATTTTAATCATCCTTTGGCTGGAAGAGATTTAATTTATGATTTTAAAGTTATTGGGAAAGTTGATGATGTTAAAAAGCAGGTTGAGTGTGTTGCTAAATTTAATTTGTTACCAAATAAGAATCTTTATAGTTTAGATGTGGAGGAAGATGTGTTGAAAATTAACACTAAGATAGACCTTCCTGAGCAGTTTAGGAAGAATTTTGAAGAGAAAACTAAGAAATTAGTACCCCAAATTAAGAAAATTGAGTTCTCAGTAGAGAAAAAATCTGAAAAGAAAATAACTACTAAAGAATAATTATCTTTAAAAGCAAGTCTGTATTCACTCAATAAAGCTTACTGAGGTGTTTATGATGGATAGTATGATTAATAGCATAAGGATGAGTTCCGAAAATCAATTGCAACGGCAGATGCCAAGTAGATTAACTGCTATTGATGAAGAATTAGAAGAAATTTTATCTAAACAAAAAGCAAAAATTAGAGTGATTGGTACTGGTGGTGCTGGTAATAACACAATAAACAGACTTTCTGAAGTTGGTGTTTCGGGTGCTGAAACTATAGCTGTAAACACAGATGCTCAAGATCTTTTGTATACTAATGCTAATAGAAAAATATTGATAGGAAGGGAAATTACTGGAGGGCTTGGTGCTGGAAGTGTTCCTCAGGTTGGAGAAGAGGCTGCCAGAGAGAGTGAACATGAATTGAGAGAAGTAATAAAGGGTGCTGATTTAGTGTTTGTTACTTGTGGTCTCGGTGGTGGAACTGGAACTGGAAGTGCTCCTATTATCGCAGATATTTCTAAGAAATTAGGGATTTTAACTGTTGCAATTGTAACTTTACCATTTCAGATGGAAGGTAATAGAAGATATGAAAATGCTATTATTGGACTTGAGAAATTGGAAAGTATTGTTGACACTTTAATTGTTATACCAAATGATAAATTATTAGAATTAGCTCCTGACTTGCCATTGCATACTGCATTTAAGGTTGCTGATGAAATATTGACTAATGCTGTTAAGGGTGTTGCTGAATTAGTAACTAAACCTGGATTAGTTAATTTAGACTTTGCTGATATTAGAACTGTCATGGGAAAGGGGGGTGTAGCTATGATTGGTGTGGGTGAATCTGACACTGAGAATAGAGCTGTTGAGGCTGTTGAAAAAGCACTTAATAATCCCCTTTTGGATGTTGATGTATCTGGAGCTAATGGTGCTCTAATCAATATTTTTGGAGGATCTGATATGACTCTTGAAGAAGCTAAGAAAGTCGTTGAATGTGTTTCTGAAAAATTAGATGATGATGCACGGCTTATTTGGGGGGCACAGATTTCAGAAGATTTGGATAAAACAATGAGAGTCTTAATAATTGTTACTGGTGTTTCAAGCCCACAGATAAGAGGCAAAGTTACTCCTGCTATGAAAGCTGAAAAGCAGAAAGATATAGAAAGAGAGCTAGGTATTGAGTTTATAGATTAATTTCTTTTTTTCTTTTTTTAGTAAATTTTATTAATGACTAAATTAAATTTTTTGTTATGGTTGATAATGTAACTTTTGGGGGGGTTCTTAAAACTGCTATTGTAACTGGTTTTAGTATCGCAGTTGCTTTGATTTGGAGAGACTTTTTAATTACATTTTTGAACGTTATTCTGCCTCCAGGAAATGAAGTATTGTATAGTTTCATAGTTGCTATTGTTTCCACTGTTTTATTAATTACTGCCATCTTTGTTGTTCTCAAAACTGAGGCTGAAGCTGAGATTGTGATTGGAAGGATAAAAAAGAATCAATTAAAGAATGGGAAAAGCAAGAATTCAAAAACTTTATAAATAGCCATTTTTCCTTACTTTTTAGAACTTCTGTTAAAAATATACAGGAATAGAATATGGAACAACAAACACAAGAAAAAAGAAGCTTTTGGACAAAAACAAAAAGCTTTGCTTTGCAATGTAAAAGAGTATTAAGGATAACTAAGAAACCTAGTAATGAAGAGTTTAAGATTATTGTGAAAGTTTCTGGATTAGGTATACTCTTAATTGGATTAGTTGGTTTTATAATCCATATATTATGGAGATTATTAATAGGATGAGCGGATTGATATTTGTTATGAGGACAACTGCAAACAGAGAAGATCAAGTTTTAGATTTTATAGAAGCTAATGTTAATAGAAAGGGCATTGCTGTTTATAGTATTTTTAGACCTCATGGGATGAGAGGTTATATTTTTATTGAAGCAGAAGATAAGAATGCTGCTGAGGAAGCTTATTTTGGTGTTCCTTACACAAGAGGTTTATTACCTAATCCATTACCTTATGAAGAAGTTGAACATATGCTTGAACATGTTAAGGCACAAGTTAATATTCAGAAAGGAGATATTGTTGAAATTATTTCTGGACCGGGATTTAAAGGAGAAAAGGCTAAGGTTATTAGAATTGATAAAGATAAGGAAGAGGTTATTGTTGAATTGTTAGAGGCTGCTGTTCCAATTCCAATTACTGTACATTTAGATTCTGTTAAAGTTATAAGAAGAGAAGATGATGAAGAGGATGAAAATGAGTGAAAAGACATCTGATTTAATTAAGAAGGAATTAGGATTGGAGAAAGGTTCTGGTACTCCTCATTTAGTTAAATCAGGTAATTTAGCGATAGAGCAAGTTATTAAAGTTGCTAAAGAGAAAAAAAATGATATGTTAGTTAATAATTTTAAGGGAGCTGTTAAAAGTGTTGTCGGTACTTGTGGTTCTTTGGGTGTTTTAGTTGAGAGTAAAGAGGCTAAAGAAATTTGTGTCGATATTGATAATGGGGTTTATGATAAACAGATTAATGAAGAGAAAATAGATATTAGTGATGAAAAGAAAAAGAAATTACAAGAAGAATTAATAAGTGTTAATGCAATGTTGGCTAAGGAGAAAGAAGCATTAGAGAAGGAAGAAGAGAAGAAACCAGAATCTGAAGAAGCTCCTAAGGAAGAAGAAGAGAAGAAAGAAGGAGAATCTGAGAAGAAACCAGAAGAGAAGAAAAAAGAAGTTAAAAAGAAGTAGAGTTCTTTGAGTAGTAAGATTTTTTATAACACCATTTTATGATTACAACAGAGGTCTACAAGGTTGCCAAACACTGACACTGTATTTATAAATGAATTTTACCATATAAGTATATGAAAAAGCTAAGTGAACTCCAAATAAATGAGATAAAGAAATTGTCAAATATTGGCTTAAGTTTAAGATCTATTCAAAATTTAACTAATACTTCTTTAAGTACAATTCAATATCATGTAAACAGAAAAAGTGATAGAAAGAGAATAAAACAAATTAAGCTACCTTCTTCTGATTTTGTAAAGGGAGAACTTATTGGGGCTTTTGCTGGTGATGGTTCTTATTTTCATGATAAATCTAGAAGAGGCGGTAACCACAATATAAGATTCTATTTATCTTATCGTGATGATAAAAAGTATGTAGAATATTTATCTTCAATATTGAAAGATATGGGTTTATCTGTTAGTTTGTATACAACAAAATTTATGGGAAAACCGAGTTGCCTTTATATTTCTACTCGTTCTGTAGAGTTATTAAAATTTATTCAAACTGATCTTTGTTGGGAAAAACCAAAAACTTATTCTGTAAGATTAAGAAAAGATAAAGAGCATAGTAAAGATTTTTTGTGTGGATTCGCTAGGGGTTTGATGGATACAGATGGATTTGTTGAAAGTTGTAGTGTGGCTTGTGGTTCTGTTTCAAATGAGCTTATTGAGGATTTGAAGGATATTTTGTTTAAAATTGATATTGTTCCAAAGATTACAGTTAAAAGACGTGGAGGAAATCAAAAAGATCTATATTTATTGAGAATTCCTAGTAGATATCTTAAGTCTTATTTTGAAAATATAGGTTTTAGCAATCCTAGAAAGAATAAGAGATTAATAGAAATACTCGATAAGAAAAAAAGAAAAGCATTCTAAAATAAATAACAATAGATTTATAAATAAGATTTAGTGGATGAAATAGTGGCTAAATCACAGGATGGGACTATATTTCACTTAAATGTGTTATAGCATTTTGCTGTGGTCTAGTTTGGTATGACTGCAGGTTTGGGTCTTTTTGGGATACAATCCGGAATGCAAGAAACCTGCCAACCGGGGTTCAAATCCTCGCAGCCCCATTTTTTTCCTTATGGAAAGCTTTTTAAAAGGGAATTTGTCACAGAATACATAGTTTTATAAAAATGGCAAAGAAAAAAGCTAGTAGCGCTAGTAGGTTTGGAGCAAGATATGGTAGATCTCTAAAAGGAAAGATCTCTTTAATAGAAAAAAAACAAAAGGCTAAATATTCATGTCCTTTGTGTTTAAAAAATAAGGTTAAAAGAGTGTCATATGGAATTTGGCTATGCACTAAGTGCGATACTAAATTTGCTGGAAGAGCATATTCATTAAAGGAATAAAAATGGTTGAATATAAATGTTTTAATTGTGGAAGAGCAATAGATAGTACTCAGGTTAAAAAAAGAGTAAGATGTTTATATTGTGGTT
>JBDRML010000024.1:0-30928 GCA_043812195.1 Candidatus Woesearchaeota archaeon | reverse complement strand
GGAGAGTGAGCGTTAAATGGAGCAAACCAAAAGATTTATGATTATAATGAAGTGAAACGGAATTAGGACAATAAAGGTTTTGTGTATGACGTAGGCAGAATTCCGATAAACATTTAAAACTTGATGAATTATCTCCTTTATGGATAAGAACTTAAGACTTAATTTGTTGGTTGGTGTGGGGGCCACATCACTCTATGCTATAGCATTAGCTGGAATAGTTTCTGATTCAGGGCAAACACTTATCCAGAAAAGTTATGAAGCAGCCCGAGCAAGTTATGAAAGAATAGAACCGTCTTTATGCTAAGTGCAATCAGCACTTGAATTCTCTTTAATGATTACATCTGGTACCTGGAATCCGAACTGGGAGCCACATAGGAATTCTGTCGAGTAATAATGTTGTATAATTGGTGTTAGTTTCTTTTACCCTACGAAGTGGGGTAAAATTTCGGTAGAAAAGTCGCTCAAGGTCGCCCATAGAAGTATTTATATATTAAAATTACTTTTTATTATATTATGAAGGATTGGGATTCATTATACAAAGAGAAAGGAATAGTTCAGAAAGAACCATCTATAAAAGTTATTGAAGCTGCTGATTTTTTTAAAAAAGAACGATTAGAAAGAATTCTCGATTTGGGCTGTGGAACTGGAAGGCATACTCTTTATTTATTAAAACAAGGTTTTCAAGTTTATGGCTGTGATTCATCGGAGAGTGCATTAAAAATATCACGTGAGATTTTAAAAGAAATTGAATTTAAACAATGTGATATGACTTCTTTATCATATAAAGATAGTTTTTTTGATGGTGTTTTATGCGATTTTGTTATTGAACATGGAAAAATAGCAAAAATAAAAAAAACTATTTCTGAAATTTATAGAGTATTAAGAAAAGGAGGTGTATTATTTCTGAGAGTTCCATCAACAAAACACCCTGAATATTTAACTGGTAAGGAAATTGAACCAAATACAAAAATTAATATTGACTCCATTGACGGAGACATGCCTCATCATTATTTTGCAGAGGAAGAGATGAGAGAATTCTTTAAAAGGTATGAAATCATTAAATTAAAGGATTTTGAAGGTGTAAGTGAAAATTTCCCAAGTAAAAAATCAGCTTTTTGGGAAATATATGCAAGGCGACCCTGAGCGATTGTAACTAATTGGTGTTATATTCCCCGAGCCGAGTTTATAACGAAGTTAATAAACGAGGTGAGAATGCAATGGGGTTGAGCACCGCAGTTCACGAAGTGAACGAGGAGCGGAGAAGTAAATTTGTAGCCTGAGTAAAAACCATAATTATAAAAATAAGCAGAGGTTCTCCTTGAATATGGAACTATCACCAATAGAAGTGAAATTGGGTGTCTTCCCTGACGGAAGCGGCACATACCAAATAGAAGCCGGCACAGAAGTAATGGTCAACAGTCGAAGATTTAGATTGAATGAAGGAATCACGTTGAGGTATCTTGTTCACTCTGGAGCTTGTGCTGGTCTTTATGGAGAAATGGAATTCATGGGAAAAGATCGCAATGTACATTTACTACCTTACACGACCGCTGACGACCTAGAAGCCTGGGCTAACGACTTGTTAACCAGCCAAGCGAGATCATACACACGAGCTTCTGAGCTTTACGAAGCAAAAGAGGATAAATCGGACCAAGAGGCTCGCTATCTCCGAAAAAGCATGGAACTCTTCGAGCAATATTTTACTCCTCTTGATGACTAGGCTTATTTTGTTCTACAAGTGAATAAGCAAATAATATCTCGGGCTACAAATTTATTGAGTATAATTGGTATTATGCAAATGGAGCTTTATGTTCCACCTGACATCGAAGATGTCAGCGTTATGACGCAGGCAACCGTCTGAGCTGATCGATTTATAGTGACATTATGTATTTTATAAGAAAATGATAGAAAAGTTTATATAGTTATTGTATATGCAATGGCTATATGGTAACGGAGATGATAACTGTCAAAATGGATAATGTATTTTTGGGAGAAGTAGACAAAGTCGTAAAGAATGAAGGCTACCAAAATAGAACAGAATTTATTAGGAATGCTCTTAGAGAGAAAGTTGAAGAGATTAAGTTAAAGAAAGCAATGATGGAATTAGTTCATCTAAAAGGTAGCGTTAAGAAAAAGACAACAGAAAAAGATTATGAGAAGATAAGAGCTAAAGCATTTGAAGAAATTTCTAAAAATACTTAGATGATTTCTTCTGGTTTTGAATGTTTAGTAATGTCTTCTAACTCCTTGAAGTGTTTGTTCCTAGTGATCATGGTATAATTGTTATTTCTTGCTACAATTGCATGAAGCACATCACTTGGAGGTAGATTTCTTTCTTCGGCGATTTTTTTGGCTTCATCATGTTGTTCTTTAGTGACAAATATTTTTTCCATTATTTTTTGAAACGGAAGCATCATTCCATTAATCTCTTCCATGGAATAATTCGATTCTAATTCTCTGATTAAAAGATCAGAAACAACCATTTTGTGTTTCTTGGCTTTAATCATAGCAAATAGTTTAAGAGCATAACTTCCTAATGGTTCGTCGTTGTAGCCTTTTCTATCTTCAACAAGGTCTATCCAAATTGACGTATCAATATAGTATTTTTCTGTCATTTTTAGTTGTTGACTATTATACATAATGTTCTAATAAAACTATCGGTGAGAAAGTTAAGGTTGCCGAGTAATATGTTACATAATGTCTGTTCTGCGTGGTTTTCCGAAGGAAAAAGTGTAACGTCCCGACTGAAGCGAAGCGGAAGGAGAGTTCGGGCTGGCTTAGTTAATAGTTTATAGTCTCTATTGAGTAGTTATAAAACGAAAGGTTTATATACTTATTAATACATAGTAATAATATGGAAAAAGAAATTAAATCATATGCATTTATTGATAAAAAAGGCAATAAAGTAACTAGAGAGAGTCACATGGCTAAACAAATTGGAAAAGCATATGGATTTTTTTATTGCGATGCTTCAAAACAAGAAATTGAAACAGAATTACATACAATTCGCGAACTTGTTAGAACACCCTCTCAGTTAGAACTTTCTTTAATTGAAGGTATGGATAACATAGAAGGCGACAAGAGATTAACTGCTCTTGCTCAAGAAGCAAAACAAGATGGTATAAATTACATGTTACAAGCAACATATCCTAACGGAACTAATAAAGATACTGCTGATGAGGTTGCTGGAATTCTGAATCAGGCATATCAGTCGCCTCTTTATAAAACAAAAGAGCCGTTTAAGGGAGCGATTGTTTACGAAGAAAAAGGCGAGTATATTTTTAGAGATTAAGGGTTTTGAGTTTTCTGTAGTGAATATGGAAGAAAATTGAACTTAATCAGTGTTATGTGTCGAGCGATAGCGAGGGGATAGTATGACGCAGACCGCCGCACAAGTTTTATATAGTATCATGTTTTTCATTTCGTTATGGAATTGATAAGTAAATTAATTGAGAAACTGGAAGACCTAATCCAGAACGATAGTGGAAAGATTAGAGAAGAAATTGCGGAAATTTGCAGTAGATTTCTAAACGAAGAATTTGAGGCATATAAAAAACTAAATGGCGAAACACAAGATGTGATTGACGGATTCTCTGTGATGGATGAAATTGAGGGAAGAAAAGAACCGAAAATTCTGCATATTGAGATAGATGAAATAAAACAACTTTTACAGAAATTAAAGGCGGCGGTCGAGTAATATTGTACATAATTAGTGTTAGACTCGCCTGTTAAGGCCAAAATATTATTAAATCAGCTTGTCTGATATTAAGATTTTTGAGTTTTCTGGAGTGAATATGGAAGAAAATTGAGTATAATCGCTGTTATGTGCCCTGAAGGAGCGAAGCGACTGAAAAGAAATGAATTAGGGAAATAATTTTTATTTTTTGATTCTTTTATATATTGAATATATTATACAGGAAATTAAATAATTGATTAAAAGTGCAGGAATAGAAGAGTAGAGAACGCCTTTTAGTGCTAATTCAGAGAAATTAGGACATGAACTACCTGGAACACATTCGCCAACATAATATGACAGAGAAAAAATCAAATAATATATTCCATAAAGTGACGCAATTAACAAGATAATTGTTAAAATAATCTTGAAAATGTTTGGTTTAAAAAATTCTTTCCATTGCATATCATTAATTTATTAATAGATAATATAAAGTTTTCTATTCACTTTGTGCTGAGCATTATTTCGTTTAACATCAAGATTTAGAGAAGTAAAAATGAGTTGCCCGAAGCAATAGATTTATATATTTCTATTATCTCTAATTTTTTTATGAATGTTTCTTTTTTTAAGAACCGAAAAGCAATAATCCTCATAATTATTATTCTAATTTTACTGGCGATATTTTTTTACCCCAAAAGAACTTCGTATGATGCCAATAATGTAATGGGTCTATTAGGTTCCATAAAGTGTCCTTGTTACGGTTTCAAAGTTAGTGTGGAACAAATTACCTATGATACACCTACTTGGGAAAATTGTATAGGCTATGTTGACAAGAGCAGATGTGAATGCGAGATTTCAAACCTTGAAGGTTTAAATATTACTTGTGATTATGAGAATGTTGATATTCTTGTAGAGTTTGAACGTAAAGAATAAGGGCAACTCATTTTTATTGCACATAATTAGTGTTAGTTTCTTCGAATGTAATGAGGACGAGATTTTAATGCAATGTTCGGCGAAGCCGAAAAATCTCGAGTTCAAAAATTGTGCATGGGTGGACGGGAATTTAGAATATTGAGAGGCAAGAATTGTAACTACTATTAAAAGACTAATAACCGAAAGTTTTAAATAGTAGTGTTATTTTATTAAAAACATGATAGACATAATGATAGATACAGATGCTATGGTAAGAGAAAGAGAAGCTGAATTAAGAGCAGGTTATGAAAGAGCAGATGCTATGGTAAGAGCTTCTCAAATAGAACCAAAAATTCTTTATAAAACTCTAGAATTTAAATAAAATAACAATTCTTGCCTCGAATAACTTTGGGAGCACGATTTTTGAATTGAAACTAATCGCTGTTATGTGGTGAGCCTGCAAGGCGAACGAGGGAGCGAAGCGACCGACAGTATGACACAGGACTTTGGAATATATTTATATATGGGTTCAAATTACTGTATAAACATGTCGGAATCACAAATATACCAAACATTGGAAAGAATGGTTACAGCCGCTCGAGATAGTAACCGTGACGCTGTAATTGAAATTAATGACGAATTTTCTACATTATTATCTAAGGAATATAGACATCTTCCCAATTGGTCGACGAATAAGAAAGTTGTAATGTATGACAGTGTTAGAAATAGAGCTTGTGATTCTGTTACAATGTGGGATGATCGGAATGCGATTTTAAAAGAAATGGAAGATAGATTTTCTATAATTCCAAAGCCCGAGTAATATTGCACATAAGCCCTGTTCAGCGACCTGAATAAAATCTTTGATTTTATGAAAGCCTGCAAGGCGTGGTGCGGAGTGAAACGGAGCAAGTTTCTAATTCTCCGTTATGATATTTCTAAAATCTCTCTTATTTCAGGTGGGTTTTTAGCCATCCTATTAAATTTGAGGTGCGCGTTCTTTTTTGCTTCTTTTTTTCTAAAAAAGAAGATTTGGGGCGGTGGGAAAAGAAGACACAATTTTTATAAATGAATAAATATTGAGAAGTGTATGGGAAAAGAATATTCAAAGATAAGTCCAACTGCAGTTTTCTGTGCTAGAATGAGGGCCAAACAAAAACTTCCATTTTCAAAAGAAATTGTTAATTTAATAGATACAAAATTTAAAGATTGGATAGAAGATTTACCAGACTATGGAAATACATTAAATTCAAAATCAGATTTTATCCCATTTATTGAAGGAAGATATTATTCACTAAATGATTCCCTGTCAAATATGAATGATGCTTTTATTGTGGAGATAGCATCTGGTCTGTCCCCAAGAAGTTTAGAATTTTTAAATAAAAAAAATATTATATATCTTGAGACAGAATTAAAAGGATTAATTGATTTAAAAGAAAAAATATTGAATGAAATAATTACTCAAAAAAAATTAGATGCAAGAAATTTGTTTTTTATGGATATAAACCCTCTTGATAAAAAAGAAATGGATAAAATTGGAAAACTTTATTTAGAAGAAGGCAAAAATAAAAAATTAGTTATTATTCATGAAGGGTTATTGATGTATTTTGATAAAAACGAAAAAAAGATGTTTAGAGATAATATAAAATACTTGTTTGGAACTTATTCAAAAGAGGGATTGTGGTTAACCTCTGATTTTTCTAGAATAAAAAAGAAAAAAGACGAAATTTTAGGTAAAGAAAACATTCGTGAAAAAATCTCTAAGATAACAAAAAGAGAATTTGATTATTTTGAATCTGAAAAAGAAACTAAAGAATTCTTAACAGAAAAGGGTTTTAAATCAGAAATAATATCTAATGAAAGAGTTATTAAAGAGCTTATCAAAAAAAAATCGTTACAATTTAACCAAGATGATATTCTGAAATCCTCTAAAGGTTATAGGATTTGGAAGATCAAATTAACCTAAACTTGTTTTATCAGTTAAAAACAAAGGATTAATTCTATCTCTCGGAAATCCCCATAAACTAGCTAAATTGTTTTGATAGATTGGTTCCCCATGTTCTTTTTCAAATGCCATTCTCATTGAACAAAGATATTCAATAGGATTGTCAATGAATTTGGGATCTTTTAAGTTTTCTTGATCGTCTTCAGCAGGTTTAAATATTGATAAATGAGGTTTCGCCAACTTAGAAAATTTTGGCATCCATTCATAAAATGATTACTCCTCGCCCTGAAGGGCGAGGAGTAATCATTTTAAGCTAATTCCTCTAAAACCTTTTCTGTATTTAAAGCTTCTTTAATATTAATTAATGGTTGTTTGATTTCTACTATATCGTCTAAACCTATTCTTGGACATGCAGTGTTAACCCAACACTCTATGAAAGGATATCCTTCTAGTTCATTCCAATAGAATGTGTTGTCTATGAATATGTAAGCTTTTTTTCCTTTTTTTTCTAAATCTTCTTTTAATTCTTTAGCTAAGTGCAGATATTGCTGTCCTGGCTTTATTGTTACTAAGATTCCAATATTTTTTGCCATTAAATATTTTTTAATATTGGCTTTTAATTTTAATAGTATTTTTGTGATTTCTTTTTTAGTTAGAATTTGTTTTTTTTCTGAAACTGGATCCCAAATTAGAATATCTTTTTTTCTTTGAGATAGTAAAAGTGCTTTTGGATGGAATAAACCATCTCCGATATATAAAATTAAATCTGAATTTTTAATTATATTTTCTTTGAATGAATCATGATAAGTGTCACAACCTAAAATTTGAATTTCTTTTTCAGTTCTTTTTGCTTTTGCAGTGTTTATCTTTATGTTTAGTTCTTTTAACTGATTTTTTACTTTGTTTAATTTTAAGAATTGAACTGATGCGAATAGAGCTATAGACTTTGTTTTATTCTTTTTAAGATAATCAATTAGTTCTTTTCCTAATTTAATTTCTTTTTTCCAAACTGCGTCTTTGTATATTAACTGCATTTTACCAAACTTCTTTGTAGAATCTATTATGCCCCCATTGAATCATTAAATCTATATTAAGTGGATCTAAGCCTAAAGGAAAATCGCATGCTCCGAAAGTGCTTGAGAGCCAGATAAAAATTTGTGCTTTTGTGTTTTTTTCTAGATAATCTATAATTTCTTGTGTTTTTAATTTTAGACCATTTGGTAATTGGATTATTACTTGCTTAGCTTTTTTATCCTTAATTTCTTTAGCAACTTTATCTAATTCTAAATCGTACATTTTTATTTTATAATCTCGTTTAATCTTTTGATTAATTTATCTAATTCTATTTCTGGAATTTGATGAGCTTCAAATCCTTGTTCTAGTGTTTCTACTCTTGCTAATGGACAGCCTATACAATGAATTCCATAACTTGAAATAGCTTCTGCTAATTCTAATGCTTTTTCTTTATTATCTTCAAATATACTTGATATTAATGTCTGTTTTGTGATTTCTTTCATTTTAATTTTAGAGAAAGTGGGGTTTTAAAAGCTTTTTTATTTGTCTTCTATGTACTTTTCTGCTGATAATGCTGCTTGAACACCTGTACCTGCAGATGTTGCTGCTTGTTTAAAAATTGGATCTTGACAATCTCCTGCTGCGAAAATTCCTGGTAAACTTGTTTTTGATTGTTTATCTGTTATTATATAGCCTATTTTGTCTAATTTTAATTTATTTTTGAATATTGTTGTGTTTGGAATATGCCCTATGGCTAAGAAAACTCCTTGGCATTTTAATTCTGAGTTTTTATTTGTTTTTGTGTTTTTTAATTTTATGCCTGAAACAAATTTACCGTCTCCGATAATTTCTATTACTTCTGTGTCCATTATAATATTTAGTCCTTTTAATTTTTTTAATTTATCTTGCATAATTTTGCTTGCTCTTAATTTATCTCTTCTATGAATTAGAGTTACTTTTTTAGCGAATTTTGATAGTGCTATTGCTTCTTCTATTGCTGCATCTCCACCACCAACTATAATTGATTCTTTATCTCTAAATATTGGAGCATCACATACAGCACAAGAACTTACACCTTTTGACCAATATTCTTTTTCTCCTTTAATTTCTAATTTTCTTGGCGCTGCTCCTGTTGCAATAATTATAGATTTTGCTTGTAGTTTTTCTTTTCCTATTCCAATTTCATAATATCCTTTCTTAATATTGAAAGAATCTACTAATCCTGATTTGTATTTTGCTCCGAATTTTTGAGCTTGTTTTTTGGAATTTTCAACTAAATCTGGTCCCATTACTCCTTCTGGGAATCCTGGAAAATTTTCTACTAGTGTTGTAGTGCTTAATTGATCTAATTCTGGTCCAGAAATTACTAATGTATTAATTTTAGCTCTTGCTGTATAAATAGCTGCTGAGTTAGCTGCAATACCCCCTCCTATAATAATTAAATCTTGCATTTTGTTGAATTAAGAAAGAATGTATATAAAGTTTATGTTGTTTTGAGAATAAAGTTTTTTTTAGGTAGTTTTTTAAATAGGATGCTTTTCTTGTTAATTATTGAATATAAAAATGGTAAGAAAGTTAGGCTTGGGGATCTTAATTGGAATGGGACTTTTAGGTAATCCTGTTGTTGGTAATGCTTCTGATTCTGAATTTTATTTAGTTAATCGTGACTTAAGAAGATCTATTGAAATGCAAGAACGATCTCTTGAAGTAAAATTGTCTCAAGCTGATGTAAATGATAGTTTAAGAAGTAAAATTAGACAAGAAATATCAAATGAATTTCCTTCTGTATATGTATTTGGAGATTATTTAGATGGAATTGAACAAAGACTTGATGATTTTTTTGGGGGTGGAAAAATTTATAGACCAGATACTACAAGGTATTTATTTAAAATAGAAGTGCCTAGAAACTTTTTTGTTGATGAGATGGATGTAAGAATTCATGTTAAAAAAAATCAAAAAGAATTATGTATTTACCAAAATTATAATGGGGGAGAAATCTTACTTCTTAAAACTGATGTTGGTATTGGTGGTTGGGATGAAGACGCATCTGATGGAAACAAATTAAAATATTTTGGAACACCAAATGGATTATTTTGGGTTAAAAGAATTGTAGAATTTCCTTGGTGGTTGCCACCTAAATGGTTTGGAAAAACTAAGCCAGTTGCTCCGAGAACAATAAATCCTAAATCTGAAAACCCATATGGGAATTATATGTCTGAACTTTTTATAAATTCAAATAAACCGGGTTATTTTCCTAAAGAAAGTGATAGAGATAGTGGATTTAGATTACATAGCTGTATTATGTCAAAACCCTGGCATGAAGTTGAATCTACACATGGTTGTGTCAGAATGTATAAAGATGTTGCTAATGAATTTTTTCCTGCTATGCTGCATTATTTACCACATGAAGAGCCAAAATATGTAGATAAAAGGGGCACTGTTAATCCTTTAAAGAAACCAATTCCTTTTTTGATAACTAATGATTAAAAATAAGCGATAATTTTAAAAATGATGTAATATCTCTTTTAGAGAGGTGGTTAATTTGACAGTAAAAGTATATTCTACACAAAATTGTTCTTGGTGCCATAAGGTTAAGGACTTTTTAAGAGAGAATAAAATTGAATTTGAAGATGTGGATGTGGGAAAAGATAAAAAAGCTGCTAAAGAGATGATAGATAAATCTGGACAGATGGGAGTTCCTGTTTCAGATATTAATGGCAAAATAATTGTGGGATTTAATATGCCTGAAATTAAAAAAGCCTTGAAACTTAAATAAATATGAAATTAACAAGCACTGCATTTAAGGATAATGAAGATATTCCTAGCAAATATACTTGTGATGGAGAGAATATAAATCCTGAATTAAAAATAGAAAATGTACCAAAAAATGCTGAATCTTTAGTTTTGATTATGGATGATCCTGATATTCCTGATTTTGTTAAAGAGAAATTTGGAATTGATGTTTATGATCATTGGGTTGTTTTTAATATTTCTCCAACCACATATTTGATAGGAGAGGATACTGAACCTAGTGGTATTGATGGAAAAAATAGTAGTGGAAAAATTGGTTATACTGGTCCTTGCCCTCCTGATAGAGAACATAGATATTTCTTTAAGTTGTATGCTTTAGATATTAAATTAAATCTTCCTGAAGGTTCTATTAAGAAAGAAATTGAAATCGCTATGAAAAATCATATTATAGAAAAAACAGAGTTAATTGGAAAATATAAAAGAAAATAAAAATTATTTTTTGAATCTTTTTTCAACTATTTGCCAATTTATTATGTCAAAAAACTTGTCTATGTAATCTTTTCTGTTTAATCCGTAGTCTAACATGAATGCGTGTTCAAATACATCCAAAACTAATAATGGAGTTGCTCCAGTAAGATGTCCTAAATCGTGTTCGTTAATCCATGCATTGAAAAGTTTTTCTCCAATAGGATCGTAAAATAAAACTACCCAACCTATTCCTCTTAGGGCTCCAACTGCTTTGAAATCTTTTTCCCATTCTTCAAAACTTCCAAACTCTTCTTCTATTTCTTTTAATAGTACTGAGTTTTTTGGTTTTTTGCTGGTTTTACTCATGTTTTCAAAGTATAATTCGTGTAGTCTCATTCCATTGAACTCCCATCCAAATCTACGTTTTAATTCTGCATATTCTGGAGTTCCTTGTTTTCCTTCTTTTGATAAAGTAGATAGTATCTCTGATAGCTTATTTGTATTCGCTACATATCCTTGATAGAGTCTAAAGTGATTCTGTAATAGTCCTTCACTAAATCCTTTTATACCTAGTAAACTGTTAAATTCTTTTGATTTATATGTCATTTTTCACCTCCTTATTAGAAATTATATTTAATATTTGTTCTTAAATTTTAAAGAATTTCTTTTAATCATTAATAGTACCCTGATATATAAGTTTTTTGGTTTTTTGTTCTATGTTTTTTTTTCCAAATCCAAAAGCTTTATAAATCCAATATTTATGGTAAATTTGAGTAATATGGGCTAAAAGGCAAGGAAGTAATTCTGATCTTTTTGTTTGTATTATTTTGAATAGTAGGAGGAACAAATATAAAATGGAAGGAACTGTAAAATGGTTTAATGTACGAAAAGGCTTCGGTTTTGTCAATGGTGACGACGGAGAAGATTACTTTGTGCATTACACATCAGTAGAAAAAGGAACATTCATAAGAGAGAACGATAGGGTATCTTTTGAATCTGCAACCACAGATAAAGGTAAACAGGCTCAGGATGTTAAATTGCTTCAAAAAGGCAGCGAAAGAACTGATATAGATGAAAGTGAAGACGCTGAAAGTGAAGCAGAAGAAGAACAAGAAGAAGAATAAAAAAATAAAATTTATTCTAATTTGATTTTCTAAATTTCTTTTTTTCTCTATTTTTTAATTAGATAATTTTTTATAGTAGTTCACTAGTTTAAAGAGTATGAAAGTTGGTGATTATATTGAAGTGAAAGCTGACTCTAATAAATTTAGAGGTGTTTTGATGCCGGATTCTATTAATGGTAAATTAGTTTTGAAATTAGATAGTGGATATAATATTGGAATTGAGAAGAAGAAGATTAAAAGTAAGAAGTTAATTAAGAAGGGGATTAAAAAAAGAGATAAAACTGTTAGAGTTAGACAAAATTCTAAATTGCCTAAAGTTTTAATTTTACATACTGGTGGTACTGTTGCTTCTAAGGTTGATTATGAAAGTGGAGGTGTTATAGCTAAATTTAGTCCTGATGATTTAATTGGAATGTTTCCAGAAATTAAAAAAATTGTGAATATAAAAAGTAAATTAATTGGAAATATGTGGTCTGGAGATATGAGGTTTGCTCATTATAATTTACTTGCTAAGGAAGTTAAGAAAGGTGTTGATCGGGGTTTTGATGGGGTCATTATTACACATGGAACTGATACTATGCATTATACCTCTGCTGCTTTGAGTTTTATTTTAGATGGTTTGGGGATTCCTGTTTTGTTAGTTGGATCTCAGAGAAGTTCTGATAGGGGAAGTAGTGATGCTGCTGTTAATTTGATTTGTGCTTGTCAATTTATTGCTAATAGTAATTTTGCAGAAGTTGGAATTTGCATGCATAAAAATATGAATGATAATGCTTGTTATATACTTCCTGGATTGAAAACTAAGAAATTACATACTTCTAGGAGAGACGCTTTTAAATCTGTTAATGACAGGCCAATTGCTGAGGTTGATATAAATGGTAAAATTAGTTATCTTAACACTAAATTTAAGAAAAGATCTAAAGATAAATTAGAATTAAAGTTAATTAATGATAAATTAAAAATTGGAATTTTGAAGGTTCACCCTAATATGTTTGCTCAAGAAGTTAAGAATTATTCTAAATTTGATGGTTTGATTATTGAGGGTTCTGGCTTAGGGCATATGCCTGTAGATAAAATTGATAAATATACATTAGAGAATGAAAAAATCTTTAATGCTTTAAAAAATTTAAAAATCCCTAAAGTTATGTGTTCTCAGACTGTGTTTGGAAGGATTAATATGAATGTTTATAGTTATGGAAGGAAAATTAGAGAGCATGTTATTGATGGAAAAGATATGACTTCTGAGACTTCTTTAGTTAAATTAGCATGGATTTTGAGCAATTTTAAGAAGAATATTAAGGTTATGATGGAAGAGAATTTGAAGGGTGAAATGAATTCTAGAATAGCTGACGAGTTCTTGTAGTTTCTTGTTAGTGGTTACTTTTAGAAAGATTTATAAATGGGTTAATATTGCTAATTTTACTTATGTTTATGGGGGAGTTAAAAAATGAATAGATGGTTAACATATGGTGGAATTGGAGCAGCAGTAATTGGAGCTGGAATTATTGTTGGTAGTTTGGTTTGTAATAAATCTAAAGAAAAAGTTGAAACTGTTAGCACTTCAAATTATAAAAATCCTGCAGAATTTCCTAAAAGACCTAATCCTGCAGATTGTAGAGATATTATATCTAATGAAGATGAAAATGTAGATCTTTATAGGGGTGTAAATGGTAATGATTTGCTTTTTTACAGAGATGGAAGTCTAGAGCATATTTTCGTTGATACAGATAAAGATGGAAAAACTGCTGAACGTTATTGGTTGATTCAAAAAGGTTTTATTGATAAAGCAAGTAAAGATAGAGTAGTTACTTTTGTTCATAAACCGGGAAAAGGAATTCATAGAGCCTACACTATAGCAAGAGAAAATGCATTTAGAGGATTGAATGAAAGTCTTGATGAAGTAGTTGATGAATTAAAATAATTATTTAATTAATTCTTTCTTTTTTTATATTTTAAATTTATAGGCTATTAATTTGTATGCTAATTTTGCTGCTATGTATGGTGATGAATAATCATTTTTTTTGGGAGATAATTCTACTATATCGCAGGATATGATATTTCTTTTATTGAAAACTTCTTTTAAAAAACTTAATAATTGATACCATTGAAAGCCACCTGGTTCTGGATTTCCTACAGAAGGCATTATTGATGGATCTAATGAATCTAAATCTATTGTTATGTAAACATTTTCATTAAGAAAAGATATTATTTCCGTCCAGTTGTTATTTATGCTTTCCATGAAGAATACTGGAATATGGTTTTCGTCTATGAATTTTTTTTCATCTAAATCTAAACTTCTAACTCCAATAGACACAATATTTTTATTTATTTCATGTATTCTTTTCATTACACAAGCGTGGCTGAATTTATTTTTTTCAAATTCATCTTTCATATCTGCATGTGCATCTATGTGTAAAATTGAGAGATTTTTTTGTGGTAATTTTTTAAATATATGATATGTTATTGAATGTTCTCCACCTAATGAGATTGTAAACTTATTATGATTTTTTATGTTTTTTATTTTAGTTGGTTTTAGGGTGTGTATTCCTTCTAAGTAAGGTTCTGAGTCTGTTTCTATATCATACGTCTCTAATTCTTTTGAAGCTTTTAGAATCTCTTTAGGACCATTTTTTGTTCCCTTAATATAAGATGTGGTTTTTTCAAATGGAATTGGTTGGATAATTACTTTAGCATTTTCTATATTTGATTGGATATCTAGGAAGTTCATGATTTTTATATATATTTTAAGATAATTGGTAGTTTTTCTACTCCATCGCTAACTGTAAAATGTCCTTTATTATGTTCTATTACTACTTCTGCTCCAATTTTCTCTTTAAATAAATTTTCATTAGATAAGGGCACGTATGGATCATTGTCTGAAAAAATACAAATTGGTTTTTCTTCGAGATGTTCTTTAATTTTATTCCAGTCTATTGGGGTTTCCATCCAAGGTCTTGCTATTTCTTTTACTTCTTCACCCTCTTCTTCAATAGTTTTTTCATTTAAATACATCCATGGAGCAATTAGTATTAATCTGCCAACTTTGAATTTTGGATTTATTGACTCTAAATATCTTAATATTCCTTGGCATCCAACACTATGTCCTATAAAATTGGTTTCAGAATTTGGTTCTTGAACAACTTCTTTTATTTTTTGAACCCATTCTTCTATTTTAGGTTCTGCAGAGTTTGGCATTTCAGGGACTGATACATTGAAACCTTTCTTTTTTATTTTTTCTTTAAACCATTTGAGCATAGGTTCTTCAGAATTTCCATCCCATCCATGTATAATAATGAATCTTTTCATAGTTTTAAGCATAAACTCTTGGTTTTATAAAGTTTTATAATAATTCTTTAGTTGCATAACTTATTATAATTAGTATAATTAAACCAAGAAATAAAAGTTACTCGTAAAGCCAATTTTTAACTAAACGGCCAGTTGCAATTAAAATTATTAATCCTACAATTAAAGAAATCCAATTGCTTAACTCATAATTTTGGGGGAACAAATAAACATTTAATAATTGCCAAACACCCCTCCAGAACAAAACAATACCTAAACCTACAATTATTGCCATAAATATGGTTTTGCTCTTATTTTTTTTATGCATACTTGATTTTTGGATTTTGATTATTTAAATGTTTCCACAAGGTTTAAACTCTTTAAAATTTTTGAGTTTTTGAAAATGTCTAAAAGTTGAATAAAATCTAATAAAATTAAATAAAAAATCAAGAAGATCTAACAGAATATGTAGCCTGAAGTATAAAATCTGCTCTTTCTTTTACTATTGGATATAACTCATTTGGTAATCCTTGGCCGTGTTTAAGACCATCAATTATCACTTCAAGAGGAACATCCTCAATTTCTTTTACTTGATGTGACTTTGTCCAAGAACTCAATTCTGTTTCTCGATTTTCTTTTGGAACATCTGGTGGAATTTCGAACTGTCTCTGAAAATCATATTTTATATCCCAACTACCAGGGATAATCTTAGTTAGAGAACATTTATTCATGCTAGCTACCATTACAATGTTTCCCATTCTTGTTTCAACATACCAATAGGTAACATCATATGTTGATAAATCTTCTTCAACAGCTATGGTTGTTACTTGATGTATTTTCATGTTTTTGTTGCGATGAATAATTATATAAAAGTTTCTACAAGATTTAAAAATCTGATAATTATCTTGTCAGCTTGCCAAACACCGACGACAAGTTTATAAAGGTAGTTTACTATTGATAGATGAAATGTTAGAATTAAATGAAAATTTATGTATCCTGGCAGGAGCACATGCAGCAGATGGCCATTTAAGTAGAAAGGGGTGTTTTAGTATTAAAGATGAAGATGAAAATAATATTAAGTTAATAGCTGGATTAATTCAAAATGAGTTTAATTTCTTTCCAAGAATATTTAAGTCAAATAATGAGAATAGTTATGGTATTCAATTTCAAAGAAAAGATTTTTATAAGTATTTTAAAGATTGTTTTAATTTTCCATTTGGTCCCAAAACTTATACAGTTGGCATTCCGAAATGTATAATAGGAAATAAAGATTTAGAAAGAGCGTTTGTTGTTGGTTCTATGACATTTGAATCTTCTGTTAATATTAATAAGAGTATTGGTTTTAGTGTTGTGAGCAAAAAATTTAGAGATGATTTAAGGAATATATTGGTTAATAATGGTATGAAAGTTAAATCACTAACATTAAAAAAAGGAGGAAATAGAAAATTACAGTATGGGTTATGGACCTCTGATAATATGAATCCAAAGGAATTAGAAACTTGGTTGGATTATTATATTATTGGAAGTGAGAAATGGTTCAAAATTTTAGAATTATCTAATGGATTTTTTGGACGAATAAATAAATTAAAAGACGCAAAGAGATCTTTTAATTTAACATATTTTAAAGGGAGAAAAGTTAATATTATTGGTTTGATAAGCATTATTAAAAAACTAAAGCAAGTTGATATAAATTACCTCTATAAAAAACTTGGCGTTGGAAAAACAACTATAATGAAATATTTAAATATTTTGAATGATTCTAAAATAATAAAGAGAAATAAAAATTTATCTAAATTAAATATAAATAATCTATCAAAAAATACACACATAACTTTATCCGATTCTTGTAGAAAATCTATTTTTGATAGAATAAACCAAAATCATGGACACGATGCTAAAATTTGTAGGTTGTTGCGAATTAATGATTTTGTTTACTGCAGATGGCGAAATGGTGAAAGAGGTATTCCTTTAGGTCAGTTAAAAACTTTGTTAAAATTGGGAAAAATTCCTAAAAAGACATATTTAAATACTAAAAGAATTGATAGAGAAATTATAGAATTTAATGATAAAATTTCAGAGTGGAGAGTTCCATGGAGACCATGGTTAAAATATATAAAACTTGATAAGAATAATCTTGGAGTTAAAAAATGGATTATAAAAAATTAAAGTTCAAATGTGGTTTAGAAATTCATAAGCAATTATCTGGGAAAAAATTATTTTGTGAGTGTCCGACTATTTTAAGAGATGATCCTCATGATATTTTATTGATTAGGGCATTGAGGGCTGTTGCTGGGGAGCTTGGAAGTATAGATGAAGCTGCTTTTTATGAAAGTTTGAAAAGAAGGGAATTTAATTATGAAGCTTATAGGGATACTAATTGTCTAGTTGAATTTGATGAATCTCCGCCTAATGATCTTAATATGGATGCCTTAAAAGTTGTTTTGCAGGTTTGTAAGATCTTAAAATGCAAAATTGTAGATGAAATTCAAGTTATGAGAAAAACTGTAGTCGATGGAAGCAACACTAGCGGGTTTCAGCGAACACTAATGTGTGGTCACGATGGGTTCATAGAAACTTCTAAAGGGAAGGTTAGAATTGGTAGTATTTGTTTGGAGGAGGATGCTGCTAGGAGAGTAAGGGATGAAAAAAATTGTGTAGTTTTTAGATTAGATAGGTTAGGGATTCCTTTAATTGAGATTGCAACTGAACCAGATATTAAAACAGCTGAGCATGCAAAAGAAGTGGCGGAAAAGCTTGGGATGATACTTAAAAGCACTGGAAAGGTAATTTCTGGTATTGGGTCTATTCGTCAAGATGTTAATGTTTCTATAAAAAATGGAAATAGAGTAGAAATAAAGGGTTTTCAAGATTTGAGACATATGCCAACAACTATTGAATATGAAATAAAGAGACAACTAAAAGGGAATGTTAAGAAAGAAGTAAGAAGGGCTGAGCTTGATGGAACTACGAGTTTTTTGAGACCTATGCCTGGTGCATCTCGCATGTATCCAGAATCGGATGTCAAACCTATTGCTATAACAAAAGAATTATTGAAGAGTATTGAAGTCCCTGAATTAATAGATGAGAAAATTTTAAGATATGAAAAAGAAGGATTAAGTGCTGAGTTAGCAAGAAGTTTAGTTAAGGAAGGATTTAATTTAGAAGATTATGAATATAGAATTGATAAAAAGTTGATTGCTAATATTTTGGTTGAAATTCCTAAAGATATGAAATCTAGATTGAATGTTGATTATAAATTTAAGGATAAAGATTTTAGATTTGTTTTGGAAGCACTTTCTACTAATAAAATAACTAAAGATGCTGTTTTTGATGTGATGGTTGACTTAGCTAAAGGGAAAATAATTAATTTGGCTAGTTATCAAGCTGCTGATTTAAATAAATTAGAGAAAGAGATTAAAGAATTAGTTAAGGATAAAAAAGAGTTGAGTATTGGCGCTTTGATGGGAATTATAATGACAAAATATAAGGGAAAATGTGATGGTAAAACCGCTGCTAGTTTAATTGCCAAATATAAAAATGCTTGACAACCACCAGCGAAAGTATTATATTCTAAATTAACCTTATTAATATGCAATGAGAGGAGAATCTAAAAGAAATGTATTGGATAAGTTTTGTATTGATTTTTGTGAGATAGTTGAAAAATTCACTAAATATATAATTGTTTCTGGTTTTGTTGCAATTTCATCTGGTAGAGCTAGAGCAACTGAAGACATAGATATGATTATTCCAAAAATATCTAAAGATATTTTTATTAAAATGCATAATGATCTTATTAAAAATGATTTTGTATGTATGCAGTCTGATGATCCTACTGAAATATATAAAGATTATCTTAAAAATGATACAAGTGTGAGATATACTTATAAAAATCGACCATTGCCTGAAATGGAAATAAAACTATCTAAAGATGAATTAGATGATTATCAGTTAACAACAAGAGTTAAATTAAAACTTACGGGTTTAGATGTGTGGTTTAGTTCAATTGATATGAATATTGCATTTAAAGAAGAATATTTAAAAAGCCCAAAAGATTTAGAAGACGCAAAGCATTTAAGAGATGTATATAGTGATTTAATAGATGAAGAAGAGATTAAAAAGATTAAAAAAATGATAAGGGAAAAAAGGCTAAAATGAAAGAACGCATTGAATCTGTAGAAAGATGGGCAAAATATGTAAAGGAAAGTAATGGGAAATGGAAAGATATACATACAGAATTTATAGATGCCCAATTCCAGAAAGCTGACGAGTTTATTAAAAGATTATCTAAAGAAAAAAATGGAGCTGAGAAAATTATGAAGGCTTATAATATAAAAAATCAAAAAGGATATCCTGCTCTTTTAAAACCTAATATGCGAAAGGTTTAATAATAATATTTTTTAAAATAAGTACATGCTTGAATACATATTATTTGTAGTGGGACTTATAATTTTGGTTAAAGGTGCTGATTTTTTAGTTGATGGTTCTTCTGTTTTGGCTAAGAAATTAGGCGTTCCTACTTTAATTATTGGTTTGACAGTTGTGGCGTTTGGAACATCTATGCCTGAATTGGTTGTTAATGTATTTGCAGCTTTAGAAGGAAGTACTGGTATTGCTTTTGGTAATATAATTGGGAGTAATATTTCTAATATTCTTTTAGTCTTAGGTATTACTGCACTTATTTATCCTATAAGTGTTCATAGATCTACTATTTGGAAAGAACTTCCATTTGCTGTGCTAGCTGTTGTAGTTTTATTTATTGTTTCTAATGATTTTATTATTGATGGGTTAAATGTATTTTCATTAACTAGGGTTGATGGATTTATTATGCTTATTTTCTTTGCAGTTTTCCTTTTGTATATATTTAGTTCAATAAAAAGAAATAAAAAGATTTGGAAAGATAAGAAAATAGAGATTAAACAAAGAAATAATATTGTTATTGCTTTGATGATTATTGGAGGTATAGCTGGTTTATTTTTAGGGGGAAAGTGGGTTGTTGATGGTGCGATTTATATTGCTAATCAATTTGGCTTGAGTGAATTTTTAATTTCTGCTACTATAATTGCTGTTGGAACTTCTTTACCTGAACTTGTTGTTTCTGTTAGAGCAGCTATGAAGAAAGATATTGATTTAGCTGTAGGAAATATTATTGGAAGTAATATCTTTAATATTCTTTGGATACTTGGCATAACTTCTGTTATTGCTCCTGTTGCAATACCTAGTTTTGTGAATATTGATATATTGGTACTTTTGTTTGCGACTCTCTTATTGTTCTTGTTTATGTTTGTTGGCGATAAACATAAATTAGGTAAGAAAGAAGGTATTATTTTCTTGTTGCTTTATGTAACTTATATTGTATTTTTGGTGATGAGGGGTTAAAATCAAGATGTTGGTTTTGTTATATTAACTTTTTTTATTAGAACTGGTGCTGTTATTACCGGTGTGCTTGCTTCCCAACTTGTTATTTGTTCTTTATCTTTTCCAAATACTTGAATATTTTTTAGTAAATTTAATACATTGTCTGAGATTCTTAGATTTTGGATTGGTTGATCTATCTTTCCATTTTTGATTAAAAACATTCCGTCTCTTGGAATTGTTGAGAAATCTCCTGTTGCATAATTCTGGAATCTTGTATACCAAACATTTGTTAGATAAATTCCAGTTTTAATATCGAATGGGTCGCCAGTTTCTCCCTCTATAATTATATTGGTTGGATCTGGAGATATAATTCCTGCATTGCCTGTTGAATCTACTTTATATCTATCTGCTGTTGATGTGTTATGTAAGAATGTTTTTAGTTTTCCATTATCTATTACTATTGTCTTTTGTTTTGGATGTCCTTCTTCATCATATACACTTGAATTCATACCATTTGATAATATTCCATTGTCTATTAAGCTGAAATTTCCTAATTTCTTTTTTTGATTTGCTAAGAAAGACATACCTGATTCTACTGCGAAAATAGAAGCTGCGTCTCCTATACTATTTAATATTGGAGCGAATGCTAATGGTGAAAAAACTATATTATATTTCCCTGGCTTTCCTTCTATTGGGGATAATGCCATTGATGCTATTTCACCTGCTTTTTGTCCTGTTTTTTCTGCGTTGAACTTAGATAAAATTCTTGAACTTGCAGTTTGGTGTCCTGATGCTTGTTTTGTTTTGAATGCTCTTAATGATAAGTATAATGATGTGAATTCGTCTTCTTTTTCTATTCCTGTTGATGTTAGTATTTTTGTTTTGCCTACTGCTTTTTGAAAAAATCCTGCGGTTCTTTCTGAATTTTTAAGAGCTGCGTTGATTGCTGATTCTGTTAAGTCTACTCCATCTATCTCTTTTACTTTAGTATCAAATCCATCTTCTATTTTGGGATATTTTAAATTCTTATCTGGAATTCTTACATAATGAATATTTGGTTGCGAATGATTTAGAAATTCTATTATTTTATTTGTTACTTCTTTTATAGAGTTGTCATCGAAGTCTTTTATTGCAGTTGTTATTAATTTTTTGTCTTTTTCTGCGAAAATATCTATGTCTGTTAGGGAGCTTGTTTCGGTTTTTATGATCTTATTATCAACAATTTTCAAGTTAGATTCTTGAACTTCGTTTTGTGTTAGAACTAGGTCATTCACTCCTTTTTTTAACAGCTCTTTTTTAAGTTTGTATAATATTTCCATTATTGAAAATAAAGATAAGAGTTGGTTTAAATAATTTTGGATAGTTAATTTTAGAAAACTTTTTAAACAAATAAATTAAAATATTAGTAACATTTATTTAAAGAGGTGATAATTTAATGGCTAAAAAGAAAGCTCCTAGTAGGGGATTAACAAAGTTTACAGTGTTTTTGGCTGCAGTAGTTTCTATACTATTTGGTATAGTATTGTGGTATGGATATTGGGATTTAGAGAAAGTGTTTGCTTTGTTATTCTTTGTTGGAGGAATTGGAAAGCTGCTTTATAGTATTTTATTGAAATAATTTCTTTTTTTTATTTTTAGAGGAAAGTTTATAAATATCTAATCTTAAAATTAGATTAATGATTAGTTGTATAAAACATGATAAAAAGAGTGCTAGAAAATGTTCTCTTGATTCTGCTAATTTCAATAGTGGAACTTATTGGATAGATGTTAATAATCCTGATAAAAAAGAATTAGGTAAAATTGTAAAAACTTTGAAAGTATCTGATAGAAATTTATTAGATAGTTTAGATATTAAGGAAGTTCCTAGGGTTGTGTTGAGAAAGAATTATTGCTTTGTTATATTGAGAGCTTTAACTAAGGATAAGAAGAGCGTTCCTATAGGTGTTTTTGTTGGAAAAAATTATATTATGACTGTGCATCCTAAACTTATTAGTTCTTTGGACAAATTTTTTAATATTTGTTTGAGTAAGGAAGGTCATGAATTTTTTAGTATGGGTGTTGCTTATTTGTTTAATAGAGTTATTTCTGAATTTATTAGAGAATTTAATGGTGAATTAGAGAAAATAAGTGATAAATTGAATAAAGTAGAAGATAAGATATTAAAGGGAACTGCACAAGATATGAGTGATTTATTTTCTATTAAAAAACAGTTTATGTTTATGAGGAGAGCTATTAGAGCTAATATGAGTGCTATTAATAAGTTAAATGAAGTTGATTCTAAATTAATTAGAGAAGGTTATGAAAATGGTATTAGTGAGTTGATTATTGAAGCTACTCAGACAGAACATTTAGTTGGATTGTATGATGAAAAATTGACTGGTGTTTTTGATATGTATATGACTAGTGTTTCTAATAAGTTAAATGATATTATGAGGTCATTTTCAGTTATTGCTTCTTTATTATTATTGCCTATGTTGATATCTGGTATATGGGGAATGAACTTTGCTAATATTCCTTTTTTTGGTCAAAAATATGGATTTTTTATTCCAATAGTTTTAATGCTTATGTCTATGATGATTATGGTTGTATTTTTTAGAAAGAAAAAATGGATTTAGAGTTAGATTAACTTTATAAAATCTTCAAGATCTAAATCTGCTTGCTTCATTATACTTTTTAATGTTCCCTTAGCAAGTTCTTTATGTAATGGAACTGGTATTGTCATCTTGCCTTTTTTGGTTTGTTTATTTAATATTGCATGACTTCCTTTAGTTCTTACATGTTTGAAGCCAATTTTATAAAGAGCTTTAACAACATCTTTACCTGACACTATTGGCAGCTTTGGCATCCTTTATCACCTCAATAACAGAGAATAAAGGTAATTCATTAGTAGATAACTCATTGTATTTTTGTGGTTGTTCTTCTAAATATAATTCAATTGCTTCTTTAATGTTTTTCATTGCTTCTTCCATATCTTTGCCTTGGCTAGCTATACCTAAGCTTTGGCAATGAGCAACAAAAATAGGGCTTCCATCACTTAATTTTTCTTTGTTTATTACAACATCCATAAAATATTTTTCTTTCATATTTTTAATTGGAATATTATCTTTTTAAATCTTTGTTTTTTAGAGTTGTTTTAATAATTTCTCTGGGTTTTTTACATTAGCTATTGCTGAAGCAATTAATACACCTTTGCAGCCTAATTTTTTGGCTTCTTCTATATCTTCTTTTTTATTTATTCCTGCTCCGCAAATTGGGATTATCTTTGTATTTTTTAATAATTTTGAGAATTTAATTACGCTTTCTTTATTGTATTCTGTTATTGATTTCTTTGTTGATATTAATTTAGGATCTTCGTAAGCTATTGCATAAGGTTTTAGTTTTTTGAATTCTTTTACTTCTTTTAAATTTTTGGCGCAGACTATTGATTTGAGTTTTAATTTCTTTAATCTCTGTATTGTTTTTTTGATTGCTTGTTTTGGAATTCTGTGTTCTGAATGATTTATTATTGAACCTTTTACTTTTAGTGATTTAAGTTCTTCTGGGATTACATAACCTGTTCCTTTTCCTGGTTCTCTGTAGTCTACATGTTGAGCATAGACTTTTAATTTTGTTTTTTTAGAAACTTCTTCTAAATCTCCTGATGGTACTGCTACTATAATATTTTTATTTATTTTTTCTATTAATTTGGCTAGTTTTAAAGTTTCTTTTCCTCTTTTGTAATTTTTGAAATTTATTATTATCATTTTTTATATTTTGTTTAGGTAGTTTTTTAATATTTTGTTTTTCATATTGAAAATTTTAGTTATTATTTCTTTTCCCTGTTTAAATTCTACTTTTTCTCCATAATAATTAATACTGTTTCTAATCCATCTTACCCTGTCAAAATCCTTGTAATCAAATTCCCTCATTATTTTGTTTAGAAGCTCACCAATGCAAATATGAGATATTACTTTATAACCATTTAAAATGCAAAGAGATTCTAATATTTCTCTTAGAGAATCGTATGCTAATGAAACATAAGCTGAGATATTTGTTTTTGTTATTTTAGCACTTTTGACTGCATCCTCTTTTATTTTTGACATTTCTATTAAAGATCTTATTAATTCTTTATTTATTTCTGTTTTTTTAATTAATCCTTTTTTAAAGCATTCATCTAAGTCCATTTTATTTTTCCCTGAATTGTTATTCCGTTTATTATATTGTTTATTAGGTGTTTGTTCTTTAAATCTTTAATGTCTTTTACTACAAAGAATTGTAATTTTCTTTTTAGTTTTTTTTCATATTTTTCGATATTTGTAAATTTTTTTGTTTTTTCTGATATTATTAACAGATCTATATCACTTGTTTCTGTATCTAAACCTGTAGATAATGAACCGAATAGGATTATTGTTGGCTTTAGGTAGAATTTATTTATTTCTTCTATTAGATTTGAATCTTTTATATTTTTAATATTGTAGTATATCTTTAAGTCTTTATAGTTATCACTTTCTAAATTTGCTTTGTATAAATTGTATATTCTTTCTTTTCTTCCTTTTAGTATTCCTCTTTTTGTTAAATCTTTTAATTGTTTACTTGCTGTTGCTGGTGATATTTTTATTATTCTTGCTATTTCTCTTACTCCAAATTCTTTAGTTGGTTCTTCAAAGAATGGTTTAAATGTGTTTAATTCTTTAATCATATGTTTAAATATATGAACAAGTGTTTAAATAGTTAACGGTTTTTATTTTAAATATTTCATTGCTTGCTTTGGTGTCTTATTGTTGAAAATAATTTCTTTTAAGGCTTTTGTTATTTTAAGAGGTTCTTTGTATTGCCAGATGTTTCTTCCGATTGCTATTCCGTATGCTCCGTTTTTCATATAATTATAAGTATTTTCTAATAATTTATTTGTTGATGCTTTTGGTCCTCCTGCTACAAAGACTTTTACTTTTCCTGCTGATTTAACTAGCCATTTGAAATCTTTCATATTGTTAGATATATGCATTTTTATCATATCTGCTCCTAATTCTAAACCTAATCTTGCTGCATAAGCTTGTATTTCTCTTGATTGTGGTTTTTTTACTGCTTTTCCCCTTGGATACATCCATGCTATAACTGGTATACCTATTTTATGGGCTTCTCTTTGAATATTTTCAAATTCTTGGAACATTTTTTGTGAGTATGCACTACCAACATAAATAGTATAGCCTACTGCTTTTGCTCCTAATTTTTTTGCTTCGTTAACAGTGCAAAGTTGTGTTGAAAGTGGTTCTCCTTTTAGAAGTTTAGTCTTACCGTTTAATTTTACTATTAATGGAATTTTTTTGTATTTTTTTGTGTAGTATTTTTCTGCTATTCCTTTATGAACTATTATTCCATTATATTTTCCTTTGAGTGCTATATTAAATATATAATCTGGGTCTATGTTTTTATCATTAAAATCAATTGGTCCGTGCTCAAAACCTTGATCATAAGCTAAGTAGATTGCTTTTCCTTTTTTCAATATTGGACTAAGTTTAATTTTCATATTGTCTCTTTCTTAATTTTGATTGATGTTAATGTTAGTTTTTTTAATATTTCAAGTCTAGTTAATAATCCATTTTTCGAGCCGAATTTTTGGATAGTTGATTGGGCATTTAGTATTCCAGCTTTTATTGCAACTCCTATATCATTTTTCTTAATTAATCCTGCTAAGAAGGCTGATGAGAATGCATCCCCTGCTCCTGTTTTTTCTGTTGCTTTTACTTTTTGTGGTTTTGCTCCGTATTTGTATTTTTTATCTGAAACTATTACTTCTTTTTCTCCATCTGTAATGCAAACTATTTTTGGGCCTAGTTTATGAAGGCCTTTTAGAATATCTCCTTTTTTAACTAACATACTTGCTTCTTCTTTATTTAGAATTAATAAATCTGTTTTTTTAAGAATATTTTTAACTGGTTTAATACCTTTTATAAGTTGATACATGCTTGGAGCAAAACATATTTTAATTTTATTTTTCTTTGCGAAATTGGCTAATTTTATTTCTGTATTATGTGACTCTTTTTCCATTGATGAAAATCTGAACCATTTTGTTTTTAGTTTTCTGAGTTTTAATTTGTTGAAGTTTAGATGATCGCTTGCTCCTTTGTTTGTTAGTATAGTTCTGTGCTTTTCTCTTGTATCTAAAATCACTGAAAAGCCTGTGCTTTTTTTTGATATTGTTCCTATGAATTTTACTTTATTTTTTCTTAGTTCTTTTAAGATTATTTCTCCATTTTTGTCATTTCCTATTCCACCTAAGAAACCTGTTCTTACTCCTAATTTTGAAAGTGCAACTGCTGAGTTTAAACCACCACCCCCTGTTGAAAATTTTAAATCTTTAACTAAGAATTTTCCACCGATTGGATAACAAATTTTATTTCCAGATTCTGGTCTGTCTGTGTCTATAAATATATCCACTAATGCACTTCCTATTGTGATTACATCAATCATTTGATTTAGATAATTCTCCTAATTTATGTGTTAGGTGTGATACATCATTCATCAGAGATAGCTTCCAATCTTTTATTGGAGAGTCTTTTGTCCAATGTATTATATTTATACAAGTATTGAACTGTCTAAAATAAAATGTCCTTCCCATTGGAATTTTCATAATATTTGAAATTATAAGCCTGTTTGTTATTCCGTGTGCAACAACCAAAATTGTTTTATCTTCTTCTTTTGATTTTATTAGTTCATTAAGAAAAATTTTTAATTTTTTTAATTTTTTTTGCTCTTCTTCGGGCCATTTAGATAAATCCTCTACAAGAAATATTGCTTCTTCATATTCTCTTAATTCTGGCTTTAGTTCTATTGGTAAATTTATTTCTTTTGAAATTATTTCCGCAGTTTGTTTTGCTCTTGGCATATCGCTCGAATATAATTTGTCTATTTTTTCTTTCTTTAATCTTTTAGCTAATAATCTAGCTTGTTCTCTTCCTTCTTTTATTAGGTTCTTTTTTTCTTTTCCCTCTTTTGTTAATCCATGTCTTACAAATATGATTTTCATTTTATTGCTTCTAATCCTGGTAGTTTTTTACCTGCTATGTAGTAAATTAATGCTCCACCGCTTAAACTTACATAGTTAATTTTATTTCTCTTTATTTTAAATCTTTTTATTGCATTATTTGCACTTCCGCCTGCTATAACTGAAAATGCTTTGGATTCTTCTATTGATTTAAGAAGTTCTTTTGTTCCTTTAGAGAATTGATTTTTCTCATAGACTCCTGCTGCCCCCTTGAAAAATATTGATTTAGAATTTTTTATAATTTTTGAGTATTCTTTTATGGTTTTTGGGCCTATGTCTAAAATTGGATATTTAGTTGGTAAATCTTTAATTGAAATTTCTTTTCTTTTTCCTTTTACTTCTATTGCAAAATCTATTGGTGTTTTTATGTTTTTTAATTTTTTAATCCTTGGCATTGAGCTTAGTTTTTTATCTTGCGCTCCGAATTTTACTCCTTTAGATTTTAAAGTTAGTAGAGAAAAGATTCCTGTTGATAAGATTTTATGATTATCTAATAATAATTTAATATCTTCTGGTTTTATCCCTCCTAAAATGTAAAGTGTATTTTTTAGTTTTATCTTATTTATATGTTTAAGTTCATTTTCCATTACTCTGCCTATTGCTGATGATAATACTTTAGGAAAGCCTGTTATCGAAGTTTCATCTCTGTGAGAAACAGAAAAGGCATCATTTATGAAATAATCAAAATGTGGTGCTAGTGCTTTTAGCATTTTATTTTTTTTGTAGTTTTTGTTGAATTCTTCTTTTGAAAATCTTACATTTTCTAATAATAGTGCTTCTCCAAATTTTAATTTTTTAATTGCATTTATAGCTTTTTTTCCGTAGATATCATTTATGAAGTTAATTTTTAGTAATTTAGAATGTTTTTTTAAACTAATGAAATCTTTTTTGCCTTTTCTTCCTTGATGTGCTAATACTACTACTTTAGCTTGTTTCTTAAGAAGTTCTTCTATTGTTTTTAGATGCGCTTTAAATCTCTCTGAAAATACTGGATTATTATTTATTATTTCTGTGTTCAGATCTACTCTTAAAAGAACTCTTTTTTTCTTTAATTTTAAATTATCTATTATTTTATACTTCATTTTTGAATAGGATATATTCTGCATGAGCCCAGCCTAATGGGGTTGCCCATGCTATCAAATCCTCTCCCGTTTTTTTCTTTAACATTTGATTTGTCTTTCTCGCTATTTTCATTCCGTTTAACACTCTGTGGTTTAATTCTATCTCGTTCTTTTTCCATAAATCGTATTCGTGCCTGGTGGAAACATGCTCTGGGAGCATTCCATTTAATGCGCCTACTGTCTTTTCTATTAAATTAAGACACTGCTTCAAATTTTTCTTGTCTTTCAATATTTTGTAGAACCTTGCACCCCATAAAGTGAAGACTATCCATGCTCCTGAACCTCCGGTATACCAGTGCCAGTCTTTTACCTTGTCGAATCTTTTGAATCTTCTAAATCCACCAACTTCGCTATACCAAAGATTATTCTTTAGATAATCCATATTTTTCTTTAGAAATTTTTTTGAGTCTACTAAATTAAAATAGAATGGAGATAATTGGGTGATATCTGATGAATCCTTAAACTTAAGATTTTTTTTGAATAATCCGTTTTTTTTCATGAATCTTTTTTTAATATTTTTTTTAAGTTTTTCAGCTTCTTTGAACCAAATTTTATGTTCTTTGCAGTTTAACTCTTTGGCTATCTCTGATGCATCATAAAGTGCTCTGCATGACACGCAATTTACCCAGATTTCAAATCCATCTTCTAATCTGAAAAATTCGTGAATACTTCTTTCTGTTCTTATCAGGTTGTTTCTTTTATTTTTTAAAATTGCATTTATACATATCTTTATCAGGGGCCACATGTCAATTATAAAATTCTTGCTTTTCCCGTGTCTGTATGTGTCGTGTATACCATGAATTATTAACCCATTATTATCGTGCTCGTGTTTTCTTGTAACGCATGGATTGCCCGTTTCATTGTATCTGTGAAATATCTCTCTAAAATATTCTATCCTTGTATTATTTTTTATGAAATAGTAGAATTTTTCTGAATTTTTATGCATGCCTAATCTATTGTATGCTTTTGTAACAAAAACTGCGTCTCTTGGATAGACATATGGATAGGCCTGTTTCATTGGAGTTGCTGTTATACCTCCATTTTTTAGCTGAAGTTTTTTTAAAACTTTTTTACTTTTTTTAACTAAGTCCATTTTCTAAGCATTTTAATTACTTCTACTACCCTACAGGAATATCCGAATTCATTATCATACCACGCTAGAACTTTTACTAATTTGCCAATTTTTCTTGTATTTAATCCATCTATGACTACAGAATGTGAATCTCCAATAATATCACTAGAAACAAGTTCTTCTTCTGTGTAATTTAATATTCCTTTTAGTTCTTTTTGGGATGCTTCTTTGAATGCTTTATTTATTTTATCAACATCAAAACGCTTTTTTAATTCTGCAGTTAAATCTATTATAGATCCTGCGGCTACTGGAACTCTCATAGCCATTCCATCTATTTTGCCTTTCATTTCTGGCATAGCTTCTATAACTGCTTGTGATGCGCCTGTTGTTGTTGGTACGATGTTCATTGCTGCTGATCTGCCTCTTCTTGGTTTTTTATGGTATCCATCTAATAATCCTTGCGAGTTTGTATATGCATGTGCTGTGGTCATTAATGCATTTTTAATTTTAAATTTATTATTTAGAACCTTTAATACTGGAGCTAAGCAATTTGTTGTACATGATGCTATTGATATTGTTTTGTGTTTATTTTTTAATTTTTTATGGTTGATTCCTGGAACTATGGTTATGTCTTGCCCTTTTGCTGGTGCAGTAATAACTACTTTTTTTGCTCCTGCTTCAAGATGTTGTAAGAATCCTTCTTTTTCTGTAAATGCTCCTGTGCTTTCAACTACTACATCTACTTTTAATTTTTTCCAAGGTAATTTTAAAGGATCTCTTTCACTAAGAACTAAAATTTTCTTTCCATTTACTATTATTGAATCTTTTGTTGATTTTATTTTTCCATTAAATCTGCCATAAGTAGAATCATATTTTAATAAATAGGCTGCATCTTCTGGGCCGTGAACATCGTTTATAGCAACTATATTTACTTTTTTTTCTAGTGCTAATTTGAAAACTACCCTTCCAATTCTACCAAAACCATTTATAGCAACTCTCATATTCACCTCTTTTACTTATTTTTTAGTTTATTTATATAAAAAGGTTGTGGTGAGTGTTTAGATTAAGAATTATACTTAAATCTTTTATCATAATCTTTGTGAGAAAACCATTCTAAAACCGAAAGATTTAAATAGTGATGTATATAATTAGATACATATGTATCAAAAAGGAAACAATGGATTGGAAGT
>JBDRML010000023.1:0-47983 GCA_043812195.1 Candidatus Woesearchaeota archaeon | reverse complement strand
ATAAATCAGTGTGATGAACAAGAAATTGGATATGATTTCATAAGTTGTACTACTGGCGGTCAAAACTACTTTGCTGATCAATGTTCTTCAACATGTAGTGGAGAAGATAGGGGTGACAATATTTGTAGATCAACTGATTTTGCTGCAGGATGTACTGCAATAAATGAGTGTAACGGCGAAACACAAGGATTTGAATATTCTAAATGTAATACTGGTGGAGAATCTTACTTTGCAGATGAATGCTCATGGGGATGCTTTGGTGTAGATAAAGATAACATCTGCAGATCAACAGACTTTGCTGTAGGATGCACAGCAGATTCTGAATGTAACGGCATAGAAGCAGGAACTGGAATCTGCGATTCGTCCTGTAATTATGTTTCACCAAATTTAATATTTAATCTAACAGAACAATATCAAAACAACACCATAACTATTTTCAAATTTGTTATTAATGACACTATCGGTTCATCAGATAATTTTACATGGCAGTTTAATACTGGAGAAGGTTTAGGAAACAGCACATTTAACAGCACTTATGATATTGCTTTAGAAAATAACGAATCTATTTTTGTTTATATTGCACATGATTATATTAGTAGCGGTAATTATACAATAACTGCTACTGCATATACTGGAGGTTCATCAGACTCACAAAATATTAATGTAACTATAATTTAAAATGAAAAGAAAACAATTCACAGGAATATCGACAATAATTATGTTCATATTATTAGCTTTTTCTATAAGTTCTGCGGAAACCAATATAGGCTACGAATACACAGATAACTTTCTACACACATGGAATCAAAATCCTTTAGGAGAAGCAGAATCCAATATATGGCAAAATATATCTTCTGATTATACTCAATTCTTTAACGGAGCAAATCTAACAGATGCAAGAGAAAGATCCACATGGCTGACAAATGAATTTGGCTTGGGATATTATCAAAATACTAATTTCAACTGGCTATCCCAAAATCATCTAAGTAATTTCACAAATATAATAGAATCAGATAATCAAACTTACTGGAACCAAAGCATATACAAATGTAAATCTAATAATAACCAAGAATATTGTGCAGGATGGATAAGAGGACAAAAACTAAATGATAAATATATGGAAAATTCATTTACATGGTGGGCTCCAAATCAATTTAACACAAATATTCCAATTTATTATGTCTGGAAATTAAAAGACATAAACATAGAAAATAACAACGATTATGATAAAGTATATTATTGTAACATACAAAATATAGGAAATGATACAAATCCCTATTACGATAGAATATGTTCTTCTTTTACATTAGACAATAAAGATTCATTTGAAATACTAAATCTAACTGATTTTATAGAAATAAGAGACAAAGAATCAGAAAGAGGTCATATAATAAAATGGAATGATACAACAAATATGAGATTAAGATATGAAGGGGATGGAAATATTTTATTATTATTACAAATAAAAAATATTAATACACAGGATAAAGTAGAACTATATTGGATAGATGCGGGTCCTATTTCATGCACTTCTGGAGATGGAATTATTTGTGTAGATGATGATTATGAAGTATCGGGCTATATAAACGGTCAGAAATCAAACTATACAGCTTTTAATAATACTGATCCAAGAACAGGAAGAGACAGGCGCTCTCCCCTTACAGAATGGAGGGCTTACTTTGCTTTTAATTTAAATGATTCAAATATTCCAAAAGATGCCTATAACTTTACTATAAGAATTTGGAATGGATTAACAGAATACAGCCCTGAAAATGATGGCCCATCTGACTGGAAAACAAAAATATATACATGCGGAGATGATTGCGTAGCAGACGGCTCAGGATTAGAAGGCGGAGCAACTGGAGGAGACTGGGCTGATGGAAATTACTCTGGAATTGAAATAAACTGGGATGAAGAGCCTACTAACTGCATTGCTAACAACCCTTGTGAAACATATATTACAATAGCCAACAGCACAATAGGAAGTGATGTTATTAAACAATTTAATTTATCTCTGCAGAATGACAGATGGTTCCATGTTATATATTGGGATAACTCAGATTACCTATCAGACCAGCACTGGTACTCTAATTGGGATATTTCAGGAGCAGATGGCGATTCTACAATAAGAAATTTATTGAATATTACTTATACACTTCCTCCTACAGATAATGAAACAGAAGCAAGAGAAGCTATTTCAGAAGGAATTAATAATATTATTCCTACTTCTATCGAATATCAGGATAAGCAAATTTATACTGTTGGTTTGGATAGAGCAAATACAATCGGTAGCTTTGATGCTGTAGCTGTTTTAAATAATCAAGATTGGGCGTTTAATTATATAACAAGCAATGAAAGCTATACAAATGTTAATCCTTTATTAAATATTTTGAATGTATTAGAGAATGAAAACTTAAATTATAATCAAATTGTAAGTGGAACTGAAACTTCAATTAAAGATAATATTATGTATGGATCGTCACTAAGTTTTAACGGAATAAATGATTATATAAATACAACTCATTCTGGTAGTTTAGGCCTTAGTGATAAGATAACTTTTGAAGCAAGAGTAAAATTTAATATGGTAGGAGAACAAACCCTATTGATGAAAAACAATAATTATGGAATAAGGGTTTTACCTACAAGTATTATAGTTAATTTATGGAATTCTACTGACGGATCTCATTATATAATTGTTAATGAGTCCCAAGAGAGTGATATATGGAAGTATTACGCATTCACATGGGATGATACTGAAGATATAGTTAGAATTTATATTGATGGAGAAGAAGTTGGAAACGACACATTTTACGGTCCTTTACAAGTAACAAGCAATAACTTATTAATGGGTATGGTATCTTGGGGTCCACCATCTTATTACCTTAATGGCACCTTAGATGAAGTCCGTATATGGAATAAATCTCTTACTCAAACAGAGCTTCAACAGAATATGAATGGAGAACTAACTGGTAATGAGCAATATCTTGTTACATATTGGAAGTTTAATGAAGCAAGTGGTTCGATGATTTATGACTCAACAAGCAATAATAATAATGGTACAATATTTGGTTCAGAATGGGTTTATGAATAAAAAATTAAAATGATTACTCCTCGCCCTGAAGGGCGAGGTATCATGGAGACTAAGCTCTAAGCTTGGTCTGACGTTCGAAAGTCCAGCCATGTTGGCTTTGCTCAATGTAGTGCTGTATAGTTTCAGCAGTTACATTGCCAACAGATCTATAGAACTTTCCTGCAGACCAGAAATGTATTCCTTTAAATAATTGCACAACTTTGCTTATAGAAAAACTTGGTGCAAAGCTAACAAACAAATGTATGTGGTCTGGCTGGATTTCAAGGGAATGTATCTTGAAATTATAGCAGTATGCTATACCATAAAAAGCTTTCTTGCAAAGCTTTTTAATGCCTTGATACATAAAGTATTTGTACCTGCATTTAGGTACAAAAACCAAGTGGTATGTATTTTGTTCATACCCATGTTGAGTTGCTTTTAATTCCATTTTGTTGCTTCCTGCAACAAGGAATTTTTAGAGCTCACACTATCACGATTGGTTCGTGTGCATGCGCGAAATTCCTTGCGCATGCTCATATTAAAAAATGTATAAGAAAAATATTATGGAGGATGGCAATTCCTCCCTACACTAAACTGTAGGGTATCCTTGCCAAATATGTAATGAAAGATGTCAATATAAATATACAAAATTTAAGTAAAATAGAAGGGCATGCTGATTTGGATGTTAAAGTTGTTAATGGAAAAGTTGAGAAAGTTAAAATTAAATTTACTGATAATAAAAGATTTTTTACTCAGGCTATTAGGGGAAGAAGCATTGATACTTTGGCTCAGTCTGTAGCTAGAATATGTGGAACTTGCAGTATTGCTCATACTATGTGTTGTCTCGAAGCTATTGAGAATGCATTGGGTGTTAAAGTTAGTGAACAAACTAAATTATTGAAAAAATTGACTATGAATGGTTTAATGATAAGAGATCATGCTTTACATATTTATTTATTTACTTTGCCTGATATTTTTAATAAAGATTCTGTTTTGGATTTTGAAGGTGCAGAAGCTGATTTGTTGAAAGATGCTTTTGCTATTAAAAAAGTTGGAAATTTATTAAGTACTGTGGTTGCTGGAAGAGCTGTTCATGCTCCTTATCCTGCTGTTGGTGGTTTTGCTAATATTCCTAAAAATGAAGAATTGAAAAATTTAGTTAAAGAATTGAAAAATGTGAGAAAAAGATTATTTCCAGTTTTGGATATTTATTATAATTCTAAGATTGATTATGTTAGAAGAACTAATTTTGTTGGATTGGTAAATAATGGTTTTGATTTCTTGGATGGTGAAATACTTACTAGTAGGGGAACTAGAATAAAGGAGAAAGATTATTTTAAGTATTTACATAAGGTTGTTTTGCCTTATTCTCAGGCAGTTGGATATGAATTTAAAGGAGGTACGTATATGGTTGGTGCTTTAGCAAGAATAAATCTGAATAAGAATGCTTTGCATAAAAATACAAAGAGAGATGCTGCCAAATATTTGAAATTATTTCCATCTAATAATATTTTCCATAATAATTTAGCTCAGGGAATTGAGATTTTACATGCAATAGATAATAGTATTGATATAATTGAGAAAAATAATTTTAAACCTGAAGAACCTGTTAAATACACTCCTAAAGCTTGCGAAGGTGTTGGGGTAATTGAGGCGCCTAGAGGAACTTTATTTTATAGATTATCTATTACTAAGAATGGAACAATAAAAGAAGGCAATATTGTAGTTCCTACACAACAGAATCAGATTAATATGGAGTTAGATATTAAGAAACTAGTTCAAAATAATTTGAAGAAACAATCTAAAGAAGAAATTCAATATGAAATTGAGAAGTTAATCAGAGCCTATGATCCTTGTATTAGTTGTGCTACTCATTTTTTGAAAGTAAATTGGATATAGAAAAACCGAAAGCTTTAAATAAGTATATCTACTTAAATTACTTAGGTGATAAAAATGACCAATATGACACTTGCGTTACCAAATGAATTGCATAGAATAATGAAAAAGCATAAAGATGTAAAATGGAGTGAAGTTGCTAGACATGCTATTCTGGAAAAGGCTAGAAAGTTGGAGTTAATGGATAAATTGCTTTCAAAAAGTAAATTTACTGAGAAAGATGTCTTAGAGATAAGTAGAAAAATAAATAAAGGAATAGCTAAAAAACATGGTTTAATTAAATGAAAATCGTGATTGATTCTAATAGAGTTATTGCGGCCCTAATAAAAGAGAGCACAACAAGAGAAATCTTATTTGATAAGAATTTTGAATTTATAGCTTGAATTTATAGCGCCAGATTTTATAAGAAGTGAAATAGATAAATATAAAGAATATATAATAAGAAAAGCAGAGATAGATGAAGAAAAATTTGATATTTTATTGTCTTTAATTTTTGAGTACATTAGTATTGTTCCAAAGCAAGAATATATGGGGTTTATAGATGATATTAAAGATGAAATAAATGATTCTAAAGATATCTCTTATTTAGCAGTTAGCCTTTCATATAAATCTGAAGGAATATGGACTCATGATCCACATTTTAAGGAACAGCAAAAAGTTAGGATATTTACTAATATAGATATGCTTAGATTAAGTGGATAGTAAATTGGATATAATTGGTTTTAATTCTTTTATTGCTTTATTTTGATTTATATTTGGTGGTAGACCTATTATTGTAACATTATCTATTTGTCCTAGTTTTTTCATTAATTTAAGATTGAAAGCTAAGTCAAAATCGTGTAAGGAATAATTTGGTTGGGATTCTATTTTACTTATATCTTTTAGAATTTTGATTTCTTCTGTGTTTATTATTGTATCTAAAATTGTTAGGTTTTTTCCTTCTGGTAGTGTTTCTGTTGGATCAATTTCTACGAAAGAAATATTTTTGAAATTTTCTCTGAGTTTTGGCAATAATTTGATTGGGAGAGAGTCTTCTTCTATTAAAGGATTTCCTAGTACATAGATTTTAAACAATTTTTTTGCCCTTTTCATCAAAGATTTCTATAGCTTGAGCTGGACAAGATTTTGCTGCTTTCACATTTATAGCTTTTTCTGCATCTGTGAATGAGGATTTTAAAAGAATGGCTAATCCATCACTACCTAATTTCCATGTTTTTGGTGCTATTTTAGCGCAACTTCCTGCTCCTATGCATTTGTCTTTGTGGTATTTAATTTTGTATTTCATTTTTCCTCCATTTTACCATTTTTCCATATGAATTTGATCTAATTTAAAACCTATTTTTATTAATGTGTTTTTTGTTGATTCTGCCATTTCTTTTGGCCCGCATATAAATGCTTCTTTGTTATTAGGAGATATGATTATTTTTGGCATATGTTCTGTAACTCTGCCTTTTTTTCCTTTCCAATCTTTAATATTTCCTGTGCAAAATGCATGATAATTAAAGTTTTTATTTTTTTCTTTTAATTTATCAAAAAAATCTTTGTAATAAAAATCTTGTCTAAATCCAAAGATTAGATTTATTTTTTTATTTGGGAATCTTTTTAATGCTTCTAATATCATGCCTCTAAATGGAGAAATCCCTGTCCCAGCAGCAATGAAAATAATTTCTTTAGATGATAAATCTTTTATAGTGAATGCTCCAAATGGTCCGGATATCTCTATTTTATCTCCTTTTTTTAAATTATATAAAAATGGTGTTACTGCTCCTTTATTGTGTTTTTTTATTAAGAAATAAAGTGTTTTGTTTGATGGATGGGAGGAAATAGAAAATGCTTTTTTGTTATTTTTATAATGAATCATTACGAATTGCCCTGCTTTAAAATTAAAGGCTTTTGGCTTTTTGGTTTTTAAAATGAAGCTGCCCTCTGAAAATTTTTTAATTCCTATGACCTCTATTTTGTATTTTTCCATAATCTAGTTTATTTCAGATATTTTTGTTTAAAAAGTTTTCTTAAATTGAAAATTATTATAAACCCTAATTAAATGTTAAAATTGAACATGGAATCTAAATATGCTAAATTAGTAAGAGAGAAGTTCTTTAAAAAGTCTATTGATGATGTGATTTCTTCTCAGATTGGATTTATTATTTCTCCTTGTGAGGATATGGTTAATAAGGTGCTAAAGGCATGTTTAAGAACACGTAAAATAGCTATTAGTTCAATGAATGAATATGATTTATGCATTCAAATAATAACTGAAATTGAAGACCATTATATTATTAAAAAAGCTTTTCAGCTGGCTGAAGGACATCAAAGAACTTCAGAAGACATCTTATTTTTATTTAAATATTTTTTCCGTGAAAATAGAATTGAATTATTAAGTCATATTGCTTCTTATACTAATAATTTTGAATCAAGCTTTAAGGAGGGACCAACAACAGAGCATTTTGATTATTGTAGGGAAGCTGTAATTGGTGCTCTTGGGGATCAAAAAATAAATTTTATTAATGATAAAGATCAAGATGAAAGAGCGCTAAGATATATCCTTGAATACAGTCCTTTAAAAGTAATTTTGGATTTAAGTTAAAAGATACTTTTTTAAATTTATCTAAAAATATGTTTACTAATGACATGCGCAAAATGTAAAACAAATCCTGTAATTAAGCTTCCTAATAGTGAAGTTTCTCTTTGTAAATCATGTTTTATTCATTATTTTGAGAGAAAAGTAAGAAAAACTATAAGAAAGTATAAGATGTTTAATAAGGGAGATAAAATTGGAGTTGCTATTTCTGGAGGCAAGGATTCTTTGAGTTTATTGCATGTTTTGAATAAATTGTTTAGTGAACGAGAAATTAATTTAATTGCTATTTTGATTGATGAGGGCATTCATGGATATAGGGATGCTTCTAGAAAAACAGCTGAAGATTATTGTAAAAAGAATAATATTGAATTATATATTTATACTTTTGAAGATGAATTTGGATATACTTTGGATAAAGCTTTGAAGAAGTTGAAAGTTAATCCTTGTACTATATGTGGAATATTTAGAAGGTATTTATTGAATAAGTATTCTCAGAAGTTGAATATTAAGAAATTAGCTACTGGACATAATTTAGATGATGAGGCACAGTCTATTTTAATGAATGAATTTAAGAGTAATATTGCTACTTCTGCTAGATTAGGTCCTGTTACTGGTCTTAAAAAACGTAAGAAGTTTATACAGAGAATTAAACCGTTTTATTTTTTGACTGAGAAAGAGATTATGACTTATGCTTATTTGAATAAATTAACTGATAAGTTTAATGATTGTCCATATACTGTTGATTCTTTTAGGAATGAAGTTAGAGATATGTTGAATAAATTTGATAATAAATATCCTGCTACTAAGTATTCTATTATTCAGTCTTTTTTGGAAGTTTTGCCATTGTTAAAGAAAAAATATAAGAATGCTTTAGTAAATAGTTGTGATGAATGTGGGGAAGTTAGCTCGCAAAAACTTTGTAAGGCTTGTGAGTATGCTGAACTTTTGAAAAAATAAAACTTATAAAGGGTAATATATTTGCTTTAATATGGTAAGAAAAGATGATTTGGATTTTTTGAGGGTATTAGATGGAAGATTACATTCATCTGAAATAGTATATTATGCTGGTGGTCCTAATGTTTGGGGAAATAAAGGACTGCGTCATAAATTTTTAGAAGCAAAAATAAAAGCTGCTGAAATTGAAAGATTGAAAGAAATTGTTGAAAGAAATCAAGATTTAGCATTTGGTTTATCTACTGTTGATTATGGATTTTCTCCTGCATATGATATACTTGAGATAAGAGCAATATTTCCTCATGTTATAACTACAAATTATTTGCTAAGATTTTGTGAAAGACAGTTGCCAGAAGATGTAAACCATCAGGATATCTATAACTGTGTTACCAAGAGTAAAAAAAATATGTCAAAATTAGAATTTGCAGGTATTAAGGTAAGAACTCCTCAAGTTTATTTCTATTGAAAAATGAAAATAAAAGTCTATGTCGATAATAAAAATAAGAATTTGAGCATTGATGCTAAGAATATAAAAGAAATAATTGATAAATTAAAGATTAATGCTAGTGAGTTTATAATTGTTAAAAATGATGAATTAGTTACTTCTGAAACTAATATTAAAAATGGAGATAATATAAAGTTTTTGAGTGTAGTTAGTGGAGGATAATCAAAAAGAAAGCTTTAAAAATAGAACTATTTTTAAAATTAAATAATGGAAAATAAAAAACTTGGCTGGGTTTTAATTGTATTATCATTATTGATGATTGTAGCTTTGATTTTTGTTCAAAGTAATATTAATCACTTAGTTAATGATCTGATGGATGCCAGTGGAGGTTTTTGTGTTAATGATGAAGGTGAATGTATTCATGAAGCTAGTAATTTGCCTATGACTATTGGTTATGTAATAAGTGCATTGATTATGGCTCTTGGAATTTACTTAGTGTTCTTTTCTAAATCTGAAAAAGCTGTGTTGAGTAAGATTAAAGAAATTGATACTAAGACTAAAGAAGATGAAAAATTTGAATTAATTTTAAAGGGATTAAGTGTAGATGAGAAGAAAATTTTGAGAGTTGTAAAAGAGCAAGATGGTATTGAGCAGAATACATTAAGGATAAGAACTGATATGAGTAAGACTAAATTAAGTCTAGTTTTATCTGAATTGGATAAAAAAGAGCTTATAAAGAAAGTTCCAAAAGGAAAGACAAATCAAGTATTCCTCAAAATCGGGATATAAACGTTCTGGTGCTTAGTTATGTTTTTTAATATATTTGAAATTTAGATTTTTGTATTTAAATATTTATTGATTAAAAATAAAAAAGAAAAAATTATTTTTTTCTCTCTTCTTCTTTTAATTCTTCTTTAATTTCTTCTTTTAATTCTTTTTCTTGCTTTCTTGTGAATCTTCTTTTAGTGTGCTCTTCTGCTTTTGCTATCCAAATTATTAATATTACTGCTATTCCTGTTATAACGACTGCATAAATTACCATAGCGGTTATTTGATCTGGTGCTCCAAAAAGTTCTTTGAAAATTGCTTGTATTGCACCATTCCATGCTAAAGCTGCAACTAAACCTAATGCTGCTGTCATTAATGCTGCTAATTTTTCAATAACTTCTGCTTTCATTTTTTATTGTGAGTTTTTGTTTTTATATAAAGTTTTAGGCTGGAATTTTTTTATGTTGTTTTTCTATTTCATTTAAGTTCTGTAAAAGTAGATAATCGTATAATTCTATTAATTGTTTAGCTACTTGGTTGCCTTTATTTATTTTGTATAGTGTTGCTCTTCCTATTTTTCTAGTTTTTACAATTATATTTAATTTTAGAAGAATTGGAATTAATTGATTTAAAGTCCCCCAACTTACCCCTGCATTAAGCATATCAGTTAAAGTATAATCAAGATCTCTTCCCTCTATTAAATATTGTAATACTCTCATTCTTGGGCTGTCTCCTACATGTTCCAAAAAAATTGATTCTTCTTTCATATAAAAGATAATAATATACTATTATTTAAATCTTGACAATTTCTTGAGAATTAATTGCATATTTCACAGTCTTTTCTTTTATTTATTCTAATTTTGTGAAATTGGTTATTTGATAGATCTATGAATAGTAAGTTTTTTTCTGAGTTTGAATTTGTTAAAATTTTGATGGCTTCACTTATTTGTAAGCTTGAAATTAAAGATGTAATGGTGTTTAGAACTCCTGCTGTTGAACATATTTCTGTTGATTTGAGTTTTTGAAATATGCAATTGAAACATGGTGAATCTGGTAAAATATTATATACATATCCTATGTTTCTAATTGCAGCTGAAAATATCCATGGAATATTATTTTTTTTACAGTATTCATTTATTAGGAACCTTATTTCAAAATTGTCTGTACAATCTAGAACTAAGTCTGAATCTATTAAGTTTATGTTTTCTTTTTCTAGCTTTTTGAAATGTGTTGTTATATTTATATCTGGGTTTATTTTTTTAAGGTAGTTTTTTGCTATTTCTACTTTTGGTTTATCTATATCTTCTTTTGTGAATAAATGCTGCCTTTGTAAGTTAGAGTCTTCTATTGTGTCTCTATCTATGATTGTTAAGCTTTTAACTCCTGATCTGACTAATAATTCTGCTGATAAAGAACCTAATGCTCCAATTCCTACTATACAGATTTTTGAGTTCTCTAATTTCTTTGATTTTTCTCCTAATATTAGCTCTTGTCTTGATAAATCCATGATTTGAAATCTATTAGAAATATTAATAAAGGTTATTGTTGTGATATTTTCTTATGAAAATTAAAGTTATATTAATGATTTTGATTTTGGGAATATTTATAGGAGGATGTACAATGAGTGAAGAATCTAATAATGTTTTGCTTAAGACAAGTATGGGGGATATTACTATAGAATTATATGATGATATGCCAATAACTGCTGGCAATTTTAAGAAATTAGTTAGTGAAGGTTTTTATGATGGTGTTATATTTCATAGGGTAATTGATGATTTTATGATACAAGGTGGAGATCCAACTGGCACCGGAACTGGAGGCCCTGGATATAAAATTGAAGATGAATTTGCTCATGCTGGAGGAAATAAAAATGATAGAGGAACTATTTCGATGGCTAATGCTGGCCCTAATACTGGTGGAAGTCAGTTTTTTATTAATTTAGTAAATAATAATTTTTTAGATAGCAAACATCCTGTTTTTGGCAAAGTTGTTAATGGCATGGATGTAGTTGATTCTATAGCTAAAGTCGCAAAAGATGCTAATGATAAACCTTTAACTGAAGTTAAGATTATGGAAGCTAAGATGGTTTAGTAAGTTTAATAAAAGATAGATGTATATCTTTATGATGAAAAGGATTTGATTAAGTGAGAAATTCTCTAACTTGATCATCTAGGTTTTTGAAAACTTTATTTAGAACCCCTCTTTCTATGTTTACATCATTAAATCTTGCATGTCTTTGAATTACTTCTTTATATTTTCCGTTTGAGATTTCAGTAACAAGGACTTCAAAATGATTAATTTCCCCATTGCTGTATCTGTCTGTACTAAAATTCCATAATCTTTTGTTATAGGGTTTTCCATTTAATCTTCCTAATAAGGGTATATTTGGATTTATAGACCTTGTTGATGGTTGTGATTTTGTAATGGAAGCGTGTCCGTATATTGTTTTTTTATCAGTATCGACTCTTAAAGTAAGATTTGAAAAATTTAATTCATATATATTTCCATTATTGTCTCTGAAAGCATCACTTAAATATTCTGGAAGTTTTTTTGTTCCATTTATTGTTTCTGATATTAATGTCATATATTAAGGGATTTGGTTTTATTTATAAATTTTATTATTGGTAAGTTTTTTATAGTCTTAATTCTAAATTTGATTTATGAAAAGAGGTTTGATAATAGTATTGCTAGCTTTTGCTTTATTTATTTCTGGATGTGGTACACATAGTGACCCTGGTCTGACAAGTAAAGAGAGAGTTTGTGTGGATTTATGTGTTGAATCTGGCTTGGATTTGAATGATGGTCCTTGTTTGAGTGATAATAATCCTGATTGGATATATGATGATTGGGTCTGTGATGTGGCACATGAGCCTAGAATTGATATTGATGATTTACCTGAAAATCAGTGTGAAGAATTCAGAAATGGTTTGGCAAATCATTTTATTGAAGTAGATCCTGGTTGTAATTTGATTATATCTATGTAATAATATGAAAACCTGGCACGCTCTAAGCGATAAGGAAGTTTTGAATGAATTAAAGAGTAGTACAGATGGACTTAGAGAGAATGATGCTAAATTAAGATTATCAAAGTATGGTAAGAATGAGCTTAAGGAATTAAGAAAAATAAAGCCTTTTATGATATTTTTATCTCAGTTTAATTCTGTTTTTATATATTTATTAATAGCTGCTGCTTTTGTTTCTGGATTATTGAGTGAGTGGATTAATTTTGTTGCTATATTAGTTATTGTTTTTTTTAATGCTGGTATAGGGTTTTTTCAAAATTATAAGGCTGAAAAATCTATTAGGGATTTGAAAAAGTTATTAGTTCCTAAAGTTAAAGTTTTGAGAGGAGGTGTTGTTCAGGAGATTTTAGCTGTTAATCTTGTTCCTGGAGATATATTAATATTAAATGAGGGGGATAAGATAGTTGCTGATTGTAGGGTTCTTGGTGGTTGTGATTTACAGGTTAATGAAGCTGTATTAACAGGAGAAAGTGTTCCTGTTACTAAAACTAATGAAAAATTAGCTGTTAGTAGTGAGTTAACTAAAAGGGTGAATATGTTGTATAGTGGAACTTCTGTTGTTAATGGTTCTTGCAGGGCTGTTGTTGTGGCTACTGGAATGGATACTGAATTTGGTAAAATTGCTAAATTAGTTCAAAAAGTTAAAGTTGAGAAAAAAACCCCTTTACAAAATAAAGTTGATAAGTTTGGTAAAAAAATTGGTATTGGAGTTATAATATTAGCTATTTTAATTGGTGCTATTGGATTAATTGTTGGTTTGGGCTGGTTAGAAATATTTTTTATGACTGTTAGTTTAGCTGTGGCTGCTGTGCCTGAAGGTTTACCTGCTGTTATTACAATTGCTTTGGCTATTGCTGTTGTTAGGATGTATAAGTCTAAGGCTTTGATTAGAAAATTGCCTGCTGCTGAAACTCTTGGTCGTGTTAATGTTATTTGCACTGATAAGACTGGAACTTTGACTGAAGAAAAAATGGAAGTTAGTGATGTTTATTATGATAATAAATTTCATAAATTTGGAATTGCTGATAAAAGTCCTACTTTTAATAAATTAATGGAGATTGGTTTACTTTGTAATAATGTTGATATTGGTTCTAAACAAATATTTGGAGATCCTACTGAGGTTGCTTTGGTTAATGCTGGTATTTTAAAAGGGTTTGATAAAAAGAAATTAGAAAAAGAAAGGCCTGAAGTTAAAGAGTTTAGTTTTAGTTCTATTAGAAAATTGATGTCTGTTGTTCGAAAGGTTGGAGATAATAATATTAGTTATGTGAAAGGTGCTCCTGATACTTTGATTGGACAGAGTAGTTTTGAAATGATTAATGGTAAAATAGTTAGATTGACACATAAAAGAAAAAAAGAATTATATGAAAGTAGTGATGTTTTGGAAGGTAAAGGTTTGAGAGTTCTTGCTTTTGGATTTAAGAAAGTTGAACATATAAGTTTGAAAGAAGCTGAATCTGATTTGATTTTTGTAGGTTTGCAGGCTATGATTGATCCTCCTAGAAGTGAGGTTAAGAATGCTATAATTACTTGTAAGAATGCTGGTATAGCTGTTAAGATGGTTACTGGGGATTCTGAATTGACTGCTGCTACAGTTGGAAAGATGATTGGATTAGATGGTGGTGTTGTGAAAGGCTCTGATATTGAAAAAATGAGTGATGCTGATTTGGATAAAGTTGTTAATAAGACTGTTATTTTTGCTCGTGCGACTCCTGAACATAAACTAAGGATAGTTGATTCTTTGAAAAGACAAGGTTTGATTGTTGGTGTGACTGGAGATGGTGTTAATGATGTGCCTGCTTTGAAAAAGGGTGATATTGGAATTGCAATGGGAATTAGAGGCACTGATGTAGCTAGAGATATTTCTGATATGGTTTTAACTGATGATAATTTTGCTACTGTTCCTAAGGCTGTTAGAGAAGGAAGAAGGGTATTTGATAATATTAAGAAGTTTTCTTATTTTTTATTAAGCGGGAATTTGGCTGAGCTGTTTATTATTTTGTTCTTTTTATTATTTGGGGGTTTGTTAGGCTGGCCTGGCTTTTTGGCTTTATTGCCTATTCAGATTTTATGGGTTAATTTAGTTAGTGATGGTATAATTGCAATGTCATTAGGATTTGAGCCTCATGAGAAGAATATTATGAGAAGAGGTCCTGATAATACAAATTTATTTACTTTTAGAGTGTTTTTAGTTTGGCTTGGATTAGCTGGTTTGATTACTGCTGGCAGTTTGTTTTTATTTGGTATTTTTGATATATCTAGTGTTGTTAAGGCTCAGACTGTGGTGTTTTGTTCTTTGGTTTTATTTGAAGGATTTAATGCTTTGAATTTTAGATCCTTTAAAGAGCCTATCTATAAATTGAAGAAGAATCTTTTATTATTTTGGGCTATTTTGATTAGTTTTGGATTGCAGATTTTAATAGTTCAGGTTGGATTCTTTGGTAAGTTTTTTGGTACTACTCCTTTAACATTGGAAGAGTGGTTGATTATCTTATTAGTTAGTTTTAGTATTGTGGTTGTGGGTGAGGTTTATAAAAAATTAAGAAAATGAATGGGCCGCCCACCCTAACCCGAATTTATTTGGTTCGATGGGCATAAGTTGTTGTTAGAATGAAAAGTTAGAAAGTGAAAATAATTAAAACTCATAATTAGATAAAAATTCATCCAATTTTGGGCAGTTTACTGTGTAAACATGGTTATAAATAATATCTCCAACATGTACCCGATTGCCTTCTCCGTTTGGAATCATAATAGGGTAAATATTTCCTATTCGATCTTTTGTAGGAACAATAAATCCCTCCCTACTTAATCTTTCCAATAATGTTATTTTTTGCGTCACATTTTTAATAGTGCCGTATGCCTTTCCTTTTTCTTCCATTTTTTCTTATTTTTCTCCCTTTTCTTGTGTTTGATTCATAACAGTTTTATAAGCTAATTCTAAAGTGTCATCACGTGCATATTGTTGTAATATATGCCAACTTAAGTCATCATTATTTAATGTTATTTTTTCAAAGTGGTGATCTTGGTTTGCATCTATGCCTTCAAGAAAATCATCTCTGTAATCATTCTTTTTATCTAAAACTATTCTTCTACCCCTATGATCTACAGAAGCGATAGCATTAAGGTTCCTAAATGTACCTTCTTTAACAAAATATTCGGCTGGTTCTGGACGAGGAAAGAAAAGATAGCCTAATGCTCCAATTACTATTGCCCCAAAGATAATTTGTGATTTATTTACCATTTTTAACCTAAATCCAGAACCTAATTTCTATTTAAAAAGCTTACTAATCGCCAAAAGAAAGCTTTTTATATGTTTTGAGTGGTCTTTAATAAAAACAATGAAATTAAAGCTAAAACAGTTTAAATGGCCTATAATTTGGATTATTATATATGCAATAAGCTTGTATATTATGGGTTATTTTTTACGTAGTTTAAATTATAATTTATGGTATCTCTTTTTAATTGGTTTTGGTGTTACTTTAATATCAAGGATAGTAAGAACATTTACGGCAGATAGGGGATTTTCATTAGATAAATCCTTTTTGTTTTGGGGAATTGTAAATACATTCTTTATTTGGGTAGTTTGGTTAGGATTAGATAATTTCAACATATCTACTTCATATGAAATCAGATTATTACTAACAGGTATTGGTTTATTTTTAGGAAGCAAACTATTACGTTTAAAGCGTAGAGTGTATAAACATAAGGGAATGATTGCTATTATATTTTTATTTTTATTACTTTACGTTAATTGGGCAGATGTATCTAGTAATTTTGATGATATAGAATTAAAGAAAGATGAATATATTGGAGAAATAGATAATCTTATTGATGAAGTAGAGGAAAATGATAATATAGAAAAGATAGAGAAATCTGTCGAAAATGATGAAATCAATATTGAAGAAAATATACTTAAATTAGTTAATGAAGAAAGGGGTAGAAATGGTGTTGGTTCATTAAGATTTGATAGTAGTCTGAATAATATGGCAAAAACTCATAGTGAAAGAATGCTTGAAGAAGGATTTTTTGAACATAGCAATTATAATGTTGGTGAAAATATTTTTATGACACCAAAACACTATTGGGTAGAAGGGTGTGGCGTAGTTTATACTGATAATCAAGTAGCGAGTTGTGTGGTTAGTGGGTGGATAGACAGTCCAGGCCATCATACAAATATGATTGATGCGAGTTACTCAATAACTGGGATTGGGGTAGCGTGTGACTTATTTGAATGTAAAGCAACACAAACGTTTTCGTAAAATAAAATTGAGAGATATTCTAATAAATTTAGAAAAATTGTTGCTATGTTAAAAAAGGGTTAATGTGTGGTTATGGGCCCACCCGGATTCGAACCGGGGACCTTCGCCTTGTACTCGCCTTTTGAGTCCTTTCGGGCAACAAAATAGGGCGACGCTATAACCACTAAGCCATGAGCCCGTTAGAATATTTGGTTAAAATTGGTTTAAAAAGTTAACTATTTTTTTGGCTGTTTAGTTATCTGTGAATTTTCTACAATTTCTTTTGTAATTAATTTGTGACTTGTACATGTCTGCATTAATTCACTTGTTTTGGGAGCTGGAAGATGGCAATATATAACATCTTTTTTTAAGTTCTTAACTATATATTTTACTGCAGGAACATAATCAGCATCACTGCTAAATAAAAGAGCAGTGTCGTATCTATTATTAAGAGCATCTAGTAATAAATTTATAGCTAATTTTACATCAACTCCTTTTTCAGTATATTTAAAGCAATTGCTTACTAAAATTTCCCTTTTACACATTGGGCATTTTAAGCTATCTGATTTTTGATGCCCACAAGTTTGACAGTTTATATTTATTTTATTTAATGGTCTTTTAACTAATCTTCCTAGTAATAATTCCAACAATGGTGTTTTTTTAATCTTTTCAAAAAATCTTAATTGGTCTCCATAAACTTGTGGATCTTCTTGTCTATTAACTGGGCAATTGAAATACTTTATTTTTAATAATTCTTCTTTATTTAAATCTAAAAGTTGATTAGTCATATCAGAAAAATTTACATTGGTAATACCATAGTTATTTTTTATGTGATGATAAAAATTGCTCCCATCATAATAAGCATAAATTCTCTTCTTTGCCATAATTTACCTAATAATGAATAGTATTTATGCCTTCCGTTACCGACTCATCTCAGAATCGGTAATGAAAGGGAGATAATTAATATTATAGATTCTCTTGGATTTATAAGTGTTTTGTTTTGTGCTTCATCCTTTCAATTACTAATTTATTGCTTTTAATCTCTGCTTACAGAAGTAGAGAAAAACTTTCTCATTTCCCTAAACTGCCAAAAAATAAACTACAATCATTATACTTGCATCTCCTGCCATGTGTGATAACATAGGAATAAATAAACCATTATATTTTCTTGCCAACTGTCTCCATAGCCAAGCCGTAGTTATTAAAATAACAAAAGCTAACAAAACCCAATACCATTCTAAAAACAGAAATAAAACAAGCATATGATACGCAGCAAAAATTATATCATTCAAAACAATACTTTTCTTCTTACTTCCTAAAAAACCACGCCAATAAGCTTCTTCAAACCATGGATTAACAAGAGAATGATAAAAAACAAAAACTAACCAAGAAACACCAGATAATCCAAGAGCAACTAATGCTGGATTTATGTAACTCTTAATTCCAATAAATGGTGCTAGAATATAAATTAATAATCCTCCACAAATACCAAATAAAACTGCTAAGAAAATAATTAAAACATTTCTTCCTTTAACTAATTCTTTCCAATAACCCATATTCTTTGTAGAAATCATAACAATCAAAATCAAAATGTGATAAATAATAAAAGCAATCCATGCATTATGAAAAACATACAAACCAAAGATCATAGCTACATAAGGAACTAAAAGAGCTAAAATAATAGATAATTTCATGATAAGATTTTAAATTAAAAGTTTTTAAATTTTTCTCATTTCCTCTTAAAACCACCAAATAAACTATACAATATTAATGTAAGAATTATACCAAATAAAACTCCTATAAATATTTCTTGAATAGTATGTCCAAATTCAATAAATTCATGAATATATACCCGATCGTAAAGATAAAGAATCGAGAATACAAATGCAATACTGAATGATGGATTTTTAATTCCTTTTAGTAATCCTACAATTAAGACCAGAGATGTTAATATTAAGGCATGACCACTAAAATAATTTTCAATTGGTGTGAATTTTAGGAGTTGTGCGACTATTAATGCAATAACAACATAAAATAATGTGAATTCCACCCATTTCTTTTTTTTCATTAATTTTTCCTTAATTTTTTAGTTTAAAAAGATTTTGATAGAATATTTCTAAACTTTTCTTCTAAGATTATTATAATCATCTCTACTTAATTTTATTTGCTTTAGAATTTCTCTTAGTAAACTTATGCCTATTTCTTCATTTCCATGAACTGGAACAACAGTTCTTCTGCCATCTTTATGTTTAAATCTTATGTGGCTTCCTTTTCCGTATATTTTTTCAAAACCTATTTTTTCTAAAATTTTGCATAATTTTTTTCCAGAAATAGGAACGAGTTTTGTCATACTCTAACTTCTACCTGTTGGACTCCAACAAATTTCATTGGTTCTATGTCCTCTTTATCAGCTTCTAAACATACTTCTATAGCTTCTTTAATTCTTTCTAGAACTTGTGCAATAGTTTTACCTTGAGTGTAGCACCCAGGAATATCTGGAACAGTAGCTATATACCAATCATCTTCTCCTTTTTCTATTATTGTTGTAAAATTAAATATTTTCTTTTCCATATTAATTTTAATGTTTTTGTTGGTATATAAAATTATCGTATTTTGATAAAACTAACTATTTGTTCAAAATTATAACATTACCTCTTCCTTTTTTTATTCTTTTTACTATATTTTTGTGCTCTAGTTCTGTTACTATTAAACTGGCTTTGGCTTCTGACATGCCCAAAGCTTTTCTAATGTCTTTTTGTGTGGTTCTACCATCTTCTTTTTTGATAAATTCTAAAACTTTTTCTAAATCGCCTGTGTCTTTTGATATTTCTTTTAATTTTTTCTTTGTTTTTCTTTTTTTAATAAAGATAAAAGATATAACTACAAATATAGCTGCTAAAGCTATTAATAAATAAATTAATAATGTGGGTTTTTCTTCATCATCTAAAAAAGGATCAAAATCATCATCTATATCATCTAAATTAGGGAATAAAATAAGATCTCTGATAAAATTACCATCATTTGTTATTGTAATGTTTTCTTCTATATTTGAATCTAAGATGCTATTAACATAATATTCTGCTGTTAGAGTATAATCTCCTTGAGGGACTTCAAATGAGTATGTTCCGTCTTTTGATATATGGATTTGTCCTGGTACTGTGTTTATTGTTACTTTAACATCTTCTAATTGTTGAAAATCAAAACTGTAGATATTTCCTGAAATGGTTGCTGCGCTAACAGAATTAATTACAAATAATACTATTAATAGTAATAATAGTTTTTTCATAACTTTTTCTAGAAAATAATACTTTTAAAGCTTTCTGAAAGGTTCTGCTAGAATTAAAGCTTCCTAAAGCTTTATTTTGATACTTTAAAAAGTTTCTTTATAAGCAATACTGTTCATACTATGTATAGAAAACTTAGGAGGTTTTCAAAAAATGATGAAAAAATTAATGGCTTTGCTTTTGCTCGGAATCTTTGCATTGAGCATGGTTCCAATAAATGTCGCTGCTTTTCAAACAAATAGTAATGAAAATGGCGGTGTTTGGAATGAGTATAAAGTAAACAAAGAAAATTATAGTAAATTAAAAGAGGACTCTAGAAATCTAGCAACTAATTGGGGAAAAGCTAAATCAGCTTGGACAGGGCTTAAAGTAAGCTCAGAAAGTAATTTTAGAAATGAACTAAGCACAGATAGTGAAACTAGTTTAGAAAGTTATAAAGAATATCTTGGTTTGACTATTGATAGAGTTGTAAATAAATTAAAGATGCTTGGATATTGGGTTGATAGAGTTATAGATGACGAACAAGTTGAAGAAAATTATCTTAATATAATTAATGAAGAGATTCAAAAACTTGAAAATTTAAGAGAAAAAGTTGATGGCGCTGAAAGTATGGATGACTTAAAAGTTATTGCTAAAAAAATCAAAGAAATCTGGAGTGATACTAATTCATATATTAAGAAAATGGTTGGACATATTTTAGGTATTAAATTAGATGATGTGTTAGACAGACTTGAAAAGTTATCTGATAGATTACATGGAAAAGTTGACGCATTAGACCAAAATAATAAATTAGTTGGTGAAATGCAAGACTTGCTTAATGACTTTGATGAAAAATTAGATTTGGCTAATAAAGAATATGAGCAATTTAGGGAAAATTACATTACAATCTCAAGTAAAGATTCAAATGTTTTAGAGGCAAGAGAGCATTTGAGAAAAGCTCATGAATATTTGAAAGAGGCTCATAAAATCTTGAAAGAGTTTCTTGAATTATATAGAGAATATCAAGGTAATGTAAGTCCAGAAGTATCTAGTAAGCCACTTTATTTGGAAGCTGCTAGTGCAGAATGAAAAGAAAATTAACCTTTATGCTTGTAGTATTGCTAATGGGGTCGCTATTGTTCATCTCTAGTTGCACCTCCAATGATGCCCGCATAGTGAGCTCTGAAGAAGGCGACCCATTAGCAGATATTACTGGTGAAGTGGTTAAAGATGTTGATGATTTGAGTGATATTGAAGAACTTGATAATGATTTAGATGAAATATTAAGTTTGGATTTAGACGATATAGAATTTTAATTCTTTTTTTCTTTTTTTAATATTAAACTTTCTTCTGTGCAACCTTCTGGTAAATATCTAGGATGTTTTCTTAATATTAAACTTTCTTCACTAAAATGTTTTTTTGTTCTTTGTTTTTTGTGTATTTTTTGAGGTGTTTTTTCGTATCTTTTTATGGAAATTTCTACTTTTATTTCTCTTCTTGATAATCTTTCAGAAAAATATCTATCTAGCATTTCCTTTAGTTTTTCTTCGCAGACTTTTTCATGGTTTCTTTCATAATTTTGTGTGTCTATTCTTATTGTTTCTTCTGAATTTGTTCTTAATTCTAAATCTCTTATTGTTGTTGAATTTCTTTCTCCGTTTGGACAAATAGATTCTGATTTATACTCATGTGCCCTTAATTCTGTTGCTATATTTCTGTTAGAAGTTGCACAACCGGCTGAAAATACTCCTGCAGCGAAAAACGGTAATATTTTTGATATTAAATTATATTTCATGTTTTAGGTTCCCCATTAGATAATAAATAGGTAATATTAGAAAACTTTAAAAAGTTTATGTTTAAGCTTAATACTACAATGAATACTCAGCATGTTCCTGAAAATCCTCAAATGCCTGAAATTCCAGAGGCAGTTATTAAGAAGCAAAAGGAATTAAAAGAAAAACTAGGTAAATTAGAGAAAAAAATTCTGAAATCTTATAAAAAGGATGTAGTTGGTATAGCTTTATTACCGCCGAGAAAAGTTGATCCTGAGATGGTGAAAAAAGGATTGGTTCCGCCTGTTGATAAGAATCAAATTGATATCTTTATTGCCTTGAATGATAATAAATCTAAAGTTCAGCCAGATTATAAATTAAAAGATAGTGTTGCTAAAGAATTAGTTAAGATAACTAAAGAAATTGATAAGCATTTCTTTTTAGATATAATGTTAATGTCTGAAATTAAAGAGGCTTTGTTTGATTCTAAGTATGAAATCTTACAAGATATTGCGATGTCTTTGATTATTTATGATCCTGTTGATTTTTTGGGTGCATTAAAGATTTCTGAAGTGCATAAAAATATGGTCATAAGGAAATTTGATAAGTATATTTTAAGTTATGTTGCTGCAGGCTCTTTATTTAGGGGAGAGAAATCTAATGATATTGATGTTTATGTTGTAATTGATGATACAGATGTAAAAAGAATGTCTAGAATTGAATTGAAAGATAAATTAAGGGGCTTGATTGTTAGTATGGGATTTGAAGCTGCTGCAATGACTGGAGTTAAAAAGCAATTTCATGTTCAGACTTATATTTTAACTGACTTTTGGGAATCTGTAAAAGATGCTCATCCAGTTATATTTACTTTATTGAGAGATGGTATTCCTATTTATGATAGGGGTGTGTTTATGCCTTGGAGATTATTATTAAATATGGGGAGAATAAGACCGAGTCCTGAAGCTATTGATATGCAGATGAATATGGGAGAGAGTTTAATTAAGAGAGCTAAGCAAAAAATGTTGTTGATTGCTTCTGAAGATTTGTATTATGCTGTGTTAAATCCTAGTCAGGCTGCTTTGATGTTGTATGGAGTTACTCCACCAACACCTAAAGAGACTGTTAAGTTGATGGAAGAAATATTTGTTAAAAAAGAAAAAATATTAGAACAAACATATGTAAATACTTTAGAAAAATTAAGATTATTCTTTAAAGATATGGAACATGGTAAACTTAAGGAAGTCACAGGTGCTGAATTAGATAAAATTTTGAATGATTCTGAAAATTATTTGAAGAGAATTAAGAAATTATTTGATCAGATTGAAAGGAAAAAGGAAAAAGAAAATTTAGGTCATGTTCATAGTACAATTCTTAAAGTTACTGAAGATTCTATTTTGGAAGGCGGAATTAAAAATTATAAAAGTATTGAAGCTGGATTTAGAAAGTTTTGTGATAAAGAAGGATTGCCTGTTAGATTAGTTGATGATTTTAAGATGTTTGAAAAGGCGTATAAAGATTTCAAAGCTAAGAAATTAACAAAGGCCGAAGGTGATATGATAAAAAGAGAAGGTAGAACTTTTATTAGAACTTTAACTGATCATATTCAGAGAAAACAATTCTCTGGTGTAGAAAGATCTAAGATTAGATTTAAGCATAAAAAGAAATTGGGCGAGATGTTATTATTGGAAGGTCTTGTGTTTATTACTGAAGATATTGGAGCAAAAAAGAAAATAATTAAAAAAGCTGATATTGTGGATGGGAGATTAAAAAATATTAAAGATAGTGATATAATTGAAATGGATGATGCTTTAGTTAAATTTGAACTTCCTAAACATTTGAGTATTAAAGAAGGTTTATTTGAAGATTTGAAAAAAATGTATGGTGACGTAGAGATACTATTCTAAAAATACATTTACTATGCCAAAAAAATTAGATAAATCACAAATAGAATCGATTGATAGACTTAGAAGAAATGGTTATACTTCTCGAGAAATAGCTAGAATAGAAGGAATATCTCGTACTACTGTGTTTGTTTATGCAAACAGAGATAAAACTGGTTATAATTCTACATATGATTATTCAAAAGAAGCTATTCATAAAAGAGGTTATGAAAGCTATGGTAGTTATTTAAAGAAAAGATTTATGATTAGACGTGAGAGATTTAAAAATAGAGTACTTAGTAGTTTTATAAATAATAGATTAAGGGATATTGGGCATGATAAAACTTGGCTTGCTGAGCAAACAGGATTGCCAAGACAAACTCTTTCTTCATATGTTGATGGAACAAAACTTCCTAAAAGGGTTTGTGTTGTAGAGAATATTTTTCGTGTTTTGGGATCAGATTATAAAAGTATAGAAGATCTTGTAGAAGATTGTAAAATTGAAGGTTTTACATAATTGTATTAAAATTAAAGAGCACAACCAGTTAAATCACTTAATTTAGATAGACTTTGTGTTCCTTTATACGTAGTTTCATTTATTATCCAACTTGGATATGCTTCAATTCCTGCATCAATACATTTACTGTCTATTGGGCCTCTTAATGGGCCACATTCAACATAATTTACATATTGAATAGAATTACCAAACATTTCTTTTTGAGTTTTACAGTGTGAACATTGGAATGATCCATAGAGTTTTGCTCCTTCAGTTGTTAGACATTGAGCAAATTCATCATATTCTCCAGGTGTATCTGTTGCCTTTTCAGTAATATTAAAACCAAATACAGCTATTGCTAAAACAACTATTACTAAGAAAATTATTATTAATGATTTTTTCATGTTAACTTTAATTTTAAAGGGTTATTTAAAGCTTATGTTTTTATGAGAGAAAAGGATTAATTATTATTTCTAAGTGGTTACAAATAGAAAGATTTATAAATGGAAAATTAATACTAATTAAGAGATAAAAATGATATTCGGAAGAAAACAACCAAAGAGTCAAGTAGAAAAGTTAGAGGAGAGAATGAAAGAACATCCTTACAATGTTGTATCAATGGTAGCAAAAAATTTTGGAGTGAATCCAAATAGATTATATCTTGATGTTCAAAATACTTATCGAGATTGTTTGAAAGATGGAGATTTTGGTAGAATGAGGCTTATAAGAGAAATAACAGAGGTAGAGCCTTCAAGAGAAACTGCATCGAAAATACAATATATGTATATAAATTATGCCAAGGAACGCAAATCAGGAGAAATTATGACATTGATGGAAGCTTCTGGAGTTCCAATGTTTGATGCAGCCCAAGTAACATACTTGGAAAGAAATCTAACTACAACTTTGGTTCCAAGAGAAGAGTTAGTGTAGTTATTGAATAAGGATTAAAACTAATTCTTTCATTTTTTAATTTCTTTAACTGACGTTTGCTTTAAAGCTTATGTTTTTAACTTAGATAGAACTTTCTTTTTTCTTCTGAGAATCTTTCTATTGAGTATCTTAACATTGTTCTTGGCATATTTTTATAATGTTTTTTTAAGAAATCCTCTTCTGTTTTTTGATCTTTTTTACCTATTTCTCTAAGCATCCAGCCAACTGCTTTATGTATTAAATCATGTTTATCTTTAAGCAGAATTTCTGATATTTTTAATGAATCATCAAATCTGTTATTTTTAATAAATGTGAAAGTTGCTAATACTGCTATTCTTTTCTCCCATAAATTATCTGAGTTTGCTAATTTGTATAATATTGATTTATCTTTTTCAAGAAAATAATCACCTACAATATTTGGAGCTGATAAATCAACTAAATCCCAGTTGTTTATGTATTTTGTATTTTTTAAGTATAAATTTAATATTTCTTCTTTTTTAATTTGATCTGCTTTTTTGTATTTATCTATTAATATAAGTAATGCTATTAATCTATGCTCGTGTATTTTGCTTGATAATAATTCCTGAATTTCATCTAAAGAAAGATTTGTGTATTTTTTGGCTATTTGTCTTTGTAATGGAACTGTTATTCCTAAAAAAATATCACCTTCACCATATTGTCCTGGGCCTGTTTTGAAAAATCTTTGGAGAAGTTTAGCTTTTTCAGGGTTTTCTAAATCTTCTATGTCTTTTTTAATTTGATTTAGCATTTTAATTTTAATTTATTAATTTAATTAATATACTAATCTTTTTAAAGATACTTAAATTACTTTATTTATTATGGGTCTTGTAGAAATTTGTAAAAAACAAAATATTATTTCCGAAAAGGAAATTAAAATTCTTTGTCTGCATCAATTATTTAGGCCAAATATAATAAACAATATGAAAAAAGAGGGTTATGGCGAATGTTATACTTGTAAGTATGATCTTAACAATAATATTCATTGCAAGGGGTATAATCCCATAAAAGTTATTTTATTTGAGGTTAAATAAATTTAATCTTTTTAATTTATAATCCAAAAATATTTTTAATAAAATCTAATATCATTTTAAAGATATCTTGGCTGTATAGTTGTCCATCTTCATCTTCCCCGTATGCTTGGTGAGGCAGTGTTTTACCTCCGCCACCGCCAGGAAGTTCTACTCTCTCTTCCCATTCAAAATAAACATTATTTATAAGAGAATAATCTGAAAATTCTACTTTGTAATAGAAATTTTCTGAAGGAAAATATCCACAATTATTTCTTGTGATTATTTGTCCATTATAAACATTACACCAAATATTGGAATCTGGACTTATTGCAAAGTGAATTGCATTGTTATTTGTAGATTCCCATTCTACTAATACTGATTCTAACTGGGGTGTTTCTATTAATGTAGATTCATAGCTTCCTGTAGATGGCCCTCCACCTCCACCTGAATAAAGAGCTAATATTTCCTCTTGATTAAGATTTATACTCCAAATCGCGGCTTCATCTATTGCTCCTCCAAATTTCCACATAGTGTTTGTGTCTTCTTCACTTCTATCATGACCTATATATGGTGTTGCTAATACTGATATTGGTCCGCTTGCTCTTGTATCAGAATCAACTAACTCTCCATTAAAGTATAGTTCTAATGCTGGTGCAGATCCAAAATTCCAAACTCCTGTTACAAGATACCAGTCATTAGGATCATACTGGCTTACATCATAGTCAACTCTAAAATCTGCATCATTATAATCTTCCATCCAAAATCTTAATAAACCTTGATCATTTATGTCTATAAAGAAATATTTGTTAGATCCAATATCATTTGTTGCATCCATAATTGTTTTGTCTTGCATTCCTGTTGGTTTTATCCACATGGATATGGTTCCTGATGTAGATATTGTGCTTTGTGGAATTTCAATATAATCTGTTACTCCATTAAATAAATAGGCGCCTGCACCAAATCTTTGACCTTCTATAATATAATCAGGACAGGTTACTCCAATTGTACATGTGCCTTCATTTCCATTTCCAGAATCATCATTTGCCATTCCATCTGAAAGATCATCATTAAAATGCCATAATCCATTTATTCCATTTGAGTCTGGAGGTATTTCTCCTCCACCTAAAGGATAATAATTTGAATAATGATCCCAGTCAACATTATCTATAGTTAATTGGTTTATGAAATCATTTGAATAGATATTTATTGTATAATCATCTTGAAAAACATTTTCTGGAGGAATTGGTAAATCAGTTACTAAAGTTATGCATTGTGTTTCTTCTGCTGTTGCGCTTGCTTGATATGTTGTTTCTTCTAAAACTTCTGGATAATTACAGGATCTTGTTGCTATATTATTATTTATTATTTGTTGTGTTCCTCCATCTTCTTGTGAGCACTTCATTAATGTAAGAGTTATATCTGGAGGTAAATTTTCAAAACTTGCAGTTAATAAACTATTAAATGAACCAATTTCTCTGTCTGGTTCTGCAATTAAATTACAGGTTGAAACTTGCTGGCTAGCAACATCTAAAAATAAAACCCAATCATTTGAGTTTGGTGCATTTAAAATCAAGTTACCTGGATCAATAAATCCTTGTTCTGTTATAACTCCTGTGAATGGATCATACCAAAGATAATTATATTGTTCTTGTATACTGTTGCTGTTTAATTGAATTGTTCCTCCAACTGGTGCATAGCAAATATAACTTTGACCTGAGTTTGCGAGACAATGAGTTTCATATCCTGCTGTTACAAATACTGAATCATCTGGAGTCATTTTCCAGAATTCTGGATTAACTAAATCGAAAAATTCGTCAAATTCTTTCATGCCTGATCCTGTTCCAGTTCCTGCTGTACCTGCTACAAAAGCTATCCAAAGTTTTTTTCTCATGTTTAAAGAATCAACTGGGTTTTGATCATAATCGTCGTTATTAAATCCAAATTCTTCATTTATTAGTGGTTTTGGATTATTTGGAAGATTATAATTTACTAAAGTCATGTCGTAATTTGAAGGATAAGATACAGTATTTCCTGTCTGAATTGCCATAAATTTTGTCCATTCTTCATTTGGGAAATCAAAATTTCCTGTTGTTCCATGAATAGAGATTGACCTTTCATATGGATTATGTTGACTCATAAATATTCCATGATTATTAGCACGATTCCAATTATTAGAATACATTTCTTCCCATTCTAAGACTTGTACAAAAATTACATTTGGATATGCTGAAAGCCTTGAAAGTCCATATTGTAAGAAAAGATCTATATTCGCATCGTTAATATTTCCAAATGCAGAATCATCAGCAAAAAACCAAAGCTCTGCTATAATTCCTTCTTGGTTTAATCTGGCTATTTCTACTTCATATTTTTCCCATCTTAAAATATCAAATCTTTCTTTATTATTTGAATTGTATGTTCCTAACCAAGGTGTTGTTGGGAATGAGCCGCCATAATCACCCACATTTGCAAGATAAATGTTCATTTTGTTTGCTTTTATTTGGTTTGCTCTGTCAATGAACTGTTGTCTTTCTGTGTCTGATACAAATTCTGATAAATATAAATGAGTGAATCTTAAAGGATTCCCTCCAGCTACATTATCTAAAAAATTACCATGTAACTGAACATTTTCTCCTTCTTTGAATTTAAACCAGTGTGGATATTCTTCATCTTTTATTATTGGACCCTTGTTTGATGAAATTTGCACATTGATTGTTCCTGTTAAACCATTTAATGAAGGTTCATTTGAAAAAGTTTCATAAGTCCAAGTCCCGACTTCATCTCCTGAAAATCTTGCTGACCAAACATAACCGTTTTGGTCTCCATTTCCATTTCCATTATAAAATCCGTCTGTATTAAGTATTCTTTGGCCTGTTGGATTTGTGAATTCTATTGTAAAATCTACATCTGTAAATGGATTTCCACTAGAATAGCTATTTGAAGAAACAAAATCCATTTTTAAAACATTATATTTTTCAATATTATAATCTTCTCTAAGACCATAATCTTGTTTTATAAATTTTGGAGCTAGTTTTATTAAATCTGGACTTATTATTGTGATAATTAATATTAGTATCATAAAGATTAGAATTATTTGAGTCAATATTTGTTTATTCATTATTTTTTAATTACTTTTATTTTATATAAAGATTATCATTTATAATTTTTAAAAGTTTTAAGATTTTTTATTGATATTTATTAATAGTAGTAACAAAACGAAAGACTTATAAATGGAAATTAGGTTTTGGATTTAGGTTAAAAATGGCAAATACTCAAGTTAAAAGCGTTTCAGAAATTATAAAAGAAGAAGTCAGTAGAGGAAGATATTCTATACGTGGAGTAGCACATGGTGTTCAAATATGTTCTTTAGAAGATGGAACAAGAGGGAATTACCATTTCTTTTTAGAGGAAGGAAATTTATCAATAAGATGTGAAGATATATTCTTAAGGCATATAAGCCATAATATTGAAGCATTAAGTATGTTAAAAGCTTCTTCTGAAACAGGTAAAGAAGTAGTTGTAACAGGACAACTTGAAGGAATTTTTCCACATTATACTTTAATAGAAATATCAACAATTGATTATGGTGAACATTCTGGAGTGCTGAGAAGAGAAATCTCTCAAGAAGGAGAAAAATAAAAAAAAATGAGACAATTATTTAATATTGATAGTGAAGTAAAACTATATTTATATGGTTGTGTGGGAGCAATAATTGCTACTGCAATATTAACTGCTTATAATTTTTTTGCTGAGCCTGAAATAAGAAGAGCAATTATTTATGAAACAAGTTCTGGCAATAATGTATTACATCTTGATAAATTCGGAAGAGATGGTGAATTATATGAAGATTCTTTAAACAGTGGAAAATATGTTAAATTAAAAGATAAAGCTAGAAAAAATGAATGATTTAATGAATCTTAATGATATATGGAATAAAACATTGGATGTTTTAAGTTATCTTATAATTTTAGTCCCAGTAGGTTTTATTGCACATGGGGCATATCAGGGATTTAAAACTCCATTAATTTGTAAAAACATTCGTAAAAGCCATGGTCTCGAGCTTATTATTAATCCTAACTCTAAAGCAGATATTTCAGATGATATGAAACTAACAAATATTATAGATGCCTTGGATCATGAAAAGAAATGTGCTCTTGAAGTAAAAATACCTTACTTATCAAGCACACCAAAAGGATTTAATGGGTCAAAGGGTTATGTTGGCCATTGTAAAGATATAACGGGCGTTGTTAGTTTTGAGTTTCCGAAAATTAATTGTAATGAGATTAGTTCTTTTGAAAAGGGTGGGTATTTACTTTATAGAGCTTCAAAAAAAGGCGGAAACGTTCCAATAATTATTACTGGCAGATATAACGACTCAGAAAAAAAGTTTATAATAGATTCTGTAAAACCCACAGGCGGATATAAGCTTGCTGCACTTGCTTAAAATAATTAGAAAAGCTTATAAACTGATTTTTTTCCTCATTTTTAAGATGGATGGAGTTATAATAAATTATAGGGGGAGTCATAAGACACAGTATCCTAACCAGATGATTGTTAAAGTTGAAGGTTATGATAATAAAGAGAAATCTAAGGAATTAGTTAAAAAGACTGTAACTTGGGTAACTCCTTCAGGTAAGGAAATGAAAGGCACTGTAATGAAAGAGCATGGAAATAAAGGTGCTGTAAGAGTTAAATTTGAAAAGGGGCTTCCTGGACAAGCTATAGGAACTAAAGTTAAAGTAGAATAAAATGGCATCATTAAGAAAAGGAAAATGTTATAGACTTCCATCAAGAGGATACACTAGAAAATCTAAGTATAAGAAAAAGGGATTCATTAAATCTATTCCTGCTTCAAAAGTAGTTAGATATCATATGGGAGATATTAAAAAAGAGTTTCCTTCTAGAGTTAAGTTAATTTCTAAAGAAAAATTTCAAATTAGGCACAATGCTATAGAGTCTTGTAGAATGATGTTAAATAAGCACTTTCAAAGAAAATTTGGACCTAAAGGTTATCATTTTCATATTAATGTAGTTCCACATCAAGTATTGAGAGAGAATAAAATGCTTACAGGTGCTGGAGCAGATAGAATGCAGACTGGAATGGCTCATTCTTTTGGAAAGGCAATGGGTGTTGCTGCTATAGTTAAGGTGGGGTCTGTGATATTTGAGATTGATGTTGAAAAAGAATCTGTTGAAGATGCCAAAACTATCATGAAAATGGCTAAATCTAGAATAGCTGGTAGAACTGGTATTGAAATTAGTTCTTAGATAATTTTAAAAAGAGTTTAATTAATAATTAAAGTAATGAAGATTATTAAAACTAAAGATTATAATGAATTATCAAAAAAGGCTAGTGATATTTTAATAAAAGAGATTGCTAAAAAACCTAATGTGGTGATTGGATTTGCAAGCGGTTTTACTCCTTTGGGATTGTATAAAATTTTAATAAAGAAGAAAACTGATTTTTCAAAAATAAAGAGTTTTAATTTGGATGAACTTTATCCTATTAAAAAAAGTGATAAAAAAAGTTATTCTCATTATATGTTTAAAAATTTGTTTAATCATGTGAATATTAAGAAATCTAATATAAATTTATTAAATGGCGAGACAAAAAATCCTACTAGAGAATGTTTAAATTATGAAAAGAAAATTAAGAAAAATAAGATTGATATACAAATATTAGGATTGGGTGCTAATGGTCATATTGCTTTTAATGAACCTGGATCTAAATTGAATTCTAGAACAAGGTTAGTTAATTTGTCTAAGGAAACAAAGAAATCTAAAAAAATTTCTAAAAGGGCTTTAACTGTTGGAATTAAGACTATTTTGTCTGCAAAAAAATTAATATTGTTGGCTTCTGGGAATAAGAAAGCTAAGGCTGTGAGATGTTTAGTTAAGGGATCAATTGGAAAAGGTTGTCCTGCAAGCTATTTGAGAAAACATAAGAACTTTATATTGATTATGGATAAGGGTGCTGGTTCGTTGTTGTGAGAGAAAAAGTTAAATTTAAATAGTCTTTAACCTAATTTTAAGTAAAAGATGGTGAAAAAGAATATTTTAGATGAAGCTTATGAAAAAGCAAAAGAAGTGATGAAAATATGTTCTACTAAGTATGGTTTGTATGCATCTGGAGGTAAAAAAGGTTACAAAGGTGTTTGGTCAAGAGATAGTATGATTAGTTTAATAGGTGCTGGCACTGATAAAGATAAGTTATACAAAGAGCAATTTAAAAAAAGTTTAATTACACTTGCGAAATATCAAAGTAAGTTGGGACAGATACCAAATGCTGTTCTGAAATTAGATAAGAAAAAAAGACAAGCTGATTTTAAGTCTATAGATTCTAGTTTGTGGTTTGTTATTGGGCATTATATTTACAAGAAAAGATATAGAGATTCTAATTTATTCAAAAAACAGAAAAAAAATATTGATAAGGCTATTTTGTGGATAAAGCAGAGGGATATTGGAGAAGATGTAACTTTAGAGCAACTTTCTACAACTGACTGGCAGGATGCTTTTCCTAATAAATATGGTGCTGTTATTGGTACACAGGCTCTTTATTATAAAATTCTAGATGATATTAAAGAAAATAAAGTGAAAAATAAACTGAAGAAAATTGTTAATGAAAGTAAGGAAAATCAATTGTGGAGTGGAAAATATTACTGGGCTTACAGATGGAAAAATCATAATAAATACAAAGAGATTGGAGATTGGTTTGATTCTTTTGGAAACTTGATTGCAATAATCTTTGATTTGGCTGATAGGAAAAAGTCTATTTCGATTTTAAAGTATATAGAAAAAAATAAAGTAGCTAGACCTTATCCGATGAAAGATATTCATCCTACAATAAAACCAGATGGTAAATATTGGGAAGATTATTATTATGATGCAAAAGCTACACCTAATAATTATCTTAATGGTGGAATCTGGCCTTTTATTGGAAGTTTTTATGTGTTGGCTTTAATTAAATTGAAAAAATATAAGGAAGCTAAGAAAGAGCTAGAGAAACTTGCTGATGCGAATTTGAGAAGTAATTCGTTTCCAGAATGGATTAATCCTATATCTAGAGAAACACATGGTGTGCTTCAAGCATGGAGCGCTGGAACTTATATGTGGGCTTATAATTCATTAAAAAAGAAAAGGGTGATTTTGTAAAATGGTGAAAAGAAAAGATAGAATATTATTGAAGCCGGAAAATTTAAAACCTTCTTCAAATAGATTTGAAATTATTGGTGTGTTAAATCCTGGTGCTGCAAGATTAAAAAATGGAAAAATAATTCTTTATGTAAGAGTTATTGAAAAATTAAAAAAATTTCATGATGATAAATATTATTATTCTCCTAGGTTTGTTGGAAAAGATAAATTTAAGATAAAACTTGACAAATTTAAAAAAAGTAGTGTTGTTGGTGCTGGAGATTTGGATTTTCATTTTAAAGACGAAACAAAAAGGCTCGCATTTATCTCTCATTTAAGAAGAATATATTTAGATAAGACTGGTGCTAATATTTTAAAAGTAGAACAACGACCTGGTTTTTTTGGCACTAATGAAGATGCAGAACTTGGGGTAGAGGATCCTAGAATTACAAAAATAGGAAATAAGTATTATATGACTTATGTTGGGCTTTCAAGAAGTGAAAATATATCAACTTATTTAGCTGAGTCTGATGATTGCATTAACTGGAAAAGAAAAGGTATAATTTTTGGAGAGCAAGATAAAGATGTGGTGTTATTTCCTGAAAAAGTGATGGGAAAATATATTGCTTATGACAGGCCAGAAGGTAATTTTGAGTTTTCAGTTCCTCATGTATGGATAGCATTTTCTAAAGATTTAATTCATTGGGGAGAACTTGATGGTATGTCTTTATCTAAAAGGAAAAAAGAGTTTAGCAGAAGCGGCGCAGGTCCTCCTCCAATAAAAACTGATAAGGGTTGGCTATTGATATTTCATGGTGTATCAAAAATTTCAAAACATAATTTTGTTGATGATTTTAAAAAAATTTTTGGAGTTAAAGTTAAGGATGAACATGATACTTATGCTGTCTGGGCTGCTCTATTTGATTTGAAAAATCCAAAGAAACTGATAGCAAGATCTAATCATCCAATAATGATTCCAAATACTAAATATAAATCTTTTGAGGGTAAAAATGTTATATTTCCAACAGGAATTGTTGAAGATGGGAATAATTTATTGTTATATTCGGGAGTCGGAGATACTAAAATTATGGTTTCTAAAATAAAACTTAAAGATATTATGAAATGTTTGAGTTAATTGAATTAACAAATTATATAAGTATAGAAAGTTTATTGATTAAATGGTTGAAAAATATTATCTAGATACTTGTATTTGGAGAGATTACTTTGAAAATCGGTCTGATAAATTTAGGCCTTTAGGAGATTGGGCTTTCTCATTAATCAAACTTATAATATAAGAAAATCATTTAATAATTTATTCAGATTTAGTTGAAGAAGAATTGCATGAAGGTTTTTCTGAAGAAGATATTAAAAAAATAATCTCTATTGTTCCTAAAGAAAATTTGATTAAAATAAAATCGTCTCCAGAACAATTGAAAGAAGCAATTCAAATCTCAAAGAAACTAAAAGTTCCTATAAAAGATGCTTTACATGTAATCTTAGCAGGAGATAATAATGCTATTGTTGTAACTAGAGATAAACATTTTTATGAATTGTCAGAAAAAGTAACTATAAAAAAACCAGAAGATCTAATTTAAACTTACATTTAGTTTTTTAGCTATATTTCTTATTGCAATATCCCCAGCCTCTTTATCGCTTTTCTTTGCTTTTAGGCTTCCTTTTAGTTTAGCTAATTTCTTAATTGCTTCTTCCTTTTCCAGATCATTTAACTTAGTTCTGATTGCATCTCTAATAAATTCGGTTCTGGTGCTGTATCTATGACTTTTGATAGAACTATCAACATCATGAAGCAACTCTTTTTCCATCTTTAAACTTATAGTTTCCATAGTATTACTTTGTATATATTAAGTAATATTTAAAACTTCCTATTTTTAACTTATCAATTTCTCTATTGCTTTTTTATTTATTTTATAGGCTCTTACGAAAGAATCATTGACATGACAGTAAAGAATTATTTCATCTTTATTTATTTGAATTAGGTCGCTTGCGAATGTGATTGTCCTGGCTTTTGGATCTTCGAATAAAGGTTTAGGAGATACCCATGGAATTTCTCCTGTTTTTGGATTGAATAATATTAAGCCTGGTCTGAATTTTCCGTATTTTTTTCCTTTATTTTTTTCTCTTCCGTTTATTATTCCTACTAGAAGACCTTTATGATTTATGAATTTTGTAGGAAAGATTTTACAAGGAGAGGCATGACCTTGAATCCATTTGTATTTTGCTTTTGCAGGTTCTAAAACAATTTTGAAAGGTTTCCATGGTTTTCCAAATTTAGCTGAAATTGTAGAGACAATTAATTGAATTTCTTCATTCTTTCTTATTATTTGTGATTCATTTAAACAAATTCTTTTGTTTTTTATTTTGTATGGTGAAAAAGCAAGTTCCTTGAATCCTCTAAAATTTTTAGTTGGAGATAGAACTGGTTTTGTAGCTTTTAAATTATCTAAAGATTTACCTTGCGCATGTCCAAGATAAACATTGTAAGCTATTTTATCTTTAAGTTTAAATGCTATTGTGAAATAAACGTGTTTAGTTTTATTATTAACGATTATATCTGGATCTTCTAATCCAATAAAGAATCTGTTCTTTTTTCCTAAAGATTTTATAATTTTATTAATTCCTTTAATTTTTAAATCGCAAACTTTTTTCCAATTTAGTAAGTCTTTTGATTTTACTATTATTAATTTACTTTCGTCAATAAATCCAGCTACATCTGGATTTCCTTTAGATTTAGTAATTTCTCTAGCTAATCCATATTTTATTTTATTTTTAAGTGTTGATTTGTCTACTGTAAGGGCCATATATCTGACTGATTGTTTTAATTGTCCTAAAGATGGTTTTTCATAATAATAAATATCTTTTTTTAATTTTTTCCAAGTCATTCTAATCCTAATTTTTCTTTTATTGTGTCTAGCATTTTTTTTGCTGTGACTCTATAATCAAGATTTTCAACTACGTGCTTTCTTCCTTCTTCCCCCATTCTCTTACAGAGATCTTCATCTTTTAAAAGCATTAACGTGTATTCTTTTAGATCATCAACATTTGCTCTGTAGCCAAATACTTTTGGTTTGTCAAACTTTACTATTTGTTTTGTTATGTATCCCATGCTTGAATAAACCCATTCTTCAGTCAATTCAATTTCTTCAGCTACTCTTGCCAAGAATCCTGTCTTTTCATGAATTATTGTTTCTGCTGGTCCACCTTTGTCTATAGAAATAACAGGTTTTCCACATGCCATAGCTTCAACTTGAATCATTCCAAAACCTTCTATTCTAGAAGGGGCAGCATAAATATCGCAAGTGTTTAATACATTAGCCATGAATTCGGGACTCCAACCATCATCAACGAATATTATTTTGTCTCTTATTCCTAATTCGTCTGCGAGTCTTTCTTCTTTTTCGCGCCATTCGTGTGCGCATTCACTAGGCCAGGCTTTACAGACATATCTCCAGTTTTTGAATTCCTTATTTACTTCTGCTAGAGCTTTCATCATTTCTTGTGCGCCTTTAGATGTTACATCTCCTCCCACAGTCAATATCATCTTTTCTTCGTCTTTAACTCCGAGCATTCTTCTTAGTGCTAAATTTTCTTCTTGATTTGGGTTTGGTTTGAATAAATCAGTATCAATTCCAATATGCATTGGTATTATCTTAGAAATATCTACACCATCTCTTTTGTAGATTTGTCTAACCCATTCACTTGTTGTAAACATTAATTTTAATTGATCGAATTGTGTTTGGTAATTAGCTACCCAACCATCTGCATTAAACCATGGAACTACTTGAGCACCCCATTTTAATGGTTCTCTTACAACTTCTGGAACATTGCCCCAAAATCCAACACCAATCACTACATCTGGCTTAAAATGTCTTAAATAATATTCTTTTTGAAGACTTTCCCTAAAATGGCATGGGACAACTTCTGCTCCTGCTTTTGCAAGACCTCTGCAAAGATCGTGACCTTGGATGCTTACACCGTCGGGCTCCATTGGATGTGGATATAGAACTAATATTTTCATTTTAATTTTGTAAACGCTTCAATGTTAGTTGAACTTTTTTCTTCAAACCCCCCTTTCTGATATCCATAAATTTTTTGAATAAGACTCTTTTTGGATAATATTTCATGTTCGTTTAATTTTATAAAGATATTTGCCCTGGAGTCGTATATTGCGTAGCCTTGAAAATCGTTTTCTTTGCCGAGATATGAAAAGAAAAAAACTTTCTTTGCTTTTAATTTTCTTTTTTGTATGAGATTTTTTACAGCTTTGTAGATTTCTTTATGTCTTATGTGGCCGTATTCTCCATTTTCTCCGTGTGTGAATATGTAATCGTAATCTTCTTTAGAATATTTTAAAATTATATTTGCAATTTCTTCTTCTTTTAATGGTGTTAATTTCTCGTCGTCAATATCTGAAATAAAACCTTTAGAATTTAGAATTTTGCAAGCTTTTTGGAATTTTTGATTTCTATCTGAGTCGCTTTCTCTGCATAAACTAATAATTGTGGTATCCCAATCTTTTTTGTGTCTAAGTAAAGTTCCACCCATCCAAATTGTTTCATCATCTGGATGAGCTACAACTATCAAAACTTTTTTCATAGATTTTGTGATTGCTTTTAGTTAAATAAAGGTTTCTATAATAGAAACAGAAGTTATTTAAATCTCTATTTTAATTTTTTGGGTATGAAAGAGGTGAAGAAGCCCTGGGGCAATTTTAAACAGTTCGTTTTAAATAAAAAATGTACTGTTAAGATAATTAGTGTTAAACCTAAACAAGAATTGAGTCTACAGTATCATAAGGATAGAAGTGAAATGTGGTATTTTCTTACTCCTGGAATTGTGCAGGTTGGAAAGAAAAAGAAGATAGTTAAAAAAGGAGAGATAGTTAATATTCCAAAAAAGACTGCGCATAGAGTAATTGGTGGAAATAAAGAAGCTATATTTTTAGAAGTATCTTTAGGTAACTTTGATGAAAAAGATTTAGTTAGATTAGAGGACAAATATGGCAGGAAATAAAATTATTGGAGTGGATTTAGGTGGAACTTATTTAAGAGCCGGTATTGTGGAGGGGAGTAAAATTTCTAATTATATTAAAATAAGAACTCCTATGAATAAAAAAGATTTACTCAAGGCTTTAGTCGACTCTATTTCTGATTTGATGGATAAAGATGTGAAGGGTATCGGGGTTGCAGCACCTGGCCCTTTGAAAGATGGTATTATTAAAAATACACCAAATATCCCTTTGAAAAATTTTAATCTGAAAGGTTTTCTTAAGAAAAAATTCAAAAAAAGGGTAGAAGTTGAAAATGATGCTAATTGTGTTGCTTTGGCTGAAGCTAGATTGGGTGTAAAGAAAAAAAATTTCATTATTTTCACATTAGGGACTGGAATTGGGGGTGGAATAATTATTAATGGTGAAATGTATGTTGGCAAAAGTATGGCTGGAGAGTTTGGTGATATGATATTAGATAGTGAAAAGAATCTAGAAGATTTATGGAAAGAAAAGAAAATTGAAATCAAAGATTTATTTGATAAAAATGATATGGAGAAATTGGAAAAAGTCTCTAAATTTTTAGGACAAGGTATATCTTCAATGATAAGTGTTTTTGATCCCGAAATTGTTGTGTTGGCTGGCGGTGTTAAAGAGACTGGTGATAAATTTTTGAGAATTATCAGAAAACATGTAAAAAAATATAACATTATGCCAAAAATGCCTCCAATAGTTTGGAGTAAACTTAATCATCCAGGCATCTTGGGTGCAAGTCTATTAATAAAATGAAGGTTATAAAAAAAGCATCGGCACCGGTAAGGATTGATTTTTCAGGAGGAACTACAGACATTTCTCCATTTAAAGATAAATATGGTGGTTGTGTGTTAAATGCTGCTATAAATAAAAGGATATCTGGAGAGTTTGTTGCTTCTGATAAAGGTGTTGGTTTAAGATATTCAGGAAATATTCCTACTTCGTCTGGTTTAGGAACTTCTGGTGTTATGAGTTTGGTTTGGTTAACTTTAATTTCACAAACCAGAGATAAAATAAAATTAGCTGAACAAGTTTATGATTTAGAACAAAGTATAGGACAGACTGGTGGAAAACAAGATCAATACGCTGGTGCTTTGGGGGGTATTAATTTTTTTGAATTCAAAAAAGACAAAGTTAAGGTTCATAGATTGAAACTGCCTAAAAGTTTTATTAAGAAATTTGAAGATCATTTAGTATTAATTTATACTGGAATTCCACATCTTACTACAAGCACAAATAAAGCAATGATGGATAATTTGAGAAAGGGAAAGAATACTAAGAATTTGTTAAGGATAAAAAAAATAGCTATTGATATGAAAAACGCTTTGTTAAAAAAAGATTTAGATAAATTTGCTCAATTAATGAACGAAGAGACAAAAGAAAGAATTAAATTGCATAAGAGTATTGTTCCTTTGAATATAAGAAAAATTATTGATAGTGGAATGAAATCTGGAGCTATTGGTGCTAAAGTTTGTGGGAGTGGTGGTGGAGGAAGTATTTTGTTTTTTGGCGATAAGAGAACATTGAAGAAGAAGTTTGGTAAAAAAGTTATTGATTTTAAATTTGATTTTGAAGGTCTAAAGTGGTCTTGATCTTTTAATATTTTCTAAAGATAATCTTGCTAATAAATATGAGATTGTAGATTCTGCTCCTTGATTTAGGTTAAGATTTGTTTTTAAGATTCCATCATAACATCCACCAGTAGATTCATTGTAAACCATTTGTTTTAAGTGATTTCTACCTAAGAACCAATTGAATGCCAACACTGCTTTTTCATAGTAATCTTTATCTTTTGTAATTGAATATGCAGCTAGATATGTCTGAACCATTGATGAAGCGTCTATTGGTTGTTGATCAAATAATGATCTCTTACCATTTTTCTTGTACCATCCTTCTTGGCCTATTGGAACTAATTCTTCTTTTATGAATACTATATCTGATAAGAAATGTAGAGTTCTTTCAGCAACTTCCAGATATTTTTTGTTTTTGGTTGCTTTGTATGCAAAGAATAATGCTTCTGGTATTTTGGAATTTGAATATGTTAATCTTTTTTCAAACCATTGCCATTTTTTAGATGATTCTTTTTCATATGATTCTACTAATGAATTTGCTAAATCTTTTATTATTTTTAGAATTTTTTTCATTTGACATTCTTGATAGTAGTGACATAGACCCAAAATTGCAAAAGATTTTGATCTTAAATTTTCAAGCTCTGGAATTCTTTCTATTGATTTTTTAAGTATTTTTTTTGATGTTTTGATTATTTTTGGATCTTTTGAGTTCCTTATTGTATAACCTAGAGCCCAAATTGCTCTTCCAAAAGCATCTTCGCTGTGACTATTTAGAGTTTCGTTTTCGTTGTGGAAGTTATTTTTGAAATTTCCATTTTTTTCTTGAGCATGTTTTAGGAATCTTAGATATGTTTCTGTCAATTTTGATGGCTTTCCAGATTTAAATAAAGAATCGTGCATAACTGTTGTAATTAGTGCTCTAGCATTGTCATCTAATGTGTATCCTGATTCTTTGTCTGGCGTAGCATCTTTTGAAAATTGAATGCATCCAAAATCATCTGTTAACCTGTTTAGATGATTAAAATCTATAGAATGATATTTTTTTGTTATTTCTCCTCTCAATTTAACTACTTTGTTAAATACATTTAAATAACCGGCTGCTATACTCTGCCAAATCATGCCTCTGCTAAATGTGTATGCTCTTTTTCCTAATTCATATTTTAAATTTGGATCTGATAACACTTTGTTAATTGCGTCTGCATAAGATTTTGGATCTTTGAATTTTGCTAAAATTCCTTTATTATCACTTAATATCTCTTCTGCATATAAGTTTGGAGTTGAAATAACTGGTCTTCCACATCCCAAAGCATAAGAAAGAGTTCCTGAAACTATCTGATTTCTTTCTAAATTAGTGCAAACATAGATATCTGTTGCAAGAAGATGTTGAATTATCTCATTTAATGAAAGATATTTGTTGTAAAATTTGACATTGTTTTCTAATCCTAGTTTCTTTGTTAGATTTATTAGCTGGTTTCTGTATTTTTCTCCTTCTTCTTTTCTTACTACAGGGTGTGTTTCTCCTATAATTAAATATAATATGTTTGGATATTTTTCTACTAAATATGGTAAAGATTTAATCATATATTCTATTCCTTTTCCTTTACTTAATAGGCCGAATGTAGAAAGTACTGTTCTATTGTCTAATTTTAATTTTTTCTTGAAGCTTTCATTTGAATAGAAAGGTACATTTGGAATTCCGTGATAGACAACATGTATCTTTCCTCTGCTTATGTTGTAATCTCTTTCTAAGATGTCAACTGCTGTATTAGCCATAACAATTATGGCTGCTGAGTTTGAAGCTATTTCTCTTACGACTCTTCTTCTATCTTTATTTGGATTAGGTAATACGCTGTGAAAAGTTACAACAACAGGTTTATCTGCATTTTCTAGAAATTTTATTAAATGATCTCCATATTTTCCACCAAATAAACCAAACTCGTGCTGGACGCAAATTAATTTTATATTTTTAGATCTATTTAGTTTTTTTGCAGTGGCTTTGTAATCGTTGATGTCTTCTTTGTTCATCTGGATGATCACTCTGTTGTCATAATTGTAAAAGTCTGAGTCTTCATTCAGAGCAACGACTTTTGATTTCAGAACTGGATTATATCTTTTATTCATCGACGTCACGAGGTCTCTGGCGAACGTCGCTATTCCACATTCTCTAGGTGGAAAATTACTAAGAAAGCAAACTTTAGAATCTTTAGATTCTATTTCCCCTTTTTTTTGCATGCAAATATTTAGATATTCATATTTAATAAGCTTTCTAAAATTGGATTTTGAAATCTTTTTTGATTATCTTAATGGAACGAAAACAAAATCTCCTAAGTTTTTTATTTTTAATGATTTTTCGTTGGTAATTTTTAAAAGTTGTTGTGAATATTGTGGCCCAACTGGCACTATCATGATGCCGTTTGGATTCAGTTGGTCTAATAATTTATATGGGATTTCTTGTGCGGCTGCTGTGATTATTATTCTGTCGTAGGGTGCTTCTTTTTTGTAGCCCAATCCTTTTGCTTTTATTATCTTGATGTTCTTGTAATTTTTCAGATTATCTTTTGCGAAATCTATTAGCTCTGGAACTATTTCTGTTGTGTATATTTCTCCTTTTGGTTTTACTAAAATACTTAAGATTGCTGATTGATAACCTGAGCCTGTTCCTATCTCTAGGATTTTTTGATTTGGTTTGATTTCTAATTCGTTTGTCATGATCATTACTGTGGTTGGTTGTGATATTGTTTGAGCTTTGAAAGTTGGTAGTGCGATGTCTTGATATGCTAATTCTCTGTTTTCTACTGGTATGAAATCTTCTCTTGAAATTTCTTTGAATGCTTCTATAATTTCTTCTTTAAAATTAAAATTCTCTTTCCAATATTTTATTAGAGATTCTTTTGACATGTTTAGATAAATATATAAATGTTTTAATATAAATCTTATTAATGTTCAATAAAAATAGATTTTTGAAGTTTGATATATTTATTTTAATATTATTTCCAATCTTAGCGACTTTTATTTCTTTATTGATTAATGCAAATTATTTGGTTGTTACTTTGTTATTTTTTGGCTTGCCTTCTTTGTATTTGTCTATTAGAACCAGAAAGAGAATTGCTAAGACTGCTTTGTTTTCTTTAATTTTTTCTGTACCCTTGACCATAATTGTTGGTTACTTGGCTTCTATAGATAAAGCTTGGTATATAAAAAGCACTATTTTTGATGTTAGATTATTTGGTTTGTCTCCAATTGAGGATTTTGTGTGGGGATTTTTATTAGTTTATGCTGTTGTGATTTTTTATGAACATTTTTTAGATAAAGGAAAAAATGAATTAATAAATAAAAATATGAGATATTTGATTTTTGTATTGATGATTATTTTAGTGTTATTTTTTATTTTAGTATTTACTAATCCCCAAATATTGAATATTCCTTATGCTTATCTTTGGTTAGGTTTATTTATTGTGATTTTACCTAGTATAGCTTTTCTTTCTTTTTTTCCTAAAATGCTGGTTAAATACTTTAAAACTATACCATATTTTGTTATGTTAACTGGTTTACATGAACTTACTGCTTTAGAGTTAGATTTGTGGGTGTTTCCTGGAGCTAATTTTATTCATATCTTTAATTTTTTAGGGCATTTAATGCCTCTTGAAGAATTTATATTTTTTATAGTTCTTGGCTCTGCAGCTATTATAAGTTATTTTGAGTTCTTTGAGGGAGATAGGAAATAATAAATAGTTGTTTAGTTTCTTTTATTATATGGATAAAAAAGAATTTGAAGAAAAAACTTTTATAGACTATAAAGGGTATAAAAGGTGGAAAGTTAGTAATGAATCTGTTCATAGAACTATAGCAAAAAGAGAGATTTGGGCGAAAAATAGAAAAAAATATCCTTACGATTTTCAAGATTATCAAGTTCATCATAGAGATAGGAATAAATTAAATAATCGTATAGAAAATTTAGAACTGATCCCTAGAATTGAGCATGAATATAAACATAAAATTATAAGACACGAATACAGACTCATAAATGCTCTTATAGCAATAATTTTTTTGAGTATTGCCCATAACATTTTTTTGTTCTTTGCTGTAAAACCAAAAATAGATATAAATATAATCAGATTAGAATATTTAATATTTATTTTCTTATTTTTATTTAGCATATGGTTTTTTAATAGAAAGAAAAAAGGAGAAAAGTATGTATAACATAGTTATTGAATATCAAAACCTTTATAAAATTGGATAAGTTGTTAAATTAAAAAGAGGAAAAATGACTAATATTTTACAATTCAAGGATATTGTTCCCCAAAATATTTTTACTAAATCGGGAAATAAAACTTATGAATTGGAAATCTATGAAAATAAAAAATTATTAATAAGAAACACTAAAGATAGATATTACGGTTTTTATACACAAGAACATGTATTGATACCTAATAACAAACTTTGTTTAATTTATTCTTGGCCAGCTGGAAGGAATCAGCACATAAACAAGAATTTAGGAAAAAGGTATAAACACCTAATAATCCCAAAAGAAATTCCTTTAGATAAATTAACGCTTAATGCCATGGGTCTTTTGCAAGCTGAAATGACAAAATATAAGTTAAGATTTTCTAATGTAATTTTCTCAAATAGTGACAAAAATTCTATAAATACTATTTTGCATTTTTTTAAGATGTTTGGTATAAATCCAGAACAATGGAAGTGGAATATAACTTTTAATTATAAACTTAAACAAATAGAACTTTCAGAAGAAATAGAAAATAGAGAGTGTGAAGCTTTAAAACATTGGTTTAGAAATACAAAAATAAATTCTAATCAAAAAGATATTAAAATTTTTTATTATACTGGGAATAAAAAATATAAAAACATCCGTCTTCCAGTTACACAATATGGATGTTTGAAAGTATATTATTCTAATATAATTCTGTATCAACTAATCTATAATTTAATAAAAAATATAGAAATTCGTTTAAATAATACTCAAGAGATTATTTATTATATGCAAGGTTTAATAGCTGGAGAGGGCAACGTAAAATTAACTAAAACAAAGAGTTTAGACAGTGTGAGAATAGGTTGTTTAAATAATAATGAGAAAAAAATTTATAAAAAATTACTTGGTGAATTAGATATAAAATCTAAAATAGAAAAAAATGACATTGTGATTCATAATAGAAAGAATTTTATAAAAATATTTAAGTATGGATTAATTCGTTTGAATATGACTAAATATCATCAATTCCTGAAGGCCTTCTCTATGTTCAAATATAATGCATCAAAAGATATAAATTATGAATTTCTAAAATGTAAAAATTCGGTAAAAGATGAATTAAATATGATTGAGGTGTGTGTGTAATGAATATAATTCAGTTTAAAGATATAAGTAAAAATGATGTTGAAATTGTTGGGGGGAAAGCTGCTTCATTAGGAGAAATGTATAATGCTAAGTTTCCTGTGCCCCCTGGTTTTGCTGTAACTGCTGATGCTTATAAGGAATTTATTCAATTATCTGGATTGCAACCTAAGATAGATAAAATATTGGAGCAAACAGATATTGAAGATACTACACAATTAACTAATTCTTCTCAGAAAATACAGAATTTAATTCTAGAAACAGATATGCCTCTTAATGTAAGGAATGATATTAAGAAAACTTATGAGCATATGAATGTTAGGCCAGAAGTTTTATTGAATCAAAAGGCTCTTGATTTTGTGAAAGCTGGGAGGGATTTTCCTTTTGTTGCTGTTAGAAGTTCTGCTACGGCTGAAGATTTGCCAGAGGCTTCATTTGCTGGCCAACAAGCAACATATTTGAATGTTAGGGGTGTTGATAATGTTATTCAGGCTGTTCATCAGTGCTGGGCTTCTTTGTATACTGGAAGGGCTATTTATTATAGAGAGGAGAATGGATTTGAACATTCTAAAGTTTATATCTCTGTTATAGTTCAAAAAATGGTTAATTCTGAAAAGGCTGGAGTGATGTTTAGTATTAATCCTGCTACTAATAATGAGAATGAGATTATAATTGAAGCTGGATTTGGTCTTGGTGAAGCTGTTGTGTCTGGTTCTATTACTCCTGATGAATATATTGTAGATAAAGAGAGTTTAGAATTGATAAAGAAAAAAATTAATGTTCAAGAATGGATGATTATGAGAGATCCTAATGTGGGAAGAAATATAAAAAGAGAATTAGGAGAAAGAGGTAAAAAACAAATTCTGAATGAAGAAGAAATTAAAGTTCTAGCTACTATGGCTAAAAAAGTTGAAGAATTTTATGGTAAGCCTCAAGATATGGAGTTTGCTATTGAGGGGAATAGAGTTTATTTGGTTCAGAGCAGACCTGTAACAACACAGAAAAGAATTGCTAAAGCTACTTCTGGAGAAAGAGAGAAATTTAAAGGTGAAGCGATTTTAGAAGGAATGGGCGCATCTCCTGGTGTTGCTAGTGGTCCTGTAAAAATTGTTAAGGATATGAGTGAATTAGGTAATGTTGTTGAAGGTGATGTTTTAGTTACTGGAATGACTAATCCTGATATGGTTCCTACAATGAAAAAAGCTGTGGCTATTGTTACTGATGAGGGTGGTTTAACTTCTCATGCTGCTATTGTTTCTAGAGAAATGGGAATTCCTGCTATTGTTGGAACTAAAGAAGCTACAACTAAATTAAAAGATGGTGATATTGTTACTGTTGATGGTGCTGGTGGGAAAGTTTATGGTGGCAGAGCTGAAGTTGAGTCTGTTGAAATTGATGATACTCCTATTGATGTTGAAACTATTACTAAGATAAAAGTAATTAGTGATTTGCCTGAGTTTGCTGAAAAAGCTGCTGCTATGAATGTTGATGGTGTTGGTTTGGTTAGATTAGAATTTATGATTGCTAATGGTGGAATTTGGCCTGATCAATATATTAAAGAAAATAGAAAAGAGGATTATGTCAAATTATTATATGATGGTATTGGAGGTATTGCTAAAGCATTTGGAGATAAACCTGTTTGGATTAGAAATAGTGATATGAGAACTGATGAATATACTCAATTAAAAGGCAGTGAAGATCAACCTAAAGAAACTGACCCTATGATTGGCTGGCATGCTATTAGAAGATTATTAGATCAACCCGAAGTTTTGAAAGCTGAATTTGAAGCTGTGAAAAGATTGCGTGATGATGGAATTAAGAATGTTGGTGTGATGTTGCCATTTGTTATTGATGTTGATGAAGTTAGAAAAGCTAAAGAATTAATGAGGGAAATTGGATTAGAACCTCAAAAAGATGTTCAGTTTGGTGTTATGATTGAAACTCCTGCTAGTTGTTGGATTATTGAAGAGTTATGTCAAGAGGGTATAGATTTTGTTAGTTTTGGGACTAATGATTTGACGCAACTTACTTTAGGTATTGATAGGAATAATGCTAAAATTCAAAAACAATTTAATGAGATGCATCCTGCTGTTTTGGGTGAGATGAAAAAGGTTATAGAAACTTGTAAGAAGTTTGGGGTTACTACTAGTATTTGTGGTCAGGCTGGTTCTAAGCCAGAAATGGCTAGTTTTTTAGTTAGGGTTGGAATTGATTCTATATCTGCAAATAGAGATGCTGTTAATAAGATTAAGAGAACTGTGGCTACTGAAGAGAAAAAATTGATGTTGGAAGCTGCTAGAAGATGAAAGAGATTCATAAATGTCCAGAATGTGGAGCTGATTTACATGAAGGGCAGCATAAATTTGATGATGGAATGTATTTTGTGAAATATTGTAAACAGTGTGGTTTTAGAGAGGAGAAGCCTGAAGAGTTGAAAGAATAGGGTTTTGCTGTTATTCTTAAGTGGTTACAAAATAGAAAGGTTTATAAAGGTAAAAATATGTGTAATATTAAGAAATTAAGAGGTTAAAACTAAAAAAATGGTTGAAAAT